>JBKCUA010000026.1:0-41826 GCA_046318675.1 Holosporales bacterium
TTTTCTTCCTTGGGTGTCTTGGTAGACAGATGAAAAGGAGAAGAGCGGTAGAGCCCTCGGTGCCTGGCCAGGTCTTTGAGTGCCTATTGTCAACATATCAAAGCCCTTGACAGAAGTCAAGGTGACGGCTGCAACTTTTTATGGGGTTATGTCAAGTAATTTTTTATCGCACCTTTAAGTAACGAGAGCTGACCTACGTTGCCGCTGCGTTGCTGATTTCAACTGCCCACAAGCGGCCAGAATATCCCGTCCTCGTGGGGTACGTACCGGGGCGGCTAAACCACCATCGTTAACAATACCAGCAAAGGATCGAATACGATTATTGCTAGAGCATTCATAAGGCGCGCCTGGCCAAGGGTTAAAGGGAATCAAATTGACCTTGGCCGGAATATCTTTGAGTAAGGCAACCAGTTCCCTAGCGTCCGCATCGCTGTCATTAACACCTTTTAGCATCACATATTCAAAAGTAATCCGCCGAGCATTACTGGCTCCTGGGTAACGGCGACAGGCGTCCACCAACTCGGCAATAGGATAACGACGATTCAGGGGCACAATAATATCACGAACATCATCCCGCACGGCGTGCAGGGATACCGCCAGGTTGACGCCTATCTCGCTGCCACACCGATCCATCATCGGCACCACCCCGGCAGTGGAAAGGGTAATTTTACGCTTTGACAACGACACACCTTCACCGTCCATAAGAATGTGGAGCGCAGCAGCAACATTGTCAAAATTATAGAGCGGTTCTCCCATGCCCATGAGAACAATGTTGGAAATACGACGCTTTTCTTCTGCTCTGCCCCATTCACCCAAGGCATCACGGGCGTAGAGCACCTGACCAACAATCTCCGCAACCCCTAAATTACGCGCCCATGCCTGTGTTCCAGTATGACAAAAATGACAGTTGAGGGTACAACCGACTTGGCTGGAAATACAAAGCGTACCGCGATCCGCATCAGGGATATACACTGTTTCCACCTCGGCTCCATCTGCAAAACGAAGCAACCATTTGCGGGTGCCATCCAAAGAAATCACATCCTGAGTAGCCAAAGGTCGCGCCAGCGAAAAGTGTTGCGCCAACACCTCTTGAACGGTTTTACCAAGACTGGTCATCTGAGAAAAGTCCGTTGCCCCCTTGGTGTAGAGCCAATGCCAAAGCTGTCTGGCTCGAAAATCGGGCATCCCAAGTGCCTTGAGCTTACCTGTAAGATCAGCCTTGGATATCCCCGTTAATGAAGCCAAGCCCGAAGCGGGCGCGGTGCCACAAAGAGCAGTTTTCTCAACACTAAACATCAACGACACGCCTCTGTAATAGCCTTATGAACAGCGGCAAAACCACTGAGATAAAAAGTATCACGGGTTTTTTGTTGCCGTGAGGAGGTGCCCTTTAAAATAGCCTCCGAAGAATTCTTGAGTGCTTCAACCATTTCCCGATCGATACGGATATCTTCACTCCATGCAATGGAGCCATTGGTGGATAGGGTAAAGGTTTTCGCACCAACCTGAAGGGTTGATTTGCTATTTTTTTCATATGGATAACCAGCATCAATACTGACCACATCAAATTGTTTCTGGCGAGGTTTGTGCGTCACAAAAAGATATACTGCACTGCGCGAACCCACAACGCCTTCTTGTCGGCCAGGGGCGGCCACCATGTAACAGGTTTTTACATCACCCTCAGCGATTTGATAACCTTCCCATGAACCATTGTTCAATATTGGTGTTGGATCCTCTGCTTGAGCAGAATAAGCAAAGAATAAAATGGCAAAAGAAAAAACTAAAAAATACCGCATGGGCATCATCATATCATGCCAAGCAGGGCATGGAACGACCTTTATCACATATTTTATAAGAATCTGCACTCGTTGCACAAAACCGCCTGCACACAGACAGCCACCACAATCCAATCATAGTGATAAGATTATGTAATTATTAATAAAAATTATATTATACAATACCCTCGCATCCCCAAAAAAATTTTTCTATAACCATGCAATGCGTCCCCTTCGTATTCTTCTGGCCGGGCATTTTCGCTCTAATATGCACTACGGCATCATGCAAAAGCTACAACATGGCTTTATTCGCTTAGGACATACCGTATTACATTTTGATGATCGCTTGATTGCCAGAGGATCAACGCCGTTTTTATCCCGTCAATTTGGCCTGCCTGCTATGAATGCCGCGTTTGTCCGATATTGTCGAGAATACAAACCACAGATCATATTACTCGGCCATACAGAGATGATTTTGAATACAACACTGGCGGCCGTACGGTTGTTTTTGCCAGAAGTACGGATTGCTTACCGCAATGTTGACCCATTGTTTCAAAAACAAAATTTTCTTGATATAAAAAACCGCCTGAACAGTGTTGACACCGTTTTTATCACCACCGCAGGGGCGGCATTATCTCCGTTAAGCGGGAATAAAGCCAAAGTATATTTCATGCCTAATCCTGTGGATATTAGTATGGAAACAGGACAGGCTTTCTCTTTTACAAATCAGGGCACAGATGTTTTCTATGCTATTGGCGGAATTATGAAAAATGATCAAAGACCACCATTTTTAGAGACTCTGCAACAAGCCTGTCCTGATGTCCGGTTCCGACTTCCTGGTATGAAACAAGGCTATATTGGTGGAGCCGCCTATCTTGAAGCCTTAGCGGATGCAAAAATGGGACTCTCCCTTAGCCGCCGGAATGATAATTATCTGTATTCCTCCGATCGCATGGCGCAATATATAGGCAATGGCCTATTAACTTTTGTGGATCGTGCCACGGGATTTACCGATTTATTTACCGAAGAAGAACTAGGATTTTACAGTAACATAGATGAGCTTAGCGAAAAAATACGCTTTTACACTAATCATGATACTACCCGTCAAGAAGTGGCCAAAGCAGGCTGGCAAAGTATCCACAATCGTTTTGCCAGCGATAGAGTGGCTCAATATATTATTGATCGAACAATGGATCAGCCGCTTAGTCGTGCTTATGAATGGCCAACAGATGCCGCTGGACTATTTCAGGAACAAAAGAGCTGATATCGCCACCAAGAAAAGCGACTTCCTTAACAAGCTTTGATGCCAAAAATTGATGGGTTTCCGAGGCCATGAGAAAAACCGTTTCAATATGAGGAGAAAGCCTTGTATTCATCATCGCCATTTGTAATTCATAATCAAAATCTGCCACTGCACGCAGGCCGCGAAAGATAACAGTGGCGTCATGATCATGAGCAAAGTTTACCAGCAACCCCCTCATCATTTGTACTTGAGGAAGACTCACTAATTTCAGGTTCGGTAAGTGTTCTTCCAGCATGGAAACTCGATCCACAGCAGTAAACAAAGGATTTTTTCCGGCGTTGGGGGCAACTGCTACAATCAACCGATCCACTAGTCGAGCCGCGCGGCTAATAATATCAAAATGCCCATTAGTCGGCGGATCAAAAGTTCCAGGATAAATACCTATTTTCACTTATTTTTTCTTTTTAAGGATACTAACGGCTGTTTTTTTGCCACCAGGCAGATTACGATCAAGGTATTCGAACAGGTCGTCGAGGAAGTCCTTAGTCGCTTCCGCCCGCTCCCTAGTGCCGGCAGTAAGACTGGCCAAGTCTTGACCGCGTTTGAGGATTCCTTGAGCCACAGGATCTTCTGGTCCTAGATCGTTGGCTACCATTTGCGCCGCTGTAATAATGGCCGAAACACGGTGAAAATTTGGGTCTTGCTCGAACGGCAAGCTACCGCGAGAGGCCATTTCTTCTACAATAATTTCAAGATATTCAGATTCTCCGGTAACATTATAATCGAGAATACCTTGGGCAATCTGGTCGGTACCGATGGTTAATCCCAAGTAGCGTCCCTCGATGCCATGGGCAGCAACCCGAGCGGAAAGCTCAATAGATTGGGGAAGATTCAGCAGGCTAAGTGCCGTTTCCGTTACCTTGACCGGGTTTATTTTTCTAACAAAATTGAGACGCTGCTGATCATCAAGTAAGCTAACGGCGATAGTTGCAACGTCTTCTAAATGAAGCGGCGGTTGTTGTGTTTGATTTTCAGGCATAAAGCACGTCTCTCTTATAAAAAATTGAGATTATTATATCCTAAAGCACTATTAAAATCTACTCATTTTAGTTGATACAACACCCTCTCTCTATAACAAAAATTATAATTTTTAGTTACTAAAGTTCTGGCATTAAGTAAAACAAGCGAATGCATAACGGAAATTTAAGCAAGCTACTGCTGCGGTTGTACCAACACATCACGCAGTTTATCAGCCCGGCTATCGGTGTATTTCTTATCAATTAGAATGGGATACAACGCCGCAGGCTCACCATAAAAATCCCGCGCAATATCTGGACGCGCTTCGATAACAGACCCCTCAAGGGACAGTCCAGCGTACAGTCCCGCTGACTTCGCGTAAATGATATAGTCTGCGTCCGTGGTCAAGCCTTTAGCGCCGCCAACATCCCCGCCAAAAGTAGCAACAGAGAGTCCGGCATTACCGCCAATGCGCACCTGATTGTTAATAATAGAAGATAACCCCTCGTTCGTGATCACAAAAACAATAAGCTCAGCCCCGGAAAAACCAATCTGTAGGCCGGCACTCAGGCTTCCCATGTTCACAAAACCCGGATACCCCCATGTACCGCTGTTATCCTTGGCTAAAATAACACCTGTACCGCCCGCAGCACCCAGAATAAAGCCGCCACGATAAAAATTTGGGACAATAATCACGGCGCGACTACGACGGAGCATATCACGGGTATCGGAAAAATTTTCGTTATTAAGCAATTTACGTGCTGTTATTTCAGCATTAATCAATAAGCGTTCTGAAACGCCAGTTTGCGCCATTGCGGGCTTCAGAAAAAAACTATTCAAAACAATAAAGAGACAAAGAACAAGACGCATAACTTCACCCCTAAATATACTTTGGTGCTAACTTGTCGTATCGCATCATGCAAGAAATTTTATGCCTTTCACGCGTCCCGCTGTTCGTAAGCGCAATGCATTGAGGCGGATAAAGCCAGCTGCATCATTATGATCGTAGCTAGCACCCTCTTCAAAGGTTGCCAGAGCCTGACTATATAAAGAATATGGCGAGCGTCGTCCTGTAACCGATACGCTGCCTTTATAAAGCTTCAGGCGCGCCGTTCCCGTCACGCGCTCTTGAGTAGCATCAATGGCCGCTTGTAGGGCAAGCCGCTCCGGCGCAAACCAAAAACCATTATAAATCAGCTCCGCATACCGGGGCATCAATTCATCTTTTAAGTGCGCCGCACCACGATCAAGAGTAATAGATTCCACCGCCCGGCGCGCTGCAAGCCAGATTGTACCGCCAGGGGTCTCATAAATCCCCCTAGACTTAATACCCACAAAACGATTTTCTACAAGATCAAGACGACCAATGCCGTGCTTGCCGCCTAGCTCATTCAACCGGGTCAGTAGTGCTGCCGGCGAAAACCGCTCTCCATTGACAGCAACAGGATCACCAGCCTCGAAATCAACGGTTATTTCCTCTGGACCATCAGGTGCCTGTTCGGGATTGACCGTGCGTAGGTACATACTTTCGTCCGGGGCTGTCCACGGGTCTTCAAGAGCTTTGCCCTCGTAACTGGTGTGCAACAAATTTGCATCAATAGAATAAGGAGCTTCGCCGCGCTTATCCCGTGCAATGGGAATTTGATGCTGTTCTGCATAAGCGATGAGTTTTTCCCGCGATAACAAATCCCACTCTCGCCACGGGGCAATCACCCGAATATCGGGATTGAGGGCATAATAGGTCAATTCAAACCGCACCTGATCGTTGCCTTTACCAGTAGCCCCATGGGATACAGCATCCGCCCCCACTTGAGCAGCAATCTCAATTTGCCGTTTAGCAATCAAAGGGCGCGCAATGGAAGTGCCCAGAAGATAACACCCCTCATAAAGGGCATTAGCCCGGAACATTGGAAAAACATAATCTTTAACAAAAATTTCTCGCAGGTCTTCAATGAAAATTGTCCGGCATCCCAGCAATTCGGCTTTTTTGCGAGCCGGCTCAAGCTCTTCACCCTGCCCCAAATCAGCGGTAAATGCCACTACCTCAGCGTTGTGGGCATCTTGCAGCCATTTCAGGATAACCGAGGTATCCAATCCCCCAGAATAGGCAAGTACTACCTTAAGTTTTTTTGCCATAAATAAAATGCCCTTACAATTTAACCAAGTTTTACAACGCGTTGGGCGTGACGTCCGCCATCAAAGCCTGTCTCCATAAACACTTCAAGCACCCGGAGTGCCAGTGCCTCAGATATAAAACGCGCCCCCAATACCAAGACGTTGGCATTATTATGCAACCGGGCCAAGCGGGCAAGCTCTTCAGAGTGAACCAATGCCGCACGAATATGTCGATACCGATTGGCGGCGATGCTCATACCAATGCCACTGCCACAAAGCAGAATACCTATGGAATCAGGTTTTTTTTGCATAGCAACGCAAACATCGTTGGCGTGATCGGGATAATCTGTAGAGTCCTCTGTTTGAGGTCCCAAATCATTGATCTTTTCACCCTTGGCACATAAAAAATCCACTAGGGCTTTTTTTAATCGTACCCCAGCGTGATCACTAGCGATGAATATTTGCCTTGTCATGCAGTTCAGGATAAGCATTTTTCATGCGGGTGCAACGGTACATTATTACCATAATTTTCTGGCTTGTTTTAGCAATGCCAGCATCTGCCCAAGGCACTGCCAGTGCTTTGCAAGCTTATGCAAGCGGCGACTATACTCTGTCTTTTCGCTTATTGAACATTGAGTTGTCACGCCGCCAAGACCCCCTTTTATTATATTTATTAGGCACACAATATATGCGCGGGCTGGGGACACAACCGAACCTAGAATACGCCCGCCAAGCATTTAATGCCGCCGGAACCAGTTACCCGCCAGCCTTGGTGGCATTGGGTCTCATGCAAGAAGGCGGACTCGGTGGTTCAGCCAACCCGGCGACGGCGGCACAATACTATTCTGCTGCCGTCAGGTTTGGCAGTCCGATTGCCGCGTGGCGGCTTGGACTGCTATTCCGAGACGGCAATGGTGTTCCGCAAAGCAATGCTGAGGCTGAAAAATGGTTTCGCTTTGCCGCTGATCAAGGGGTGGTGGATGCCCAATATGAGCTGGGTCGCCTGTATGCGTTAAACGCCAACGATATGCAAACCTACCAAAATGGAGTGGTGTTCTTGCAACGTGCTGAGCAGGCTGGGCACCCTCTAGCGGGGATAATGTTAGAGAATCTAGCGCGGTATCGCCGTCAGCAATAATTGGCTCTTTCCCAATGTCTGCCGCTATAGCTGGTTGCACAATTAAAAGTATAGTTGCAACCAGCGCACGGCACAAAGTGCCGCGGCCGAATAGCCGAACAAAAATAACTTATAGCGCGCTGAAGACTTTATCAATGTCTACTGCTAATTACGCAACGCGCTATAAATCGCTGCAGGCAAAATCACCAGAAATTCGGTGAAAGCACCAGGTGTGCTCTTTATCTCTAATTTGCCACCATGGCGTGAAACAATATTCTTAACAATGGCTAAGCCCAACCCGGTGCCGCTGTCGCTTTTTTCTTGGGCTGTCTTGGTGCGGTAAAATCGTTCCGTCAGGCGGGGAATGTCTTGGCTATTTATTCCTTCACCGATATTACGCACGGTAAGATACACGTGCTGTTCTAGTGTTTTTAGTGAAACGTCTATTGTAGTGCCTTCCTGACCATATTTTATGGCATTATCCACTAGATTTTGAATTACCTGAACCATTTCCTCTTCATTGCCAAGAATTACTGCTCGATCACAAATCTCTACTGCGATGGGCATACGACGTTGTTCGGCTTTGAGATGTAGTGCTTGCACTACCTTGTCGATAATGGGAGTAATTAGCAACGGCTCTGTCGGGGTTTCGTGCAAATGACGTTCAATACGTTGTAAATAAAGCATGTCTTGCACTAAGCGAACCATTCGTTTAGCCTGTTCATGCATGATTCCAAGAAACTTTGCCCGCGCTTCAGGATCGTCTTTTGCGGTACTTTGTAATGTCTCGATAAATCCTATTAAGGTTGTAAGGGGTGTTCGTAGTTCGTGACTGGCGTTGGCAACGAAGTCTGCTTTGCTGCGTGCTGCTTGTTTAAGTGCTGTCACATCACTAAATACAAGAATAAAACGGGTTTGTTGTTCTGGATGAAACGGCACAACCTCTAGAATCACTCTAAAAAATTTTTCTACTGCTCCTGAATGTACGTATTCTGTTTCTGCACGTTTACCTTGCAAGAGAGCGTCTTGCAGTGATGCCAATAATGGTGCGGCACGTACTGCTGCGGAGAGCGGTTTGTTCACAATATCCTCCCCCAATAAACGTCGCGCGGCTTGATTGGCACGAATAATCCGTACTTGTCCATCAAGGGTCAGCAGTGGTTCGGGTAATAATTCCAATATTGCGGTACGAGATTCAAGTCGTGCTGCTTGTGTGGTGCTGTTGCGGTGCATTTCTTCGATATTTTTTTGTAAGCGTTTTTGTAATGTGCTATTTTTTTTCCATAAAAAAACAGCGACAAGAACGGTAATAATATTGATTATTATTAGAGCATTGTTGATAAACATTTTTATCTCGTTGCACTTTCTTCATCGGGATCGCGCATCGGTAGAATCAAGGTTACCTTCACAGTATTATCTCTTTCTTCTCGGCTGACCTGCATCTGCCCTCGGTGGGCAGTGATAATACCGCGGCAAATACCAAGACCTAGGCCACCGCCACGAGATTTATCTACGGCATCATCGCTCATGCGATCGGCATCAGGACGGTAACTGATGCTAATCTCCAGCATATCCGCCACCACATCGGCTTTTATACGTACTGTTTCGCCGCGTTCTCCGTGATTGGCAACGTGCTCTAAAAGACTGACAAAAACCTGCTCTATCAATAATCCATCTACAAATACCAGAGGGATAAATTCCGCAATTTGAACATTAATAGCCCAGTTCCCGTAGGTTTCTTTAACGCGCAGCAAGGCGGAACCAATCAGCTCTTCCACAAAGAAATACTCACGAGACAGTTTGATAGATCCGGTTTCTAAGCTGGTTACATCCAGTAGATTGGTAACAATCTTGGATAATCTAGATGATTCGCTATGAATTACCCGCAGGAGATCATCGCGTCCTTGTTCATTTAGCTTGCCTGAATCTATCATCAGGGTACTGCTCGCCCCGGCAATTGCGGCTACTGGTGCTCGTAAGTCATGACTGACTGAAGAGAGTAATAAATTACGCAACTTTTCGGTTTCGGCTCCGATACGGGTTTTTTCAGCAATATCGGCAATCATGGCTCGTTCTAGAGCGGAGGCGGCTTGGCTAACAAAGGTTTCTATGATGCCAACTTTTTCTGATGAGAAAATAACGCCATCGCGGGGGATTATTCCGGCCACACCTAATACTCCAGAGGATGTGGACATCGGGATATATAATCCCCGTGCGGTAGGCAGAGTTGTGGTTCCAAGTCCAGCGTTCTGACGATGTTGAAAAGCCCAGCGGGCGACGCTTAGTTCCTTGCCCTCATCAGCGATGGGCGTATCCTTAGATGGATGCAGGCTACCCTCTGGCGTGGGCAGCCAAATGTAAACTTCTGCTTCCATGCTTTCGCCAATATGCTTGGTGGCAATGGCCGCGAGGACATCAATGCCGCGATTTGACGACAATGCCCTAGTCATAGCGTATAGCGAAGCCATGTTGCGTTCTCGAGCACGGCTATAATCTGCTTGCAGCTTTAATCGGCTTGATTGACGACTGATAAAGAATGTCGTTGCCAGTAAAGCAAGCCAACTCAGAATAAATGGTCCATCATCCTCGGAAAGCAAATAATAAGGGGTCACAAAAAGGAGATTGTGCACCAACATGGCTACAAAAGTAGTTAGAACCAAGATTGGTAATGGTGCCCGTACTGCTGTTAATACAGAGGCTAGTACATACACCATAAGGATAATACCAGAATCAAGAATGCCCTGAAAGGGCAGGCTGAATAGTGTTGCTACAACTACTCCTCCTATGTTGTGCAGAAAAGGTGTTAGCTGTAAGCGAAGCTTTTCTGTGCGCAATAGCTCTGGATCTGCTGTACTAATCCCATCAGGGGCAATGACATAAATATCAATACCTCCGGCCGTGCGAATAAGTTCCTGAGCTAAGCTTGTGCTGCCGAAAATATCATACCAGCGGCGGCGTGTTGCTTGGCCAACAATAATACGGCTGATATTATTGGTGCGCGCAAAATTCACTAATGTTTCAGGTACGGAGGAGCCGTTAAGAATACGAGTCTCTCCACCCATTTCATCCGCTAGGCGCAGGGTTCTATCTACAGATGTTAACCCCTTTTGTGATAATTGGTAATGACGATCGCTCTCTACATAAACGGCGACCCAGTCTACTTTGAGGCGTCCGGCAATTCTTTTAGCCGCCCGCACAAGCTTTAGCGATAGTGCATCAGGGCCAATACATACTAAAATACGCTCATTAGTGGCACTAACATCTTTAGTTCCGGTCTCATTGGTGTACCGCGCCATTTGCGCGTCCACTCGCTCCGCTGTGAGGCGTAGAGCCATTTCCCGAAGAGCGATAAGATTACCCTTGCGAAAGAAATTGTTAGCTGCACGTTGCTGAACTTGTTCCCCTAAATAAACCTTTCCCTCACGCAGGCGTTTGAGCAGTTCATCCGGGGGAATATCAATCAGGGCAATATCATCAGCGCGATCAAACAACGCATCGGGAACTGTTTCCTTGACCCAAATCCCAGTGATTCTGGCCACAACATCGTTTAGGCTTTCGATGTGTTGGACGTTCAGGGTTGTATAGACGTCAATGCCTTCTTCAAGAAGCTCTTCTACGTCTTGCCAGCGTTTGGGATGGCGACTGCCTGGGGCATTAGTGTGAGCAAGTTCATCGAGAAGAATCAATTGTGGTCGCTGGGCAATAGCTGCATCTAAGTCAAATTCTTTGAGCGTAACCCCTTTATGATCGACTTGCCGTGGTGGAATGCTGGGTAAATCGGCAACGGCTTCAACAGTTTCGGCGCGATCGTGAGTTTCCACCACACCGATAACGACGTCAGTGCCCTCGGCACGACGCTCATGCCCGGCGCGAAGCATGGCATAGGTTTTACCAACCCCCGCACAAGCCCCAAAAAAAATTTTCAGCCGTCCCGCATACCGCGCCTTTTCTTGTTCCTGTACCAGCGATAAAAGGGCATCAGGATCAGGGCGTTGATCGCGGGTATCAACCATGCCCCTTTAGTCTTTCTTATCGCCGTCTTTCACCGGGCGTTTGCTGATAACTTCATCAATAAGGCCGAACTTTTTCGCCTCATCAGCGGTCATGAAGTTGTCGCGATCCATGGATTTTTCAATGGCGCTGAGTTTCTGGCCGGTGTGCTTAACGTAGATTTCATTCAGGCGGGCACGCAGAGCAATAATTTCCCGGGCGTGAATCTCAATATCCGCCGCTTGCCCCTGAAACCCCCCAGAAGGTTGGTGAATCATGATTCGGCTGTTGGTCAGGCTATACCTCTTCCCGGGCGTTCCGCCAGCGAGCAGCAGAGACCCCATGCTGGCTGCCTGACCAATGCACAAGGTTACCACATCGGGGGAAATATACTGCATCGTGTCGTACATGGCGAGGCCGGATGTCACCACGCCGCCGGGGGAATTAATGTACAAATAAATGTCTTTTTTGGGGTTTTCCGATTCCAGAAACAACAACTGGGCGCACACCAGCGACGAAATCGCATCGTTCACCGGGCCGACCATAAAAATGATCCGTTCTTTCAAAAGCCGGGAATAAATATCAAACGACCGCTCCCCACGGGCAGTCTGCTCAATAACCATCGGCACCAGGGTGTTGGTAAAAACGTCAACAGGGTCACGCATAGAAAATCCTTTTTGCTGGTAGTGTGTTTTAGAGACCGAGGGTTAATTTCTGGTAACGGTGGTATGGGAAGCAGGGGCAGTCGTCAATGAGGAAACACCATCTCCAGTTCCGCCCTCGAAAAAACCCCTCTCCCTCTGGGCTACCCTATGCACACAAGTCTTAAGATTGGCTCTTTTCCAGCATTAGCGCGTAGCAACGCCGCGGCCTTGAAGAAAATAACCGCCGCCTATTGCCCCCTTCTCCCGCTTGCGGGGGAAGGTGAGGAAGGGGGTTTTTAAAATTTTTAAAATCAATGATTTGTCTTCATGCTTTTCACCCCCCTCCCCGCAAGCGGGAGAGGGAGCTAAACCGAGCACTTCAATAGGCTCATAAGACATGTGTGCATAGGGTAGCATAGGGGTAGAGGTATAGTCTTTGAAAAACGCCCACGGGATTGATTGCGCAGCGGTTTGTTTTAGGATACAATTTCCCAGCGGAGGAACTTAACACTTATGCTCATTCCTTTACATGAGGCTGAACGGGATTTTGTTGCCTGTCAGTTGCAAACAAAAGCCTTCCCGTCGGAAGAGGCCTTGATTCAAGAAGCGGTGCGCCGTCTGCGGCTGGATACCGAGAATTTTTATCATGCTGTTGCCGTGGGCCTTGCTGAGATTGATGCGGGGCAGGCACTGGATTGGGATGATCAGCAACTCTCATCTGTTCTTGAAGAAGGGTTACAGCGCGCAGCGCGGGGGCTTGAGTTGGAAGAGCCGCTGGTAGCACCCAGAGGCAGTAGTGCTTCTTAAAATTTCGCCTGCTGCCCGGCGGGATCTGCGCAGTATCGTTCAATACACGGCCCAGCGGTATGGAGAGCGGCAGGCGGCTTTGTATATTCAAAAAATACAAAAAGCCTTGCGCCTTATTGCGGATAATCCCTTTGCAGGGCAGGCGCGCCCGGACATTCGCCCCGGATGCCGGGCTTTGCCTGTTGAACGCCATTTATGCATTTATTATTTAAAGGAAAATCAGGTTTTTATTGTGCGATTGTTGCACCAGAGCCAGAATCCAGTGTGGCATGCTCTGGAAACCCCTCTCCCTCTGGGAGAGGGGTAGGGGTGAGGGCGTTTAAAATTATTAAAACCAATTCCTTGTCCTCATCTTTTTTACCCCCTCCCCCGCTTGCGGGGGAGGGCCGGGGAGGGGGTGATGTTGGGGGATTAGAGTTTTGTAGGATTAAACCATTCCCTTGCCAGATTTTAGGATTTCCTCCAAGAGCAAGCCGTTATCGTTTTCAGCTCTCTGCAACAACTCTACAATCGTTGAATAGGTGACTTCTTTTTCAGGATTGGCAGTTTTTTTGGCTATTGCAATGTCCAGAGCTGTTTTTTGACCCTTATGTTTAATACTAGGGTCAGTCCCGGCGTCGATCAAAACCTGCACAATTTCTGGCCAACCACTGGCGGCGGCTGCCATCAGGGCTGTGATTCCGCCTGTCCAATAGCGAGAGTTAACGTCAGCCCCCGCCTCAATTAGGTTCTTAACAATCTCTATATGCCCTTTACCGGCTGCGTCAATAAGTGGTACACTAAAGACTGTAACGTCATCGGTTCCTAACGCCGTAACCAGGGTCTTGGCGATATCAGTATAACCATTCTTGGCTGCGAATATCAGGGCTTTGTCCAAATGAACACTAGCTCCTGCGGCAATCAAAGCCTTTACTGTTTCAGTATGTCCATGTTCAGCTGCTAGCTCGATGGCTGTCTGGTAGTCCAAAACGGCGTTAACGTCAGCTCCCTCGCGAATGAGTGTCTGGACAGTCGCTGTATCTCCTTTCTTCGAGGCCCGCATCAGAGGATTGCAGTTCGGCGAAACCCTACGTATCTCCTCCTTAGCCTTGTCAATAAATTCAAAAGTTAAACTATTCGGATCAGTATCAAGAGTATAGTCCTGTTTCCATTTTGGTTTTTGCCCATCGATGGTGCTTGTTAAAAGCCCACTACAAATCACTTCCTGAATATGCACCCTATTGATTTTTCCAAATAGTTGTTGTTGTGTGTCTTCAATAGTTTGCAAATTAATGGGACGGGCGAAAAAAAGAAGTTCATCAACTAATTCAACAGCCTGCGGAACAGCATTTTGGCGAAAACGAGAATAGGGACCTAAAGGATTAGTCGAGGTATGTGATTTAGACACTTCCGAACTACCCTCTGGATTAACTGGTAAATATACGCCAGCAACGCCAGCGTCCGGTTGACCAGAAACAACTGCCACCCAAGCCTCTAAAGAATGAGGACTTTCTAAATCCAACGTCGGTACAGGGATATATTGTTCTTTAATTGTTTCTAATAAAATTTGACTATCTGAAGCTGAATCCCCGAGACTTTCTTCCAGCTCCCATTCCATAAATACAGGTATTTCTCTGAATTTCCAACTAGAGGACGGAGTTAAAGGAGATTCATTTTGTAGTGACGCTAGGTGGCCTTCAGATAAGGCAGTTCTCTCATGATAAGTTGAAGGCCAAAGGGAAACAATGGTCAAAAGACGATCCTCTCCCCATTCACGTAAAGCCGCATTGTAACGACCTTCCCACCAGTTAGGAGAGGTGCAATCTGTATAAAATAAAATCAATGACTTGGCATTCTCTTCTAAGCGAGGAAACCCTGAACACACCTCACCCGAAAAGGTATCAGGCGACAATTTCTTCAGTTCTACAGTAGAATCTCTAGAATCCGCTTGTGTTTTCAAGGACAAACTATAAGAGCCAAACTCTTGCACCCCTAATGTCTTTAACCAAGCCTCGATTTCTCGAAATTGTTTTTTCAACACCAACATTGAGTGGTGGTCTTCAATAACGAAAGCAATAGAATCAAACTGTTGCAACAGGCCTTTAAATGACGTATTTTCAGTGTAATTGGCCTCTAACCTCTCTAGGATACAAAAAATATTATACACAAAAAATAACAATTTTCAATATAAATTTTTTGCTCATCCAAAAAGAGCGCATTAACGCATTGTAAAAAATTGATTACTGCAATAATCACTACACCCCCTTGACCCCGACCCCACATTCCTATAGAGTGATTACCATCACCCCAAACGAAAGCACCTGCCCCATGGTTTTAGCCACCGCACCTTGCTGGGTTCCGCCGACCTCCCCCGCAAAAAATCAGCAAAAATATTTTTCACGCAGGGGCAATTTTAACGGCGATTTTAACCGGGAAGGTTTTGTTAACACGTTCCAAAAAAAATGACTCACACTTCAAAATTTTTGTCAAGCAGAGAGTTTTGTTAAAAATGAACGAAGTAACAATAAATCTCAAAAACACCAAAAACCCAATGTTTTTCCAAAACGAAAAAACCGGAAATCGGCGGCTCCATTTTTTCAAGGCGATCACGAAAATTTTTCAAAAGTCAATACCCCGCCCGCAAAAATAACACCAACCCTTGTCCCCCTCCATCAAACCCGCTATGCTAACCCCCATGCAGCAAAAACCCCTGCTCGTTTTGAAATTTGGAGGCACGTCCGTAGCCGATGTCGAGCGTATTCAATACGCGGCATCTGTTGTCGCGCGGGAAGTACGGGCGGGCAACCGGGTGGTGGTGGTGGTCTCGGCCATGGCCGGGCAAACCAACCAGCTGGTGAACTGGGTTCAATCCATTAGCCCCCTTTACGATCCGGCGGAATACGATGCCGTGGTCTCTACAGGTGAGCAGGTGACCATTGGCCTCATGGCACTATCGCTGCAAAAACAGGGAATTAATTCACGGTCTTTTGCAGGGTGGCAAGTGCCCATTCATACTGATGCCACCCACGGCAAGGCGCGCATTACCGATATTGCGCCAGAGGTTTTACTGGCAACCTTGGATGCGGGCATCACCCCCGTGGTGGCTGGGTTTCAGGGCATTACTACAGAAGGCCGGATCACTACCATTGGCCGGGGTGGAAGTGATACCGCCGCCGTAGCCTTGGCGGCAGCCCTGAAAGCCCACCGCTGCGATATCTATACCGACGTTGATGGGGTGTACACCACTGACCCCCGCATTGTTCATAAGGCTAAAAAAATCAACAAGATTGCTTATGAAGAGATGCTGGAGCTTGCGTCTTTGGGGGCAAAGGTCTTACAAACTCGTAGCGTGGAACTGGCAATGAAGGAACGGGTGCGGGTAGAAGTGCGCTCTACATTTGTGGATACGCCGGGAACGTTGGTTACAGGGGAAGATGAAATGCTAGAACAGCAAGTTGTTAGCGGTATTGCCTATAGTCGTGATGAAGCAAAAATAACCTTGTTTGGTATTGCTGATAAACCCGGGGTTTCAGCACGGATTTTCAGCCCACTGGCCACCGGCTCTATCAACGTCGACATGATTGTTCAGAGCGTGGCCGGGGACGGCAAAACCACCGATATAACTTTCACCATGCCGCGCAGTGAATTGCCTCAGGCTAAAGATATACTTGAAAAAAATAAAGAATCCATTGGCTATCAGCGTCTTGACGTTGATGCTGCGGTTGCAAAAATTTCCGTGGTTGGTCTGGGGATGCGTAGCCACCCTGGCACTGCCACCACCATGTTTCAGACACTCGCTGACAAGGGCATTAACATTAAGGTTATTTCGACTTCTGAGATAAAAATCAGTGTCCTAATTGATGAGGCTTATACCGAATTGGCTTTACGGGCACTGCATACCGCTTATGGTCTGGATGCTTGAAGATAAACCCTATCTAGCCGCGCAAATGGCGCGAGGAGCGCAATTTTTAGGCTGCGAGTTAGCCATTCTTGGCGGAGCCATGACGTGGGTATCAGATAATAACTTGGTGGCCGCTATTAGCAATGCGGGAGCCTTTGGTGTTCTGGCCAGCGGCTCTATGCCCCCTGCAACCCTGCGCGAAGAAATCCAGCGTACTCGGCAAAAAACCACCAAGCCCTTCGGTGTCAATCTTATCGTTCTTCACCCTCAGTTGCCTGCAATGGTAGAGGCTGTTCTTGCTGAAAACGTACCTTACTTGGTTTTTGCCGGCGGCCTGCCGTCGGTAACATTAATTCAGCAAGCAAAAAATGCGGGTACAAAGGTGATTGCCTTTGCGCCGGCACTAACCTTGGCAAAAAAATTAATCCGCATGGGTGTTGATGCTCTAATCATTGAAGGTCATGAGGCAGGAGGGCACGTAGGACAAGTTTCCACCGTGGTTCTTGCTCAAGAGATTCTTCCTGCGGTCAAAGACGTTCCTGTCTTTGTTGCTGGTGGTATTGGCCGAGGCGAAAGCATTGCTGGTTTCCTCAATATGGGAGCGGCAGGAGTTCAGATAGGCACGGCTTTTGTATGTACAACTGAATGCACGGCTCACCCTAATTTTAAACAAGCTTTTATAAAGGCGGCGTCACGCGATGCGGTGCTGTCTCCCCAGCTTGATCCCCGTTTTCCTATTATTCCCGTGCGTGGATTAGCCAATGAGGGAACGAAAGCGTTCCTTCTTCGGCAACGTGACGTGATTGCACGATTTGAAAAAGGTGAATTGGATCAAGTTGCTGCCCAACTTGAAATTGAGCACTTTTGGGCTGGTGCCCTGCGCCGCGCGGTCGTTGATGGAGATGTGACCACAGGGTCAGTCATGGCCGGGCAAAGCGTCGGGCTTGTCAAAGACATCGTTTCGGTTCATACATTGTTGCAGCGGTTGTGTGCAGAGGCGGAAAATACCTTGGCTCATGTGCCCATTAGTGTTTAACAAAAATCAAAGAGGTTTGGAAATGCTTGCTGATCGCGCTACTGCAGCCGTTGTTGACGAAGGTGATTTTTCTGAAGTGGCTCGTATTTTAACTCAAGCTCGCAAGGCGCGTGGACTATCTATTGATGGAGTTGCATCCAGTTTATGTATTCGTTCTGAGTATTTGAATGCGATTGAGGCAGGTCGTTTCCGGGATGTTCCTGGGGCTACATATACTATTGGTTTTGTTCGAAGTTATGCGCGTTTTCTTGATCTTGACTCCAATATGTTGATTGCTAAATTACGGGAAGAGCAGCCTAAGTTGTTGCAACAAACTCTTGATGCACCCACCAAGCGTTCTGCTGAAGTTGTAAAAATGCGTGAGGAGTGGAATTTCCCAACAGCTAAAGTTGGTTTTGCTGTTGTGGTGCTGGTAGGTTTAATTTATGCTTGGAACGCCTTTTCTAAAAGGCAAGACTCTGCGACGAAAGTACAAACTGCTAATAATCCTGCGGTCTCTTCGCAAAATAATGAAGTAACTCCAATAACCTTGAGCGAAGCTCCAGTTATTGATGCCAACACTGCTTCTCCGGCACCATCTATACTACAGCCTTCTCCGGTGCCTTTGGCTGAAACGCAGGTTCCGGTCTCGGCATGGTCGCAGACAGTTGTTCTTACGGCTCGTAGTCGTCTTCAGTATACACTGAAAACCGCTGACGGTAGGGTGCATACTGATGCCACCCTTGAGCCGGGGCAAAGTGTTGTTCTTCCTGCTGAGGCTGGCCTTGATATGGTTATTAGCAGCGCTCAAGCCGCACAGTTTTCCATAAACGGCAAAGATTTAGGCAGCTTGGTCGGTCGTGGCAACCGTTTGATTAAAAATTTCTCCCCGACAGAGTTGGTTCGTTTAACTGGTGGCACGCAGTAAGCTTGTTAAGCATGGATTCTAAAGCCTCATCCATTCGTCGCCGGGTGTCCCGGCAAATATCCCTGAAGGGAATCCTGGTAGGTGGAAATGCACCGATTACTGTGCAATCCATGACTAACACTTTGACTACTGATGTGGCTGCAACTATAAAACAAGTTCATGCTCTACAAGAGGCTGGAGCAGACATTGTTCGTATTTCTGTGCCCGATGCGGCATCTACTACCGCTCTTAAAGATATTATTCGCAATGTTCAGGTGCCAATTGTAGCCGACATCCATTTTCACTACCGTCGCGCTCTTGAGGCCGCCGAAGCTGGAGCCGCCTGCCTTCGGATCAATCCTGGCAATATTGGCGATGCGGCTCGTGTTCGCGCCGTTGTTGATGCTGCAAAAGACCACGGGTGCGCTATTCGCATTGGTGTTAATGCGGGAAGTCTTGAGGAAGACTTGCTTGAAAAATATCATGAACCTTGTGCTGAGGCGATGATTGAAAGTGCATTGCGTCATGCTGCTATTTTAGAAGAACACAACTTTGACAATTTTAAAATCAGTGTTAAGGCCAGCGATGTCTTCCTCGCTGTTGCCGCCTATCGCGGTTTAGCGGCCAAAACGGATTATCCTTTGCACTTAGGCATTACCGAAGCAGGTGGATTGCAATCGGGTACCGTTAAATCGGCCATTGGATTGGGCTTGCTTCTTGCTGAAGGCATCGGCGATACAATACGTGTTTCTTTATCTGCCGATCCAGTGGAGGAAGTTAGAGTTGGATTTGATATCCTCAAGGCTCTAAAGTTAAGATATCGTGGGGTAAACCTTATTTCTTGCCCCTCGTGTGCGAGGCAGCAATTTGACGTGATCGCTACCGTTGCGGCACTAGAAAAACGTATTGCACATATTACTACCCCGATGAGCGTTTCCGTCATTGGCTGTGTTGTGAACGGCCCTGGTGAGGCACTTATGACCGATATTGGCTTGACGGGAGGGGGTAACGGCACGCATATGATTTATTTAAATGGTGCAGCCGCGCACCGCCTTAAAGGCGATGATTTGGTAGAGCATCTTGCTAATATTATTGAAGAAAAATCTAAAAACTTAAATCAAAAGAAAGGGTGCACTGATGTTGAGAAATCTTTATCATGCTAGTGTCGTAGCCGTTATTTTTGTTAGCTTATTAACAGCGTGTTCCGACAAGGATGACAAGCAACTCCCTAAGGTGAGTAACACTCAGTCGGCACAGACCGATGGTGTTGCTACAAATGTTGATGCTGTTGTTGCTGCGCTAAACCCTGCTGCTACCTTGGGCGCTGTTGAGGAGCGCGTTCGCCCTGCTATCGAATCACAAATTGCTGTTCTTTATCGTGCCCCGGAACAGGCTAGTGAGGCGGAAGCTCGCAAAAATGCTATTCTTGGTGGATTGCGCGATAAATTGCCCGATCTGACGGCAACCTTAAAATCGAATCTTCAAGAAGAATTTACCCCTGCTGAAATGGATGCTTTTGCGGCTTTCCTACAAACGCCGGCTGGGCAACGATTCGCAGAAAAACTTCCAAAAATAAAAGAAAATATCGAAAATGCTGCAATGCAATATGCGTCACAGTTGTTATCCGATCTGATGCAGCAGCAAATTCATCGCCAACAAGACGAGAATAATCCTGCTGATGACGGGGCGGAAATAGATACTACTCCTAAAGAAGATGAAATTCCTTTGGAAAAACAAAAAAATGATTTAAAAAACTAAGACTTGCAAAAAATCAGGTCTACTTTGTTCGGCTGAAGAGGTTGTCGTCAGACTTAAATTACAATTACGATTGAATTTTCTTGACCGTGGAGGGCTTTCCTAGGATTGTTCGTCCCTTATGAAATTAGACCGATATAATCCTGATCAATTCACTTTCCTTCCCTTGGGGGGGTGTAATGAGATCGGTATGAACATGACCCTTTATGGCTATAAGGGGAAATGGTTGATGATAGATTGTGGTATCACATTTGGCGATTCGACCATGCCTGGTGTTGATATTCTTATGCCGGATCCCGCATTCATTAGTGCTAATGTTCAGAATCTGATCGGTATTGTTGTAACTCATGCTCATGAAGATCACATTGGTGCTTTACCGTACCTGTGGCCAGAATTGCCAGTACCGATTTATGCGACCCCTTTTACGGCCAGTGTTCTTCGTCGTAAATTTGCCGAATCTGATGACTGCGAGGATGTGCCTTTACATATTTTGCCCATGTCTGGAACGGTGGAGCTAGGGCCTTTCAAGTTGCAACTAATAACGCTTACCCATTCCACATTAGAACCCAACGCCGTTGTTATTCGTACCGATGCCGGTGCGATTCTGCATACGGGGGACTGGAAACTTGATCCTGATCCTGTTGTGGGTGATGTGACGGATGAAGCCGCGCTTAGGGCACTAGCGAATGAGAATATTTTGGCGATGGTGTGTGATTCCACTAACGTGTTGGTGGAGGGAACAAGCGGTTCGGAGGCTGATGTTGCTAAAGAACTTATCCCACTAATCAAAAAACAAAAAGGCGGTGTTGCTGTTGCCTGTTTTGCCACAAATGTGGCACGGCTTCGAACTATTGCTCAAGCAGCAAGGGAAACCGGGCGTACCGTGGTTATGGCTGGGCGTAGCCTGAGGCGTATTTTTGAAGCGGCACGGGAAAACGGCTATCTGACCGATATCGATTCATTTATTGATATCCGAGATGCGGAGGACTTACCTGTAGATCATGCGCTTTACGTATGCACTGGCAGCCAAGGCGAGCCACGCTCAGCGTTGGCGAGATTAGCGGCGGGGGATCATCCACAGCTTAAGTTGCGGGCGGGTGACACGGTCATTTTCTCTTCCCGGCAGATACCGGGGAATGAAAAAGCGATTGCCTTGGTGCAAAATCGTCTAGCCGCACAAGGGATAAAGATCATTACGGATCGTCATGCTAATATTCATGTCTCGGGGCATCCTGCGCGGGAAGAGTTGCGGGAAATGTATCGTTGGGTTCAGCCACGCACAGTGATTCCGGTGCATGGCGAACATCGGCATCTAGTTGCTCAGGCGGAACTGGCTTTATCCTGTCAAGTACCCAATGCTCTAGTTGTGCGTAACGGCGATATAGTGGTTTTTGATAAAAATGGAACGGCATCAACGGTTGGTCATGTTACAACGGCGCGGCTTGCGCTTCAGGGTGAACGGTTGGTAGATATTAAAGGTGTACCTTTTAAGCAGGTGCAAAAAGTAGTCGAATTTGGCTATTTGGTGGCAAGCTTGGTATTGGGTCGTGACGGAAGTCTTGCTGCACCGATGCGATTGTCCAGTGTCGGTTTATTCCATGATGATGAGCTGGCCGGGGCAACCGATGCTATTGAAGAATTGCTTGAGCCGGAATTGACGAAGCTGCATAGCACGAGCAAGCGTGATGATGCGGCTGTAACGGCTCTAGTGAGAAAAATTGTTCGGCAAGTGGTTAAAACCGAAATTGGGAAGAAACCACAGATTGATGTGCATGTTTTCCGAATATAATAATCAGGGAGCCGTTCATGACCACCCCTTTGCAAGCACCTCGTGGTACCCACGATCTTTTTGGCAATGAAGCACGCCAACACGCCCATGTTTCTTCATTATTAGCAAAAGTGTGTAGTCGGTATGGCGCGGAGCCCATCGTTACTCCCATGTTTGAAAACATGGCGGTGTTCGCGCGTACTTTAGGCGAAGGCAGCGACGTTGTGGCCAAAGAAATGTATACTTTTGCCGACCGTGGTGGAGAAATGCTGGCCTTGCGTCCAGAGGGAACAGCAGGCGTAGCGCGCGCATTCATTAATGCCGGGCTGCATGATAGCTTACCCCGGGCATTTTATTATTCCGGCTCTATGTTCCGGTATGAACGTCCTCAAAAAGGCCGCCAGCGGCAGTTCCACCAAGCCGGAGTAGAGTTCCTTGGCACCACCGGGGCACTAGCCGATGCCGAGGCGATAGCCTGCGCTTGGCGCTTTTTACAGGAACTAAAAATTACGGCACCGTTGACATTGGAAATAAACACTCTTGGCACGGTGACAGAACGTCACGCTTTCCGCAATGCTTTAGCGGAATACTTTCGAGCGTATGAAGATACCCTTTCGGCAGATAGTCTGAGGCGGCTTGCCGTTAACCCGCTACGTATCTTGGATTCAAAAGATGCTGGTGATCGGGCATTATTTACAGACGCGCCGATCTTCATGAACTATTTGTCCTCAGAAACTCGGCAATGGTTTGATGATGTGCGTCAGCACTTGGAATTACTAGGAATCCCTTCCGTGCATTCACCGCATCTGGTGCGTGGCCTAGATTATTACACCCACACCACCTTTGAAGTTACCACCACAGCCCTTGGCGCACAGGCTACTGTGTTGGCCGGGGGGCGATACGATGGCCTACTGGCTTCTATGGGCGGTAAGGATGCACCCGGCATTGGCTGGGCAGCGGGGGTGGAGCGGCTGGCCATGCTGATGCCGCCATTGGCAACTTCGCCACTGCTGGCTTTGTGTGCTTTTGGGACAGTACTTGGTGCTGAGGTATTACACCTAGCGGAAGAAATACGATCGGTAAGCCCTGTAGAAATTCTTAAAGGTAATAATATCGGCAAGGTGCTGAATAAAGCCGTCCGGCGCGGAGCCACGGCGGCCGTTCTCTACGGTGAGGCGGAGGAAAAAAGCGGGATTTTTCCCCTAAAAGATTTGCGAAACAGCACGCAGATAGACGTGCCGCGTGAACGCTTACGCGAAGCGGTATCAGCTATCCTCTTTTGTCCAAGCTAATGCCCTAATCACCCCATGCAGGGTTTGTGCTTCTTGCGTCGTCAAATTTGTACGGAGTAGCAATGCCCGTAAATTTTGCACCATTTTTGGTTTTTTCTCTGGAACTCGCCAAAAATTAGCGGCATCCAGTGCGCCTTCTAAATGTTCAAAAAGATGTTGGTAGTCAGCATTGGTAGCTAAAGTGCGTGGCGAAAATACTACATCTGAAGGCTCCCGCAACTTCTCCCAAATGGGGTTGGCCACCAGTAAGGCTGCTTGGGAGAGATTTAATGAAGAAAATACGGGGTTCAAAGGAATGCTGATAATTGCGGTAGCGAGGGAGATTTCTTCATTAAAAAGCCCGGTACGCTCCGCGCCTAGCAAAATTGCCACCTCTTCACCATGTCGGACAGCGGTATCAATATGGGTGGCGGCATCCATTTGGGTGAAAACGGGCTTATCTACCTCCCGGAGCCGGGCGGTGGTAGCAAACACATGAGGAAAAGAGGCTATCGCACTGCCAAGATCATTATAAATAACAGCGTTATGAATGAGGTGATCCGCCCCAGCACTACAAGCAAGGGCGGCTTCACGACTCCACCCCAAACGCGGGGCAACAAGGGATAGGCGTTCAAAGCCGCAATTATACAAAGCCCGCGCGGTCATACCGATATTCTCGCCAATCTGGGGGCGAACAAGAACAAACGTAACGCGGTTCAGGAGCATACAACGGCGTGGTTGACGGGGCCTTGCCCGTTGCCAAAGCCCGGGGCGGTGGCAATGGCCTGCTGTAGGTAGGAGAACGCCCAAGCGATCGCCTCTCTGAGCGGCATTCCTTGGGCCAACCCGGTTGCAATAGCGGCGGCGTAGGTGCAACCCGTGCCGTGGGTGTGGCGCGTTTGCTGACGCAGGGCATTAAACCGCTCTATTTCCCCTGCGTTGGTTAGGAGGCGATCGATAACAGTCTCCCCCGCATCATGACCACCTTTAAGAAGAACAGCACCGGCCCCGGCGGTTAGCAAAGCCTGCACCCCCCCCAAGGCTTCGGTTTCGGGAATATTGGGTGTCACCACTGTAGCTCTAGGCACTAGATGGGTTAGCAAAGCATCCACCGCACTATCCTCCAGCAGGCGCGCCCCGCCCTTAGCCACCATGACAGGGTCTAGCACCAAGGGAATAGAAGGGTGAGACTTTAAGGCCTGCGCCACCGCCTCAATAACCTCCGCCGTGTGCAGCATACCTATTTTTATTGCATCGGCTCCAATATCATCGAGCACTACGTTGATCTGTTGAGCAATAAATGCCGGCGGTACAGGATGCACCCCATGTACCCCTAAGGTATTTTGCGCCGTCAGGGCGGTAATGGCGGTCATAGCATAACCGCCTAAAACGGTGATTGTTTTAATATCTGCTTGAATGCCTGCGCCACCCCCAGAATCGGAACCGGCAATTGTTAAAACACGTCCTTGCATATAACCTTTATTGTATATTGATTTGTAAAAATAAATCTCTGGCAAAATCCCTATTATGGATCAGCAAAACATAGCTTATCATTTGCGATAATACTTGGAGCGGGTGAAGGGATTCGAACCCTCGACCCCAACCTTGGCAAGGTTGTGCTCTACCCCTGAGCTACACCCGCATCCAACAGAAGCGTGAATATAACGCCAACAACGTGGGTTGCAAGGGTTCTATTTTGGTCAAAAAACATTGACAATAAATAATTTTTATGAATAATGATTTTTATCACAAAATATATAAGATACACAATTTTTTCAGTACCATGCAGTTCGGTAAAATCAAATTTTATCAGGAGTTTATCGTACTATGTCTTCCCGCTATTTGCTTCGTGTTGGTGCGGTCATTGCGACGGTGGTATTGCTGAGTTTTGCCTATCATTTGTTCCCTTCTCGATCAGTGCTGGATATTGATAAAGCCTCGCCGAAAGTATTGCTGGTAGAGGCAGATAAAGCTTTGGAAAACGGCAAGAATGAAGAGGCGGAAAAATTCGCCGCAGCCGCCCTGGGCAAGTATATTGCTGAGCGGAATCGCAATGGCGCGCTGGAGGCATTGAACTTGCAGGCGCGTATTGCTGCCGCCACGGGTAGCCCTGATAAAGCGGAGACTATTTTAACCCGTGGCTATACATTGGCCAATAAAAGCGGTGATCCGCAACTGCGCTCTTTGGCGGGGGATATGCTGTTGCAATTTTATTGTCGTCAAAAGCGACCTTTGAAGGCGCAGTCATTGCTGCGAAATATTGTCGAAGACTATAAGAAAAATAATAATCTGCATGAAGCTGGAGTTGTTTTGTTGACGTATGCCGATGCGCTACAATTATTGCCCGCTTTGACCCCGGCGCAACAGCTTGAAGTGCAAAATACTTATCTTGAAGCAACAAGGTTATTTTATGCAGTGCAGTCTATATTTCATCAAGCCACTACTCACGAACGATTAGGAGATTTTATTCGTGCCGAAAAGCCGCTTCCAGCTTTAGGGCAATATATGCAAGCATTTGACTTATTTACTAAATTGCGCCGAGACGATAGGGCAACAGAGATACAAAAAAAGATGGATAGCCTGCCTGTACAAATGGATAGAGATTAATGGTCAAGGAACAGTAGTGGCGGTCTGGAAAAAACCATTAATGGCTTTGACAATGGAGCGGGTAATTTTAGCACGGTGGCTGCGTTGACGCAGGAGCCATTCTTCATGCTTATTTGATAAAAAACCTAATTCCACCAATACCGCCGGCGTATCGGGGGCTTTGAGAACAACAAAGCCTGCAAAGCGATGCGAATCTCTTTTTGTATTGATTTCACTCCTTAATTTTTGCACCAATAGCGTGGCAAATCGGGCGGAATGATTCAAGGTCTCCCGTTGCACCAAATCAATGAGAATGGTGCTTACCTCATCGGGTGTCCCTGACAAATCAACTCCATGAATAATGTCAGCACGGTTTTCCTTAGCGGCTAAAGCTTCAGCTTCTTTATCGGAAGCTCGTTCGGAAAGGGTATATACGGAACTTCCTGAGGCTAAACGGTCGGGATGAGCATCGGCATGCAACGAAATAAATAAATCTGCATTGCGTTCTTGGGCAATCGCGGTGCGTTGGCGCAATGGGATAAAACGATCATCGTTTCGTGTCAGATATACGGTGTATGCGCCCGTTTTCTCTAAAGCTGTTTGTATTTCTTTGGCAATGGTTAGCGTGAGTTCTTTTTCATATAAACCGGTCGCGCCAATGGCACCGGGGTCTTCGCCACCATGCCCTGGATCAAGAACTATGATTTTTTTTGTTTTTATCCTTGGTTTTGATTGTTTCTTTTCTGTGCTGATAGTGGCTATAGGATTAATGGTTGCTGCATTTTTTTTAGGTTCAATACTGAGATCGAGCACTAAACGTGCACTAAAGTCTTCCTTGAGGTAAAAATGACGTAGTAGCTTGACACCGTTGTTTAATTTTAACGATACTAATGTATCCCCTGAGGTTGCTGATGCACTCAAGCTTTGTAGGCTTGAAATGGGTTTTGGTGCACTAAACCCAGGGGAGATATCAGTGTTTTGTAGGCGAACAGTTATCTGGTTATCGGAACGATGCACGCTATACCGCACGGCGTTGTCTAGGCGGAGAACAACCCGAATTTTATCCGAGTGCTGGCCAGTATTGGCGGATTGCAATATGGCCGCCTTTGCCGTTGTTAGGCAAAAAAAGAATGCCAAGCAAAACAAAATAAAACGCATGATGGAAGGCTTATAAAAATTTTTCCTGCTATCGTAATCAAAAAAATGCAGCATCGCTGAGAATTTTCCTTTAAAAGTATCGGATGCCTGTCTCTATTGTTGAGTTCTTACGTTCTCCTGCCGCTTATGGGTTGCCTGAAAGTACTTCAGTTTCAGTGATTGAGACCCACGGTGCGTGGGTTTTTCTGGCCGGAGAGATGGCCTACAAGCTTAAAAAGCCAGTAGCTTTTCCCTATATGAATTACAGCACAATAGAACGACGGGCAGCCATGTGTGCGCGTGAGGTGGTATTAAATCGTCTTACTGCTCCAGAGATTTACGAGGCTGCCGTTCCTGTAACGCGGGGTAATAAGGGCGATTTGGCGATTGATGGCCAAGGGGCGATTGTTGATTGGCTGGTGGTCATGCATCGCTTTCGGAGTGAAGATATTCTTGATGCTATAGCAGAACGTGGGGAATTCACCCTTGCCATGACCACAGCAGTGGCAGATGCGGTGCTGGCATTTCATGCACAGGCACAAGTTTGTTCGGATCTGAATTGGTTTCAGATAATATTAGATACGATTGCGGGGAATGATGGGCAGTTTGAAAATTATGCTGATATTCTGCCGCGCGATGATACGCGGGAATTAACGGCGATGTGCAGGGCAGAAGCCCAAAAACATTCGGCTTTATTGCACCGCCGCGTGACTGTTGGTGCTGTACGTCAATGCCACGGGGATATACATTTGCGTAACATTTGCTGGTGGAAAGGAAAGCCACTTCTTTTTGATTGTATTGAATTTAACGATGCTTTTGCCCGCATTGACGTGTTGTACGATACCGCATTTTTATTAATGGATTTGCAGGCGCGAGGGCTGAGGGAGCACGCTGCGTTGGCGCAGGATCGCTATGTCGTTGCGCTTGAGGATGTTGAGGGGTTGGCACTATTGCCACTTTATCTTGCTCTGCGGGCGGCTATTCGTGCCCATGTCAGTGTTTCTATTGGCCGCGGTATTGGCGGTGGGGTGGGGGAGGGATTTTATGCTGAAGCGCGCCGATACCTAGCATTGGCTCAGCAGTATATGCAACCGTCAGCACCGCGCTTAGTGGCTATTGGTGGTTTATCGGGGAGCGGTAAATCAACATTGGCAAGGCAATTAGCCGGGAAACTCTCTCCCTTGCCGGGTGCGATAGTGTTGCGCACAGACATTTTACGCAAACAATTAGCAGGAAAAGTAGAAACTGATCGGCTTGAGGCAGAATATTACAGCCATGCTTTTACGCATAAAGTATATACCGCCTTACGGGAAAGAGCTGAGGCACTTTTATTAACCGGGCGCAGTGTGATTTTGGATTGTGTTGCGGCGGATGCGGCAGAACGGGAGGCATTTGCTATTACGGCACGCACGGCGCACGCAAAATTTGTTGGGTTATGGTGCGAGGTTGATAATGCTACCGCGCGGCAACGCCTGTGGGAGCGAGCAACCCACGGTACCGATGCTTCTGATGCTGATGTATCGGTACGAAAGATGCAGGAAGATATTGATCTAGGAGATATTTCCTGGGCACGGGTCAATACCGGTGAAGACAGTTCTGTGCAGGCTGCCATAATGACAGTTTTAATGTAATTTGGTTTTATCTTGAGGTGTAGTGATTTCAGCAGCAAAAGAATTCAAAAGCTGTTGTTTCTGAAAAGCAATTGTTTCTGGACTCTGTTCCAGAAGGTGTTCTTTGCGTGTAATAAGGACGCTTAGTTTTTGCGCGGTTTCAATTTCAGTCTGGGTCAAGCCAACGCATTGGGTAATTTCTGCAAGTTGCCAGACTGTGCCGCGTAGGCTTGCATCTTGAAAGGTGCAGTGTTGTACCTTGGTGCTGATGAAGCTGGCGCGGTCGAGTATTGCTCCGGTAAAATCAATGTGGCGCAAGATTGCCCCGCTAAAGTTTGCACCGATAAGGATTGTTTTTTGGAAATTAAGATTATTGAGATGAAGGGTGCTAAAGTCCATTTGACTGAAGTCCAGGGTAATATATTCATCGCGGGTCTTTTGAAGAGCGATGATTTCATGCAAGATAAGGTTTATTTCATCGCCAGCGGTGCCACGAATTTTAGTATCGCTTAATAAGGCACGTAGATAAGCTGTTAGCAGAATCATTAACCGTTGCTGCACGGCAACGCTGCCATCGGCAAGGCTGGCGATTGCTTGAATAGCATTAAGACGTTCCAATGAAGAAACATGACAAAGATTATTAATCAGCGTCGAAATAGTCTGACCTTGACTCAGAGGCGAAATTTTACGGAGCTTACTGATAATACGATGCTGCCGGTAGACAAACCCTGCTAGAATGAGCGATAGCAAAAAGCCTGCTGTGACTATTGGTATTTCAGCTTTTGCCCAAAAACGCTCCAGTGCCGTGGGCATCACTACCGAAACGCTGGCGGTGAACTCTGGTTTTTCAATTAAAATAGTTTTGGGTAGTTCCGCGGCAAAGCTAGGTGCTGCATGAGCATGGGGGGGAATCACTACTAGGTATAGTATGCTGAAAATAATGGTTAATAAAAATTGCATGAGCACACTTCCATTTTTAATGTATAATAATTTTATACAAAAGTAAAAATAAAAAAGCAATACAATTTATTCGACAGTGACTGATTTGGCGAGGTTTCTGGGCTGATCAACGTCGGTTCCTTTGCGAACGGCCACAGAATATGCTAGCAATTGCAGTGGTATAGATATGATAATCGGTGATGCCAAGTCGCCTGCGTGAGGAACAATGATTGTTTTCCATACATGGGCCGAAGAGGCCGCCGCCCCGGCCGCATCAGTGATGAGGGTAACCCGTCCTCCACGCGCCACAACTTCTTGTAAGTTCGATATAGTTTTCTCAAACAAAGCATCATGGGGAGCAAGCACAATAACCGGCACGTTTTCATCAATCAGGGCAATCGAGCCATGTTTTAGCTCCCCTGCTGCAAGGCCTTCTGCATGAATATAAGAGATTTCTTTAAGCTTTAGGGCGCCTTCTAGGGCAAGCGCGGCGTAAGCCCCCCGGCCAATAAACAGCACGGTGTGCGCTTCGGCAATGTCTGCTGCTAAGGCTTCAATGTCTGTAACAAGTGATAAGGCCTGATTCACTTTATCGGGAATGCCCAGCAGTTCTTGCAGTAATCCTTTGGTTTCTTTGCCGTGTCGTGCAGCTCCTAAAGCAACCGCAAATGCCGCCAGCACAATCAATTGCGCGGTAAAAGCCTTTGTAGAGGCCACGCCAATTTCAGGACCAGCGTGAGTGTGAAGCGTGATACGAGCCTCTCGCGCCATCGTGCTGGTAGGTACATTAACAATGGCAATAGTAGGGCATCCGCCGGTTTTGGCAAAGCGCAAGGCCGCCAAGGTATCAGCGGTTTCGCCGGATTGTGAAATAAACAGTGCCAATGTCTGGGGGTCGTCAACAAATGGCCTATATCTGTATTCAGAGGCAATATCAACGCTGGTACGAATTCCTGTTAATGTTTCAAGCCATCCTCTGGCCACTAATCCAGCGTGGTATGAAGTACCGCAAGCAACAATCCGTATCGTACGTATTTTTTCTATATCAACACCGGCCAAGTCGGGAAGGCGGATTGCTTTGGCAATAGGATCAAGGAGAGCTTGCAAACTATCCCCAAGCACGGTTGGTTGCTCAGCGATTTCCTTAGCCATGTAATGCTTGTATTGCCCTTTCCCGATTATGGCACCTGATAGACCGCTGAGAATTTGAGGCCGGGTAGTGATGGCATTACTTGCATCGTAAACAGTTGTTTTTTCAGGGGTGCAGACAACCCAGTCTTCTTCGTCTAGATAGCTGACTTTCTGGGTTAAAGAGGCCAAAGCCAAAGCATCAGAGCCTAAATACGTTGCCCCATCGCCGTATCCAACGACCAAGGGACTACCCCGGCGTGCACCGATAAGAATATCAGGATAAGCAGTAAAAATAATGGCTAGTGCAAAGGCGCCGCGAAGCTGTGGCAATGTCTGGCGGACAGCCTCCTCAGGGGATGCCCCGGCCTCGATATATTGGCTTAAAAGATGGGCGACAACCTCGGTATCTGTTTGTGAGGTAAAGACACAGCCGCGAGTCTGTAGCATACTGCGCAGCTCAAGAAAATTCTCGATAATACCATTATGCACCACCGCAACGTGGGCGGTAGCATGGGGATGTGCGTTGGCCTCATTGGGTGCGCCGTGGGTTGCCCACCGGGTATGACCAATGCCCACATGACCGGGAAGCGGCGTGGCCTCAAGAAGTCGCTCAAGATTGCGTAATTTCCCCTGTGCACGTTGGCGATACAATGTATGATCCGCCAGCGTAGCAATTCCAGCGGAATCATAACCACGATATTCTAACCGGCGCAGCCCGTCCAGAATATCCAAGGCCACTTCCCCGTGTTGACTGATAATGCCGACAATGCCACACATAAAAAATGCTTTCTCCTAAAGGATTAGCAGCGGTAAAAAAGCATAAAGTCAAGCGGTGTAGAATTTTCAGCAAAGTATAAACAATGAAAAAACTCTTTTATATACCATTTTATATTTATAAAACAGCGATTTCCCCTTGGCTTGGGACGAATTGTCGGTTTTTACCCACGTGCTCTGAGTATTCCCGTGAGGCTTTTGAAAAATATGGTTTTATCCGTGGTTTTTGGCTGACAATCCGACGGATTGGGCGGTGCCACCCTTGGGGCGGTAGCGGGATCGATAATGTGCCATAATTGATAACGCTTTCCTACTAACATACTCAATAATTCAGCATAATTAGTCCTCTATACATACTAATATACTCATTTTTCACGTCATTTTAACGATTTGTTGAGAGGATAAGGCCTCAACAGAGTCATTACAGGCGTGAGGTATTCTTGGATAAGAGTAATTCATCGGTAGGAACGCAAAAAAAATGGCACAGCGTGGCTCGGCCGGTGCTGGCGGCCGTGTGCGTGTTTGCGATGACGATGCAGGGACTGGCATTGCCCCAGGGCGGGCAGGTCGCGGCGGGGGATATAACGATTCAGTCCCCCACACCAGGATATCAAGAGATTACCCAAACCACCGACAAGGGAATTATTAACTGGCAGTCCTTTGATATTGCAAAGGATGAACATGTACGGTTTGTTCAGCCCTCGGCCAGCAGCAACACCCTCAACCGGGTGACAGGCTCCACAAACCCTTCTCAGATTCTGGGGAAACTCTCGGCCAACGGCCAGGTGACGTTGATTAACCCCAACGGGGTGTTTTTCGGTAAAGACAGTGTGGTGGATGTGGCTGGTCTTACGGCTTCCACCGCGAACATCAAGGACACGGATTTTTTAAGCGGTAAAATGCAGTTCAATGAGCCGGGCAGCCCCAACGCGGAGATTGCCAACGAGGGCACTATGACAATGGCGGAGGCCGGTATCGCCACCCTCGTCGCCCCCAGCGTCCGCAACGATGGGGTAATCACGGCCAAGCTCGGCACCATCAATATCGGCGGGGCGGAGAAGTTTACGGTCGATCTCTACGGCAACGGCCTGATGTCGCTGGTGGTGGAAGACGCCGCCTTGCAAACCGCCGTCCGCAACGGCGGGGTTCTTGATGCCGAAGGCGGCACGATTACCCTGTCGGCGAAGGCGGCGGGGGAGTTGGTGGCGAGTTTGACGGCGGGGCCTGCCGTGGTGAACACGGGGCTGGTGCTGGCCCAGACAACGGAAAAAGGCCAGCAGGGCCATATTAAAATGCTGGCCACGGATAAAAAGGGCGACACCGCCGGGGTGGTGGCGGTGTCGGGGCTGGTCTCGGCACGCGCACCCACAAAAGGCAAGGGCGGCACGGTGCAGATATCGGGAAAAACAACGGTATTGGAAAATGCCGTCGTGGATGTTTCCGGGGTGGAGGGGGGCGGCCAGTCCCGCATCGGCGGGGAGTACTTGGGCGGCACGACCAATGAGCCAGTGAAGGGCCTGTTTGTGGATAACCTCGGCACCCCCAACGCCGACTATACGGTGGTAGCCCCCAGCGTGCTGGTGCTGGGCGATGCGCTGGAGCGCGGCGACGGCGGTCATCTTGTCCATTGGGCCAACAAAGACACGCTGTTTTACGGGACGATTCAGGCTTTGGGCGGGCTAAAGGGAGGCAACGGCGGCTTTGTCGAGGTCTCCGGCAAGCGCTACTTGGACATGCAAGGCGAGGTGAACCTGAACCCGCAAAGCCCAACCGGGCAAAAGGGTACGCTGCTTCTTGATCCGGCTAACATCACCATTTCCAACTTCGCCCCCAACGATGCCAGCGTGGCGGCAAACCTGAGGCTGTGGCTGGATGCCAGTGATGCGAGTACGGTTAGGTTAACGTATTCGACGAATGGCCTTGGCACTACCGCTACGGGCACGGCAGGCACCAACACCATCATCACCGCCGCCAACGTGTCGGCGAACCTTGCCGTGGGGGCGCGGATTCGCCTCACGGCAGCGGGGGCCGTTACCACCGCGAATGTGTTGGGGACGAACACCTACACCATCGCCGCTATTGCCGGCACCACGATTACCACGGTGGAGACGCTCACCACGTCGTATGCTGCCCAAACGCTGTTTCGGGGGCTGGTCAGTCAGTGGAATGATAAGAGCACGAATAACAATAACGCCCAGGCAACGGCGGCGAATATGCCGCTGTGGATCGCAAGCAATGGCGGGCAGAATGGGAATGCTTCTTTACGTTTTTCTTCCTCATCTTACATGACAACAGCATCGAACGCCTCTCTTGCTCTTTCCGGATCTGCTTACAGCCTTTTTTCTGTTGCCAACAGGATAAATAACGCAGGACTTCAGGGTGATTTAATAGGATCGGGTGCGACTGGTCTTGGGAATATACTGTTAATGACTTTCAATGGCATTGGATATAGCGTTCGAGTCCACGACTGGAGGCAAGGCGGCTCACCAAATGCTGATGGCACAACGGACATTAGTGTCAACACTCCTTTCTTAGCAAGTCAAGTATCAAGCGTTACCAATGCGCGGCTTGAAGCTTGGTATAATGGAGTTTTAGAAAATAGTGCAGGATTTGGTGGTTCAACAACACCAGCTAGCCCCTCCCAAAGGATTACTATTAATACCAGATCGTTAACAGATAGTAATGGCTTAAACGCTTTTTATGGAGATACTGTTATCTATAACACAGAGCTTACCACCAACTCCCGCAACTTCCTCGAACAATACCAATCCGCCAAATGGGGCGTTGCCCTCACCCCCCCGGGGACGGGGGGAACGGAAGCGGCAAAGGCTATGGCCTCGAATGGCTATTCGGTGTTTCACAAGGGGTATTTAGAACGCCTGAGTCAATCCGCGAACATCGCCTTGGTGGCCACTAACTCCATTGTCATCAACGACCTCACCGCCAACGGCGGCGACGGAATCTTAAACCTGGCCACCAGTGGCCGCACGCTGTCCCTCACTGCCGGGGCGGGCGGTATCACTATGAACAACACCGCCAATACCCTGCGGACCAACGGCGGGGCGATCAGTATCACCGCAACAGGTGGGGCTTTGGCTTTGGGCAATCTTGATACCACCAGCAACGGAGCCACCCCCACCGGGGCGGCGATTACCCTGAGCGGGACTAACATCAGCACTGGCAGTATCACCAGCGGTAGCAACACTATTACTGCTATCGCAACTAACAACATCACCCTCAACGCGGGCGCGGTGTTAAGCTCCAACGCTGCCGGGACGGCGATTACGCTGGCAGCAACGGGGAATTTTATTAATAATTCCGGCGCGTCACCCCTAAGCACCCCCTCAGGCCGTTGGTTAATTTACAGCACCGCGCCGGGGAGTGATACTTTGAACGGGATGACGGCGGGGTTTACGCAGTATAGCTGCAGTTACCCTGGGTGTGTGGTGACGGGTGGGCCGACGCAGAACGGGTTTTTGTATTCCAGCGCGGGTGGATCAAACATCTTGACCATCACCCCCAGGGTTATTGCGATTATTTACGGGGATGCGGCACCGAGCCTGACGGGTTATGCTTTTGATGTTACTGGCTGGCTGGGCGGGGACGCCGCGGTGGCGACGTTTGGTGCCAACACCATGGTTGCTACCACAAACTACAGCGCGGGATCGAATGCTGGTGGTACGTATTTCGTTAACTACAGCAGCGGTAGCGTGGTGCTCAACTGCGGCTCCTGCAGCAACAGCTATACCTTGGCGTACGGGAATAATGCCAGCGGGATAACGGTGGATAAGCGTACATTGACGGCTACCCTGACCGGGACGGTGAGTAAGACGTATGACGGGGGAACGACGGCGACGCTGGCGACGGGAAACTATAATATAGCCAATATTTATAACAGCGATAACGTGTTTATTAGCAACACCGCCGCCACCTATAATAACAAAAACGTCGGCACGGGTAAACTTGTCACCATGAGCGCCCCCCCCGTTTTATCCGGTGCCAAAGCCGCTAACTACATTATTACGGCAACGCCAGCCCCCGCCTCGGTGGGCACGATTCTGGCCAGAGCCGTAACCCTGACCGCCCCGGTGGTGAGCAAGACCTACGACGGCGGCACCAGTTACACCACGACGCTAGCGGATAGTACCGCCCTGAGCGCCGCGCTGGTCGGTGGGGACACGGTCACGGCGGCGACGATTTCTTACGGCAATAAGAACGCTGGCAGTGGCAATAAAACCGTCACCCTCGATAGCGTCACCCTCAGCGACGGCAACGGCGGCAATAACTACATCGTGACGAGGGCGGGCAACAGCACCAGCACTATCAACAAAGCGGCGATCACCATCACCCCCACTGGACAGAACTACACCTACAGCGGCAATACGGCGATGTTTGATCCCAATGCCTGGACGGCAGGCGGTTGCGTGGTTGGTGACAATTGCAACGCGTACAATACATTAGCGGGGTATAGCGGCAGTGCCAGCGTGACCGCCAGCGATACCCGCAATGCTGGTACACGGGATATTATCAGTACTGGTACGCTGGATTTTACCAATTATGATGTCAGTTACAGCGTGTTGACGAATGGCCTGATTATTGACAAGCGGGCATTGACCCTGACGGTGGATGCTGGTTACAGCAAAACGTATGATAAAACAACGGATTCCGTGGGGGCAACGTACACTCAAAATGGGCTTCAGTCCGGGGATAGCCTTAGCGGCGGAACCATCACCTATGATAACCCCAATGCGGGCAGTCGCACCCTTAGTCTTAATGGTATCAGCGTTAACGATACCGTAGGCGGCAACAACTATCAGGTAACCAATATCAGTGCCAGCAGCACCATCGATCCCCGCATCCTGCAAATCACCACCAACCCCCAAGGTAAATCGTTTGGCTCCAGCAATCCAGCCTCATACACCTATAGCTATAATGCCGGCGATGTGATGCCGGGAGATTCGCTGGTGGGTGCCTTGAGCCGCGATCCCGGTGAAGCCGTGGGAGACTACACAATCAATCAACATACCCTCAACACCAATGTTCCCGGCAACTACACTATTGTCTTTGACAACACTAATAAATTCAAAATTACACCCGTCGGCACCCTGACGGTTACACCAAAACCCATTACCGTTGCCTATGGTGATGCGCTTAATCTTATTAATTATCAGTATGAAATTACCGGGTTCAGCAATGGGGATGAAACCAAAGCGTCCGTGACGGGATCGCTGACGGGCACTTCTGCCTATACCCCGGGTATGGCCGTCGGCACACCTAACATTGCGCTTAATCATAGTGCAGGATCGGTGATCGTAACCTGCGCCACCTGTTCCATGCCCTATACTACTATTCTTTATGCCAGCAATCCCTCCGGCATTATTGTGGCACCGAAAGTCTTGAATCTTTCAGGATTGACCGCAACCCCGCGACCCTATGACGGCACAAATGTTATTGATGCCGCTCTTTTTGGCAGTATCAATACTGGCGTTCTGGGACAAACACTCAAACTCAGCGGCACGGTGGGATTGGTAAGTGCCAATGCCGGCACTCACGCTATTAACAGCATTGCCGGGCTCGGGCTTGTTAATGATACTGGCCTTGCCAGCAATTATACCCTCACCGGCGGCAGTGTCAGTGGTCAGGGTTCTATCAGCAAAGCTGTTATTACTATTGCCAGCAATGATCAAGAATATAGCTATACCAACAGCAACGGTGATTTTCTTGCCGACTATCTGGGGTACACTGCACTAGGATGTGCGCCGACAGATAACTGCACTAACGTGGCTAACCTTGACGGGTTTAGTGGTAGTATCAGCCTTACCGCCAGCGATGTAATAACGGGTACTGGCGGTACACCTCGCCCGATTAGTGTTGTGGGTACGGGTGGCGCTACCTCAACCAATTATCATTTTGTTGCGGCTAATAACGGGAAACTGACCATTACCCCTGCCGGGTTACGGGTGTCGTACAGTGCTGTTCGCACTTATGGCAGTACTACCTACACCACCCTTACCCCCACTGTTCAGGGTATCATTGAGGGCGATACTAATATTTTCTTTAACGAGAGCGGGGTTATACTCAGTGATACGGTGGGCCAGTTTGGCAATGCCGGTGTTTATGCCACGGGTATCGGTTTCACCGGCGGAAGCCTCGGCGGAAGCAATGCCGGTAGTTACACCTTTTTAGCCCGGGACCCAGGCCAACTGACTATCAACAAAGCCCCCCTGACCGTTACCATCAATGATGCCACCCGTTCCTATGGTCAGTCCAACCCCAACTTGCAGGCGTTGATAGGATATATCGGGTTTTTAGGATCAAATAATGAAAACAATTCTATCACTGGTGGACCAGTGATAGCCAGCACCATAGCAACTCCCACCAGTAATCCGGGGTCTTATGCTATCACTTTGTCACCCCGTACTGCTATTAATTATGTTATTGATACCAGCGCGATAGGTACACTTTTTGTAACGCCTGTCTCCACACCTGGCACGCCAAATGTTATCGCCGACAATACTGATCTCCCCGTTCTTCGCCTCGAATTTCAGGGCGTGCCTGGCACCTCTATGTTTTCACCCCAATGGCCAACTCTGGAACAGGTTAAACCCATTACCCTTGCCGATGCTGCCTTCCGCCCTGTCTTTGACAGCTACAAGGCCGATCCTTTCAAGTCCCTTTTCCTTGCCGACCTCGAACACATTACCAAACGTAATCTTGCCAAAAATGCCTCAAAACATAAAGTCATCCCCACAGCATTCCCGGGGGTATATGGGCGGTTTTGAAAGGGTGGGATTGATTTTTTATAAAATATAATATAAAGTGACAAACAACACGGAATATTCTTTAATGTTCAATAATAGGCACCCGGATGGTTTTGTTAGGAATATCAGTGGCTCCTTCATGGTTCTCACTGCCCTGACGATGAGTGTGTTGATGGGCTTTACCGGATTGGCCGTAGATATAGGGCGGACAACGAATATTAAAGAGAGTGTGCAGGCGGCGGTGGATGCCGGATCGGGGGCATGTGCGGCAACATGGTTGATAACAAAAGACGCGAGTAAGGCCGAGGATGCCGCGCGACGCTTTCTTACCGCAAATTTAGACCCCAGCTACAGCGGCGGGTTGCTCGGCACGCAAAATGGTCTGCAAGTAAAATTTAATCAAGGTACAGAATCATGTGATATAAGCATTGAAGGCGATGTGCCCACGACTTTTTCGGCGGTTTTGGGGTCTAAAAAACTATCTCTGACCAATGTTTCCAGTTCCCAGATTAAGGGCAGTTCCCGCCTGACAAAACTGGTTCTAATCATGGATAAGTCCGGCTTTAATAATACTTTTAACATGACGTGCAGTCCTTATGTATTTCAGCAAATAAAAACCTCAGCACAAGATACGGTAGATCGATTTTTTACTTTTCGGCAATCAAATGGAAACTCTTTTCTAGGAACAGTTTTTTATAATAGTACTGTTGCCAGCAGTGACTTAGAATCAAGCCCTGGCGCGGCAAAAGACAGCATCTCCAATGCGGTGGCCGAAGTGTGTGCCTGGGGGGATGTATTCAATCAAGTGCTTCCCGAAGGCAAAAAGTTTGCCTGTACAACACAATATGCACAAGAAATCTATGGCAATTCAAAAATAAAACGTCCAGGAACAATGGATCTATGGGATAATTGTTATAACAATAGTCTGGGCGCGATGATGAAGGCGGATGAAATGTTGAAGGAAGAGGTTCCCGGGCAAAAAGATGCTTTGGAGGTTTTGGAGATAGGCGTTTTACTGGTAACTATGCATCCTACCCATGATAAGAACGATAAACTCTCCAATAATATACAACAAAACACAGATGATATGATTAAGGCCTGTGATGATTTTAAACGGGCTGGGGTGGATCGAACCACAAACAAAACAAAAGTTTTTAGGCTGTTGTACACCGTTATTTATCATCCGGGTGCTTCTGGGCCTGCGTTTGACTTTGCGCGTAAGTGCGCCTCATACCCCGAGATGTCGTATGAGCCTGATCCCGCTAGGGGAGTCTGGGATATACCCAATATTCTTAATAAGATAAGCACAGAAATCCGCCTGATTATGGATGGAGCGCAGATGATACGTTAATCGATGTCCCCTAATATCGTTTTTCCATCAAATCATGGGGCACCTCTATTAACCTCATTTCTAGGGCGATTGGCGTCTTCAGGTCTATGCTCGCAATCCGCACGTACGTTTGAGAGGTGCCCCATGGCAATTCGAACATCGACATCTCTTTGTATGCATGATAAAGCATGATTTCTATGGTGGCACGGGCTTATAGTTTGGCGTTTCGCGGCGTAGATGTGCTGGATGTGGATTGTCAGGTGCATCTGGCGGGTGGATTGCCGGCTTTTACCGTGGTTGGTCTTCCCGATAAAGCCGTGGGTGAATCCCGCGAACGGGTGCGAGCCGCCCTGCATGCCATGGGTCTTGGCCTGCCCCCGCGCCGCATTACCGTCAACCTCTCCCCGGCGGATGTCATTAAGGAAGGCAGTCACTATGACCTCCCCATTGCGTTGGGGTTATTGGCGGCACTAGAAGTTATTCCTATTGATTGGCTGGAGCGTTATCTGGTGTTAGGAGAGTTGGCCCTCGATGCCACTCTCACCCCCGTCAGTGGGGTGTTACCCGCCGCCGTCCATGCCAATGGGCAAGGCAAAGGGTTGATTTGCCCGGCCGCTAATGGTGCAGAAGCCGCCTGGGCTGGGGAGATGGAAATTCTTGCCCCCACGTCTCTGCCTGCCCTCATTAACCACCTCAAGGGTCATCAGTTGCTGACTATCCCCAAGGCCAGTGCTCCCGGAGAGCACAGCCGCCGCCGGGTTCCCGATCTCGCCGATGTTAAGGGTCAACAAACCGCCAAGCGTGCGTTAGAGGTTGCTGCTGCTGGGCGGCATAACCTGCTCATGGTGGGGCCGCCGGGTTCGGGGAAGTCTATGCTGGCCGCACGCTTGCCCGGAATTTTGCCGCCCATGACCGCGCCGGAAGCGCTTAGCATCAGCATGATCCACAGCCTCGCCGGGCTGCTTAAAGACGGTTCTCTTATCAGTGACCGACCCTACCGCGACCCGCACCATTCAGCCTCTCTCCCGGCACTGGTGGGCGGTGGACATCGCGCCCGGCCGGGTGAAATTTCTCTAGCACATCATGGGGTTTTGTTCCTTGATGAATTGCCGGAGTTTAATCGCCCGACGTTGGAGGCACTTCGCCAACCGCTGGAGACGGGGGAGACCACCATTGCCCGCGCCAATGCCCATGTCACCTATCCGGCGCGATTTCAGCTTATTGCGGCCATGAACCCGTGCCGGTGCGGACACCTTGCCGATCCGGCACTGGCGTGTAGCAAGGCTCCCCGTTGCGGCAGTGACTATCAAGCCCGCCTGTCTGGCCCCATTCTTGATCGTATTGATATTCAGGTGGATGTTCCGGCGGTGGCCGTTAGTGATCTGGCGCGTGCTCCAACAGGCGAACCGACAACGGTGGTAGCCGCCCGTGTTCTTAAGGCAACAGAACGCCAGCGTGACCGTTACGCTGGACACAACGTAGGCAGTAATGCCGAAGTTGACGGCGAACTCCTGCAACGCACTGCCGTGCTCGATACTCCAGGGCAAACCTTAATGGATGAAGCGGCGGCGCGGTTTCGATTGTCCGCCAGAGGATATACAAGAGTTTTGCGAGTAGCGCGTACCATTGCCGATCTGGAAAGCAGTGACAATATTTCAAAGCTTCATGTTGCAGAAGCTATCAGTTATCGCCGGTTCAGCATGGCGCGGCTTGCAGCCTAAATTAAAATCGGCTCTTAGGCAAAATGGGTGGGTGAAAAACGCCTGCCGCTGTCCAATTCTAGGTTATTGCCAGTGCCACAATGGCGTGGTGATTAAGAAAATACAGAGGGTTGCATCATTACTGAATGTTCTATTTTGAAACCCACCCATTTTGGGAAAGAGCCTACTTTTAATTGTGCAACCAGCTCTATAGCGCGTTGCGTAATTAGCGGTAGACATTGATAAAGTCTTCAGCGCGCTATAAGTTATTTTTGTTCGGCCATTCGGCCGCGGCACTTTGTGCCGTGCGCTGGTTACAAATATACTTTTAATTGTGCAACCAGCTATAATTATGCCTGTAACCCACATTCGTGTAGTAAAGCACGATCCGCAGCTGCATCATTATTACCTGTAGTAAGAAGTTTTTCGCCGTAAAAAATAGAATTAGCCCCGGCAATAAAGCACAATACTTGGGCTTCCCTTGATAAGGCTGCACGCCCAGCAGATAGACGAACCCTAGCGGTAGGCAACATAATACGTGCTGCCGCAACCAT
>JBKCUA010000027.1:0-39705 GCA_046318675.1 Holosporales bacterium
ATAGCGCGTTGCGTAATTAGCGGTAGACATTGATAAAGTCTTCAGCGCGCTATAAGTTATTTTTGTTCGGCCATTCGGCCGCGGCACTTTGTGCCGTGCGCTGGTTGCAACTATACTTTTAATTGTGCAACCAGCTATAAAAAAGGGCTCTTTCCCAAAACGGGTGGGTGGAACATGCACCCCCTTCAGGTAATATTTTGCAGCTCTGGAAACTCTCAGAAGGAAGCTCCGTCAATGACGAGGCGCGGAGCGCCGTGGCCATCCAGGAAAAATGAATGCTGGATCGCCACGCGCCTCCGGTGCTCGCGAAGACGACCGAGAGTGTGGCATTGGCAGGTTTTCTACCTACCCATTTTGAAAAAAAGCTGCGTTACGCCGCAAAAGCCTCTTCCCACGTTCCTTTGGTTGCCGCCTTGGAATATTCCGTTGCGCGGCTTTCAAAGAAATTGGCGTGTTCAATGCCGTTCATCATCTGGTCAATCCATGGCAGAGGGTTCGCCTCCAGCAGGTAAACAGGCTGCAGCCCTAGCTGGGTCAGGCGGCGATCGGCAATATAGCGGATATAATTTTTGACTTCATCCGGGTGTAGACCTTCCACCCCGCCCATTTCAAAGGCCAGGTCAATAAAGGCATCCTCATGTTCCACAATAGTTTTGCAGGCAAGGGTTAGATCGTGATGAAAGTCATTGGTATTAATTTCCGGGTTTTCTTTCACAAAAGTATGGAACAGCCGGATAATAGATTGGCAGTGCAGGGTTTCATCCCGGACGCTCCAGCTGACAATTTGACCCATCCCTTTCATTTTGTTGAAACGCGGGAAGTTAAGCAAAATGGCAAAACTGGCAAAAAGCTGTAACCCTTCGGTAAAGGCTCCAAACACAGCCAGCGTCTTGGCAATATCGGTTTTGCTGCCCATGCCGAACTGCTGCATATAGTCGTATTTATCTTTCATGGCTTTATAGCGCAGGAAAGCTGAATATTCGGCTTCTGGCATTCCGATGGTGTCGAGCAAATAGGAATATGCCGCAATATGCACCGTTTCCATGTTGGAGAAGGCCGACAGCATCATGAGTACTTCGGTAGGTTGGAACACTTTGCTGTAGTGGCGCATATAGCAATTGTTCACCTCAACATCCGCTTGGGTGAAAAAGCGGAAAATTTGGGTGAGAAGGTGGCGCTCTTTGTCACTCAGCTTGCGCTGCCAGTCTTTGACATCATCGGCCATGGGTACTTCTTCGGGAAGCCAGTGCAGGCGTTGTTGTTGAAGCCAAGCATCATACGCCCAAGGATAGCGGAATGGTTTATAAACGGGGCTGGAAGCAAGAAGGGACATGGTCAACTCCTATTAAAATAATATTAGCACTATAAGGTTCTGCGCCGATCAAGCTTCGCCTCATCGAACGTACCGCCACGATAGATTATGTATTGCAATGGATCCACCGGTTTGCGGGCATGACGAATTTGGAAATGTACCTGAGGTGTGGAGACACCGCCACTATCACCAACCAATCCTATAACCTCGCCCTTGGCAACTTTTTGCCCTTTTTTGACAAGAATTTTTTCGGCGTGGGCATAGGCCGTAACCCATTGGTTGTCGTGGCGTAATAACACAAGGCGTCCTAAGTTGGGCACATTCTGGCCAACATAGGTTACGGTACCATTCCCGGCGGCTTGGATAGGCGTACCTTTGGGGGCGGCAATGCTAATACCGTGGCTCACTTCACCAGTATCACGCCGACCAAAATCATTGGCCATACGACCCACATTTACCGGGGCAAGAAACGGTGGAACGGCTTTATTCGTTTCAGGGGATGGGAAGCCTCGATTATCTTGTTTTGGAAGCAAAGGTTTTGGTGCTGGCGGACTGTTGCTGGGTAATTTTAATGACTGTCCTAACTGAAGATTGTAAGGAGCTTGAAGATTGTTGCTGCGAATGATATCCGCCGCACCGATACCAAACTGGCGGGCAAGACTATACACTGAGTCCCCCGGCTGTACGGCGTAGGTGCCGTCGTTCGCAGCGGGAACATGGAGGGGTTTTGCGGCTGCCTCAGGAGGCGCAACACCCGCCGGGGGGTTTGGAGCGGGGGAAGTCTCACTTGGTTGTAACTCATTTATGCCAACGCTGCTGTTGGCGGGAATAGGATCGCCGCGTTCGACAATAGGGGTATTTCCAAATGATGCGGATTCCCTGCTGGGATAATGATAATGAATGTCTTCTGGAGCGCCGTTACTAACCGGCGATTGACGGGAAGACTGACTAGGCGCGGACACCGTGGCCATACATCCGCTAAGACAAAATAGTGCCGCCATTAAGGAAAAAATACGCATCATCATGCTGACAAGACCTCCCACTCTATTGTATCTTTTACCGGCGCAAACCGTGGACTGGAACATCCTACAAAGCGCACGGGTCGTAGTACTTCTTCTGTCCAGCCGCCGCTTACCCGCGTCCAGCGAACAAGATATTGTTCTTGAGTGGCGCGTCCTATCGGAGCAATCAGGACTCCATTTTCGGCCAACTGATCGGCAAGGTCAAGGGGAACATCGGGCAGGGCGGCCGCTACTACGATGCGGTCAAATGGTGCCTGCGCTTTCCAATCCACTAGACCATCCCCGGCAATGGCGGTTATATTAGATAGGCGCAACGATCCCCATGCCACTTCGGCAACGGGCAACATTTCCCAGAAGCGATCAATACTATAAACACGGCGACATAATCGAGCCAGCAAGGCGGTTTGGTAACCGCTGCCTGTACCAATTTCTAATACTTTGTGGCGTTTCTCGACATTTAGATACTGGACAATTTCCGCCACCAGCACCGGTTGGCTTGTTGTTTGGCCGCAGGCAATGGGCAGGGCTATATTTTCATAAGCCTGATCCGCAAACGCCGGGGGAACAAACAACGATCGCGGTATTTCCTCAAGGGCTTTGAGCAAGGGCATATGGTGAATCCCGCATCGGCGCAGCTCCATAAGAAAGCGGATTTTTTTATGTTGTTCTGTGCTCACGGTGCCCTCCCGCTATTTTTACTTTAACAAGATTTGTCGGGCTGTCACTATTGCTGTGATCCACAATAGTACAGCGTTGATTTGATGCAAGCTCGCCAGAATAAGCGGCACAGCATGGATTATCGTTGCGATGCCCAGTCCTGTTTGAATGAGTAGTAATGCCGCCAGCAACCTCCCCCAGTAATGCCGACGCAGACCCCATGCGCCCCAAAGCCCAAGGATAAGAGTGCCGTAGGCCGCTAAGCGATGACCGAATTGCACCGCTCCTGCCTCACTCACCAAGGTTGGCCACCACGGGGCTTGGGCTTGGAGGCTATCGGGTAGCATGGCTCCATTGAAGCTTGGGAAGGAACTATACGCCAACCCGGCATCCATCCCGGCCACCAGCGCACCATACCCGATAGTTAAAAACAACCAAATCGGAAAGACTATACCATTGAGCCACCGATGCGGTATGCTGAGCAACGGTAAGCCCCAAGCCTTAGCCGCCTGTACGCTGAGCAATGCTACAATCACCAACGCTACCCATAAATGCAGCATCAAGCGGTACGGCGATACGTCGGTGGCATTGCCTGTCAGCCCACTTTGCACCATAAACCAGCCGATAAAGGCCTGTACGCCGCCCAGGGCAAAAATGCCCAGACATTCCAGTCCAAACCGCGTTGAAATCTGCCGCCGCACCCAGAACACCAGCAGCGGCACCACAAACACCAGCCCTAGAACTCGCCCCCACAGGCGATGGGCGTATTCCCACCAGAAGATGACCTTGAATTCATCGAGGCTCATCCCGCGATTTATCTGTTGGTATTCCGGGATGCGGCGATAGGCATCGAATTCTTCTTGCCATTGTGTTGCATTAAGGGGCGGCAACGTGCCGTGGATCGGCTTCCACGCCACAATGGACAACCCCGAATCGGTCAACCGGGTCAGCCCGCCTAAGCCAATCATCCCCACGGTTAGGGCGATGCAGGCGATGAGCCACCAGCGGACGGGGGGGGGGAAAGGGGTTTTACAATGTGTCATGGGTGTGTTTTTTCAAAAGCCGTATATCCCCAATAAAGGATTCCAGTGTTTGCAAATATGGTCGAACTGATTCAGGGTAGGATTGTTTTAATTGTTCCGGCACAACAAGAAGAACGCCAGCGTCTTTCATTTCCCGAAACTGACCTTGGGAAACACCTTCTTGCAGGGTGAGAAGGTGCTTATGGTTGATGCGATCTGCTTCGTTTATCACCTGCCGCCATCTATCCTTGCAGGTGGTTTTTACAGCCAGCATTCGTAAGTGTTCTGCTGGGAAGGCTGCATCTTTGTAAGCCGCCTCAGAAGGAAACAAAAAATCTGGTCGCTTGCCGGGTTCGGATTGGGGCTGGTGGGAAAAATCTGCACCTTCGCGTAATTGTTCCTCGATAAAGATTTCCCGTGTATGCAATTCAAGCGAACGGCCCGCACGGGCCTTACGACGTTGCAAAATTCTCTGGGATCGATTCAAAAAATCATCGAAGCTTGTAAAACCCTTTTGAATTGAGGGAAACTCAACTGCTTGTTCTACGCTGCGAAAGATATCAAACTCGCAGTCACGCCGCTGCATCAGCCGCACATCAACAGGCATGTTGTGGTTGTTCCGCAGTTCAATAGCTTTTCGGACAATGTCAGATGCATTTGGAAAGCCCTGAAGCCAAAAGGGCGGCATTTCATGTGTCTCAAGCCAGCATGATGAACGTCCCGACACCCCGCTTTCGTGATGGTCAACGCTCCATAGGCGCCATTTCCCAGGTTCAACAGCACCGATTTTATCCTCTATCCGCTCGGCATCCAGTCCCGCCGCATCATCACAGACCCAGACGTGGCAAACCGCGGCATCCTTATTTACCCCCCGATGAAAGGCAAACACCGCTAGGGCACCAGTGCTTTCAGGATCAAGGAGGGCTGAAGATGCGCCGCCAAAATTGGTGAGCCGTGTCTCATTTCTTGTTCCGGTGCCGCTAACCTTGTTATTGTACCAGACAGCGCGTATTTTTCGCACATCATTATGACTGTCAATCCGCAGCTCAAACCAAACATCTGGATTTTCAACTTTTGGCCTGTTTAGAGTTGGAAAAATATCAAACAAAAAATCTTTTGGCACATAAGGCCCTGCTTGGTGTGCGCCTGTGGCCAATGTATCGTTTGCAGAAAGACGTTTTACATACCACACGATGCCCGGTCGGCTATGTTCCTCCATCCAGTCGTCAAGATCAGCCATTGCCGCCATATCACCGTCCCTTCAAGTAGCTAATATCATTATAATTAAGCCATGCAGCGGCTTTATGAACCAGATCGTCACGCATCAACAGGAACTCTTTTCCATGCCAAGAGTGCCGCAGTCTTATCTTCAACAAGATACGGTGCCATGTGCCTCGCAACGGCTGCTGCTGCTGGGACTACGACAGCATTGCCAAACTGCCTGTAGGCTTGGGTATCTGATACTGGTATTTTGAAGAGGGACTCCCCCGGCCTGTCAAACCCCATGAGACGGGAACACTCCCGCGGGGTCAGGCGACGCGGGCCACGTTCCCCATCTTGACGAATAAGGATTTCTGAGCCGTCCTTATAGTATCGCGCCGAAAGGGTACGCGCTACATCCTCATGCCCGCATAGGCCAAACCCGAAGCCGTTGCCAGCCGCACGATGTTTTTCTGCGTATCCTTGGAGGTATTTCCAAAGATGCTCTGTTAAAGTGTATCTCTTCGCTACAACTGCATCGTTGCCTTCAGTAAAATGTCCTTCGGGTTGCTCACTGCCATCTTCGGGATGCAGGATGGTTTTCAGCCTTGGCCCATTGAGGGGATCGGGCAATTTAAAGCTGTCAAAGGAGAAATCATTTTCATCACGGAACCCGACGATAAAAATCCTTTCTCTGTGCTGGGGCACAAAGGATTTAGCGTCAATGATCCTGAAGTGGATAGTGTAGCCAAGTTCATTTTTCAGTGTATCCTGAATAACCCGGAAGGTGTTGCCCTTGTCATGATTGACCAGATTTTTGACATTCTCCAGCAGAAAGGCACGGGGACGATGATAGCCAATAATTCGCGCCACATCAAAAAATAGCGTTCCCTGCGCCTCACAAGCAAAGCCATGCTTGCGGCCAAGGGCATTTTTCTTGCTGACTCCGGCAATGGAAAAGGGCTGGCAGGGAAAACCAGCAAGAAGCACATCGTGCTGCGGAATATCAGACGCATCAATGGCGGTTATATCGCCGGCCATGATGTGGTCTTCGCCGTCACGGTAGTTTGCAAGATAGGTTTTTTGGGCATAAGTGTTCCACTCACTAGTAAAAACACATTTCCCACCAAGGGCATCAAAACCCCGCCGGAGACCACCAATTCCGGCAAAAAGGTCGATAAAGCGGAATGACCCTGCGGGACGCTGCTGCTGAAAGCGGAGAAAACTTGTATGGTGCAATACGTTCATAAAGCTGTCTCCGGAAATATTCCTAGTATCACGGTATGTCGCCTCAAGGCTTTTTTCGCAACAAAATTTACAATGCGATATTTTTCCTTGACCTTTCCCCATTCCCCCGCTACCAACAGCCTCCTTTCGCGCGGGAGGAGGCCATCCGTACCGCGCCCCTCAACTGGAGGTTTTTATGGCAAAGAAAATTGCCGGGTACATTAAATTGCAGGTGCCCGCTGGTAAAGCTAACCCATCGCCCCCCATTGGGCCGGCCTTGGGTCAGCGCGGTCTTAATATCATGGAGTTCTGCAAGGCATTTAATGCCAAGACTCAGGGGATGGAGCCGGGCACGCCGTTGCCGGTTATCATTACCGCCTATTCGGATAAGTCTTTTACTTTTATTACCAAGCTTCCTCCGGTGAGCTTTTTTCTCAAAAAGGCTGCTAACCTCAAATCAGGCTCACAGACGCCGGGTCGGGGTTTTGCTGGGAAAATCAAACGCTCTCAGCTGCGTGAGATTGCCAAAAATAAAATGCCCGACTTGAACGCGGTGGATATTGATGCGGCAACGTCCATGATTGAGGGCTCTGCCCGTTCCATGGGTCTCGAAGTGGTGGAGGGCTAAGCACATGGCACTGGCAAAACGCGTGAAAAAATACAACGACGGCTTGGATCGGGAAAAGCTCTACCCTCTCGCCGAAGCTCTGGCGATGGTCAAGGCGCGCGCTACCGCAAAATTTGATGAGACTATTGAGATTGCTCTTAACCTCGCCGTTGATCCCCGCAAATCGGAACAGAACGTGCGCGGCGTTGTCTCGCTGCCTCACGGCACGGGGAAAACCCTCCGCGTGGCCGTGTTCGCCAAGGGCGACAAGGCCGCCGAAGCCACCAAAGCCGGCGCGGACGTTGTTGGCGCGGAAGACCTCGTTGATGCTATTACCAAGGGCGAGATTGCCTTTGATCGCTGCATTGCCACCCCGGACATGATGGGGTTGGTTGGCCGCGTGGCAAAAGTCTTGGGTCCTAAAGGGTTGATGCCTAACCCTAAGTTGGGCACCGTGACCCCCAACGTGGCCGATGCTGTCAAAACCGCCAAGGCTGGGCAGGTTGAATATCGCGCTGAGAAAGCTGGTATCATTCATGCCGGTATTGGCAAGGCTAGCTTTTCTGAGCCTGCGCTTTTGGAGAACTTCCGAGCCTTGTTTGGTGCGGTGCAAAAGGCTAAGCCCAATGACGTTAAAGGTAGTTATGTTCGGAAACTGACGTTCAGCTCCACCATGGGGCCAGGAATTAAGGTTGACTTGACGACACTAAACAGCTAGAAACCCACCTCTGTCAAAGACCACAGGTAGGCCTTAGGGCTGTAAATCCTGTGCAGACAGGCTCAAGAATGCCCCCGCAACGGGATGTTCCTGCTCCTGCGTTTTTGATGGATCCCGCAGGAGATATTTATGGAACGCAGCAGAAAACCCGAACTCGTCGCCGAATGGCACGATACCCTCAAGGCCAGTAGTCTTGTGGTCATCGCCCGTCAAGACGGTTTGACTGTCCCGGAAATCAACGCGCTTCGTGGCAAAATGCGCGAAGCGGGCGCAACATTCAAGGTTGCTAAGAACAGCCTTGTACGCCTCGCGCTTAAAGACACCGCTCACGAAGCCCTCGTCAAGCATTTTAAGGGCGTTGTCACTGTCGCCACATCGGTTGATCCTATTGCGGCGGCCAAGGCCGCTGATGGCTTTGCCAACGACAATAAAAAATACACTATTCTGGCCGGCTCGCTCAATGGTCGCGTGTTGAATCAGGCGGAAATCAAGGCCTTGGCGGCCTTGCCGTCCTTGGATGCCCTGCGCTCAACGCTGATTGGCCTTCTTCAAGCCCCTGCCTCGAAAATCGCCCGTGTGGTGTCCGCGCCCGCCGCCCAGCTTGCCCGGGTCGTTCAGGCCTACGCCCAAAAATCTTAACCCCCAGCCCTAACTGTATCAGGAGACTTTATCATGGCTGACTTGCAAAAACTCGTGGACGATTTGTCCAAATTAACTGTGCTGGAGGCCGCCGAACTGGCGAAACTCCTGGAGGAAAAGTGGGGCGTGTCTGCTGCTGCTCCTGTGGCCGTTGCGGCCGCTGGCGGCGGTGCTGCTGCGGCTCCTGTCGCAGAGAAAACCGAGTTTGACGTTATTCTCGTTGATGGCGGCGCTAACAAAATCAACGTGATTAAAGAAGTTCGCGCGTTGACCAGCCTCGGCCTGAAAGAAGCCAAAGACCTGGTAGAAGGCGCTCCAAAAGCCATTAAAGAAGCCGTCGGCAAAACCGAAGCCGAAGACATCAAGAAGAAAATCGAAGCCGCTGGCGGTAAGGTTGAGCTTAAATAGGCTTGGCTGCTGTGGTATGGAAAAGCCGTTATCCTTAGTTGGGTAGCGGCTTTTTCTTTTGGTTTTATCCCCTAATTTTTTGATTCATCCTCACTGGTGTCCGGAGATTTGAGGGTTTTATTGGTATAAATATTTGAATTACAATAACTAATAAGGATATCATTTAAAAACGGTATCGGCGAGTGTGCGGTTTTTAGGAGCCGCCGATGAAAGCTGGGAAGATGGTTTTTGCGCAAGTGATGGAGCATTTGCCGCATCATGTATATATGGTGAAGAGGTAAAAAAATTAGCTAAGAGACCGGTTGCTGAAAATAAGCTAAATAATGGTCAGCTTACTGAAATAAAAACGGTTATTGACTGATTTGTAGAAATGTCAGAATCGCCATTAAGGAAATAACTTTCGGCATAATATAATCTGCTATATACTACGGAAGCTTAAACTGCGAGGGCTTCAAGTAATGAAAAAAAGCAAATCTTCTAATAATAAAAGAACTGCACCCAAACCTAAATTGGAAGATATGTATAATCAATTGCTTGCGCCCATGACACAAGAACAATGGTCACATATTACAAATTTAGAGCAGCCCAGTATGCTTCGGCTTGTGCCATCAAGAACATCATATTCCACAGTAGAGTAGCTAATATGCCTAACTGGGGAGAAGTTTTACAAGAAATAGAAACTGAGATTCGTTCCAAGCAAACCGAATCACAAAAAGCTGCTAATGAATCTAGGGCAGCTGTTGATGTCGTTCGTAAGAAGTATTTACAAGCCTTAAACTCATACACCAAGAGGAATGTGATAGCCTATTATTCGGGATGGCTACAAAAACCAGGTATTGAAGGCTCTCAAATTAACGATGATGATAAAAATGGCTTTATGATGGCCATTCATGGTTTCGGAAAAGACTGTGCCAAAGGATTAGACCTTATACTTCATACACCTGGTGGTGGGATAGCGGCTACTGAATCAATCGTAGACTACCTGCACCGAAAATTTATTAACTCAAAAAAGAAAATTGATTTACGCGTTATTGTTCCCCAAATCGCAATGTCTGCGGGCACTATGATTGCCTGTGCATCCAATGTAATTTTAATGGGAAAGCAATCTAGCTTAGGCCCAATTGATCCTCAGTTATCGGGCATACCCGCACATGGTGTTGTCCATGAATTTAAGCAAGCTTATGAAGAGATAAAGCTAGATAATTCTAAACTTGCTGTTTGGCAGTTTATTCTAAATAAATATCACCCCACATTTCTCACAGAATGCCAGAATGCTATTAATTTATCTGAAGAGTTTGCGCGAAAAAACTTAGAAAAAGTAATGTTTGCGGGTAAGAAAGATGCCAAAGTTCGCGCAAAGAAAATTGTCGATTACCTTACTGCTTATACGGATAGGAAAACACATTCACGTCATTTAAATATCGATGAATGTAAAAAAATGGGTTTGAATATCCAGCCATTAGAAGACGACCAGGAGCTTCAAGACCTAGTATTGACGGTTCATCATTGTTATATGCACAGCTTAGCGAATACGCATGCTTTTAAAATTATTGAAAACCACAAAGGAGCCGCATCAGTAAGAATGCAACTTTTGGTTCCGCAAGCGGTGCAGCCCATTTAATGACGCTCAGCATTTAGAAAAAAGCAACTTTAAGGTTATTCCCTAAAAATTAAATAGCCCCCATCGAGATCAATGGGGGCTATTTTTATATAGAGAGCTGACAGGGTATGGTCAAAAATCGGAACCCTGTCGCCTATCATTATACCCCCGTGGCACTTGCCCCAATCTTTTTTCCCATGATATCATCCGCCGCCATGCTCTCCCCCCTCACCCGTCGCCGCCTCGACGCCTTTGCCCGCAACCGTCGGGGCTTGGTAAGCCTGATTGTGTTTGTCGTTTTGGCGGTGGTGACGTTGTTTGCCGAGGTGATTGCTAACGATCGGCCGCTGGTTATTATTATGAATAATAAGGTATATCTTCCGGTGCTGAAAGCCTACCCGGAGCAGGCCTTTGGCGGCGATTTCGCCACCGAGGCCAATTACCGTGAGCCGTATTTGCAAGATCTCATCGCCCAAAAGGGCGGGGTGATCCTCTGGCCCCTGATCCCCTTTGACTACACCACCATTGATAACGCGTCGGGGGAGCCGCACCCCCAGCCGCCCAGTGCCGCCCATTGGCTGGGCACTGATGACCGAGGCCGGGACGTGCTGGCGCGGGTGATTTACGGGATTCGGCTGTCTATTGTGTTTGGCCTCACGTTGGCGATTTTAAGCACCGTCATCGGCGTGGCCGTCGGCGCGGCGCAAGGGTTTTACGGCGGTCTGATAGACTTGCTGGGGCAGCGGTTTTTGGAGATATGGTCGGGGATGCCGGTTTTGTACCTGCTGATTATTCTGGCAAGTTTGACGACGCCTACGGTGGGCTGGCTGCTGCTTATTATGCTGCTGTTCTCTTGGATGGGGCTTGTGGGGGTGGTGCGGGCGGAGTTTTTGCGGGCGCGGCGGCTGGATTACGTTGCGGCGGCTCAGGCTCTGGGCGTCGGTGACGGGATGATCATGTGGCGGCACATCCTGCCCAACGCCATGGTGGCGACGTTGACGTTTCTGCCGTTTGCGGTGAATGGGGCGATGGTGACGCTTACGGCGCTCGATTTTCTCGGCTTTGGCCTGCCTCCCGGCTCACCCTCCCTTGGGGAGTTGGTGGCGCAGGGAAAGAATAACCTTCAGGCCCCGTGGCTGGGCATCACCGCGTTTTTGGTGTTATCGGTGTTGCTTAGCTTGCTGGTGTTTGTGGGCGAGGCGTTGCGGGATGCGTTTGATCCGAGGCAAGTATAGTTTCACGAATCTCCCGCGCCTTCAGGTACGATAACAGCGGAAACAACCCGGCGCACAGGGCGATGGCGATGCCGTAAATCCCTTCACGATAGCCGCCCCGGCGGACATAGCACTTCCAAAACCGAAAGAAAAACCGCCGAATATGCCCGCCCAAGGTGCCGATGTTGCCGACATCGAGCCAGTCCCGCGCCTTGAGGTCAGAATAGCGGTTCAGCCGGGCAAAGGTTTCGGACAAATCCTCATCCACCTGGTGGCGGATGCTGGCCGTAAGGCGCGGGCCGCGCACGCCCTTTAATGTGAGTGATGGGTGCACCCGCTGACTGCCCCAGCGTTTGGCGTCGCGGCGAAATAGTAATAGTTTTGAGCGGGTGCCAAACGACCCGCCCCATCCATCCCGCACCAGCCGCTTGCCAATGTAGTTATCAATGGGCACCAAGTAATAATCGGCCTGCGGGGCTTTGAGCAGCTCTTTGATTTCAAAAGCTAGTTCCGGCGACACCCATTCGTCGGCGTCCACTTCCAGCACCCATTTCCCCCGGCAGGCTTCAATCCCGGTGTTGCGCCGGGGGCCTTCTAGGGGCCATGAACCACTAATGATCCGATCGGTGAACCGCCGGGCGATGGCCTCACTACCGTCGGTGCATTTGTCTAGAACCACCACGATTTCATCGGCAAAGGCAAGACGTTCTAGGCAGGCATCAAGGCGGGCTTCTTCATTATGGGCCACCACCAAGGCGGAGAGGGTGATATCCATGTTTATGCCGCCCCCTGCTCATGAATGTGACGCCACAGGGCACTGGCCGCGTTGACAACGGCGGCTGGGGAAAGGCTGCCCATCAGGCTTCCCACCGTGGCAGGGTCATACCCACGGAAATTGGTGAGTTCTGCTAGCGATTGCGGGGTACGAATAAACGCGGTATGAGGCCCGGTGGGGCGATAGACGCGCTCATTGCTGGGACCAAATAAGCCCAATGTGGGTACGCCTGCTGCGGCGGCAAGGTGCATCAGACCCGAATCATTGCCAATAAACAGGTTACTTTTTTCAAAACAAGCCGCCAAGGTAAGTAAATCGGTACTGCCCATTAGATCAATGGCGCGCTCACGAAAATGCGCGAGCAACGGCGTGGCTCGATCGCGTTCATGAAGGCTTCCTGCCACGGCAATGGCCGCGCCGGGTAGGATGCCTGTCTCAGCGGTGAGAATCTCGGCCACAGTGATAAATCGATCAATTGGCCATTCCTTACCGCGCCAGCCCGCGGTGGGAGCCAAGGCCAAAACAGGCTTATCATGGGGAAGAAGTGCCGCCGCCGCCCCCCGGTGCAGGCCAGTCAACCATACATGAGGCGGCGGGAGTGCCTGAATCCCAAGGCCTTGCGCCAGAGCAGCAGCCTTGGGCATTTCATGAACCGGGGGAGTCCAGCGCCGCCGATGTTCCGCCCGTAACAGCCAGGGGGTGATAGAACGGCGCAGATCAATGACTGCTGCCCACTGTGTGCCCCAACAGTCAGCCAGTAAAGTGCGCCAGTGTCCCCACAAGGGTGCTTTTTGCATGACATGAATTTTTTTGAGATTGGGTACAGCCTCAAACAACGGTGCCGCCACTGCGCCGCAGGCGATGTGCACGGGATGTCCCTGATAACGATGTAAAAACCATGCTAGCACACCAGTGCTAAGCACCGCATCCCCCAGCCGGGTGGCGGTAATAAATAATAGCGGTTTGGTTTCTTGTTGTTGGCGCACGGGGTGCTTATAGCAAAGCTGTGGACGCTGTCTTGTGTTTTTAACAAGATGGGTGCGTGCTTGGTTAAAATAAGCGATAACACTATGTGTAATTGAAGAATTTTTATATTCTTGCCTTTCCTTTTAACCTTACCCCTTGCATCCTTGTCGCAAAATCCCCATATACCACTCGTCTTCTCTCATTTTTTTATGTTGTAAGGAAATTTATATGTCCTACGTTATCGGTATTGATCTTGGCACCACCAACAGCTGCGTGTCCTTTATGGATGGCAAAGAGCCTAAGGTGATGGAAAACGCCGAGGGTGCCCGGACAACGCCGTCTATTGTGGCATTTGCCAAGGACGGGGAGCGCCTTGTGGGTCAGGCTGCCAAGCGGCAAGGAGTCACCAACCCTAAAAATACTTTTTATGCCATCAAACGGCTGATAGGCCGCCGCTTTGAAGACCCCATGACCCAAAAAGATATTGGCCTCGTGCCCTACAAAATTATCAAGGGCGACAATGGCGATGCGTGGGTAGAAAGCGAAGGGAAAAAATATTCCCCCAGTGAAATCAGTGCGTTTACCCTCATTAAAATGAAAGAAACCGCCGAGCGGTATCTTGGCCAGAAAGTCACCCAGGCGGTGATTACTGTGCCCGCGTATTTTAATGACTCTCAGCGACAGGCGACGCGGGATGCCGGGAAGATTGCCGGGCTGGAAGTCTTGCGGATTATTAATGAACCAACGGCGGCGGCACTGGCCTATGGCCTCGATAAAAAGAAATCTGGTACTATCGCCGTGTATGACCTTGGCGGCGGTACCTTTGATGTGTCTATTTTGGAGATCGGCGACGGCGTTTTTGAGGTTAAATCCACCAACGGCGATACTTTCTTGGGGGGTGAAGATTTTGATAACCGGGTCATTGATTTTCTGGCCGATGAGTTCAAAAAAGAAAACGGCATTGACCTGCGTAAGGACACCTTGGCTCTGCAACGCTTGAAAGAAGCCGCGGAAAAAGCCAAGATAGAATTGTCCAGCAGCCTGCAAACCGAAGTAAATCTTCCCTTTATCACTGCGGATGCCAGTGGACCTAAGCACCTGACTATTAAGTTGACTCGTGCCAAACTGGAAGCTTTGGTGGGTGATTTGCTGCAAAAAACGATGGAGCCGTGCAAGGCTGCGCTTAAAGATGCCGGGGTGACGGCTAGCCAGATTGACGAAGTCATTCTGGTCGGTGGGATGACCCGGATGCCAAAAGTGCAAGAGCTGGTGAAAAATTTCTTTGGCCGTGAGCCGCATCAAGGGGTAAACCCCGATGAAGTGGTGGCGGTGGGTGCGGCTATTCAGGGAGGCGTGCTGCGCGGTGACGTCAAAGATGTGCTGCTGCTCGATGTTACGCCGCTGTCTTTGGGTATCGAAACCTTGGGCGGTGTCTTTACGCGCCTGATTGAGCGCAACACGACCATCCCGACCCGGAAAAGCCAGGTGTTCTCTACCGCTGACGATAACCAAAACGCCGTGACGATTCGGGTGTTTCAGGGTGAGCGGGAAATGGCCGCTGACAACAAGCTGCTTGGGCAGTTTGATTTGGTCGGTATTCCCCCGGCACCGCGCGGGATGCCGCAGATTGAGGTCACTTTTGATATTGATGCCAACGGTATTGTTAGCGTTTCTGCCAAAGATAAGGCTACCAATAAGGAACAGCAAATTCGCATTCAGGCCTCAGGCGGTTTGTCCGACGACGACATCAAGCGCATGGTGCGTGAGGCCGAAGAAAACGCGGCCAGCGATAAGCAGCGTCGAGAATTGGTTGACCTCAAAAACCAGGCAGACGGCCTTATCCATTCCACCGAAAAGAATCTCTCTGAGCATGGCGACAAAGTGACGGCGGCCATAAAGGCCGAGATTGAGGTGGCACTTGAACAGCTCAAAGACGCTAAAGACAAAGACGATGCGGAGCTGCTTCGCCAGCGTATTCAGGCGGCCAGCCAGGTGGCCATGAAGTTGGGCGAGGCGATGTATCAGGCTCAGCAACAGGCGGGTGGTGAGGCCGCGACAGCTTCCGGGTCGTCCGGGGCGGCCAAGGACGAAAATGTCGTTGATGCCGATTTTGAGGAAATGGACGGCAGAGGGAATAAAAACAGTGCAGCTTGATACTGCCTGTAATGACCGCCCTTGAAACGCCGCTGGATGTTGAGGCAATAAACCTCAAAAAAATGCATCTTTATGCACATTTGCGCGAGTTGCGTCGGCGGCTTGTCTGGGTAGTTTTGGCTTTAGCCGTGGGTTTTGGAATAGGGCTGGGTGTGGCGGAGCCGGTGTACCGGTTCTTGCTTCTGCCTCTGCAACACGCCCTGCCGCCCACGGCTACCAACACCTTGATCTTTACCTCCGTCACCGATGGCTTTGTCACCGAAATGCGGGTGGCGTGGTTTGTGGCCTTGGTTTTTGGGTTTCCAGTGCTGGCGTGGCAAATATATGCCTTTGTTGCGCCGGCATTATACCCCGGGGAAAAAAAGTGGTTTCGAGCCTATCTTTTGGCCGCCCCGGTGCTGTTTATCATGGGTGCAGCGTTGGCGTATGGGGCGGTGCTGCGCCTAGCCTTGGCGTTTTTTCTTAGTTTTGGGCTGGATGCCGCAGGCACCGGCGGCATGGGGAGCACTTACCTTGGTACCGTGGGGGCGTATTTGAGTTTTGTCACCGGTCTGTTGTTGGCCTTTGGTATTTCGTTTCAGTTGCCTATTGTTATCACTGCGTTGGGGCGCAGCGGCCTAGTGCCGCTAGCCACCCTCAAGGCTAAACGCCGTCATGCCGTGGTGTTGGTGCTTATTTTTGCCGCCATTGTCACCCCGCCGGATGTGATTAGTCAGTTGACTTTAAGTGTGCCGCTGTATGCGTTGTATGAGGTGTCGCTGTTGCTGATTGCAGTGGGGGGGCGGAGGACAGAACAAAAAAATATTTGACAAATGTAATATATATATATATATATTACATGAGTAAACCTTCCCAAATTGAAGATTCCATTGATGTCCTGTATGGAGACAGTGACACTCTTTCGCTTTCGGATGATCAAAAAAGCAGCATTCTGGCCTCACTGGAGACTTTGAAAAATCTTGGGGTAACCCACTATAATGCAGATGCTCCACAGATCCAGAAACTAATTCGCGGATCGATCTTAGGAGAAGATTTGCTATCTTCTATGAGTCGTTTTAAGAATCATGAGAGAGTGCCTCTTGCACCTGAAGATGCCCTAGGCTTGTATCAGGCGTATATTATTGGACAAATTCTTTTAAATCATGACTCTATTAAGGTGCCGTTTCCTAATGTGAATACTTATTCGATAGATCCTCAATCACGCACATATGAAGATTGCCGGTATTGCGAACGGTTGTTGAGTATTGTTGAGCAACTGGACAGAACCATCCCAATGGCAGAACAAATCCAGACTTTTCTTCAAGACTGTGAAGAGATAGACACGACTAAACTTGTCGCTACAGGGCAACAACAAGATACGCTAGGTGTAATGGGGATGGTGTTGAATTTTTTTGGAAAGCTCGCGGATAGATGATTCTCCCCAAAGCAGGGAGCATCAATTTGGATAATGCTTTTTCCCCATACGCCCTCGCATCTTCCCTGCCGGAACCTCCTGCAATGAAATATTTACGATGTAATCTTTGTGGTGGACTTTGCCGCCTCTTGCTCCTCACGCAGTTTTTGCACTATAGCCCGCAGCTCTTCAAATTCTGCCCTGCGGACAAAACCGGCGTGTTCCGCCCAGTGTTCTGTTTTGGCGCGAACGCTGGCCTCGATGTCTTTGCGGAGGGCATCAAGACCGGACAGGGCACCACCGGCAACTTTACTGATGTCATCAAAAAATTGGTTAGGGTTGGTCATGGGAACCTCCGTTGTTGTGTGATTGTAGCACGGTTTGGTGTTTTAGGCGCAGCATTTTAAAATGCGCAATTATAGCGGGTTGCAAAATTGACGGGATGTTTAATCCTGAAATGCCCTCACCCTGGAAGGCCGTTGGCCTTCCTTCCCTCTCCCGGAGGGAGAGGGGTTCCCAGTTCCGACCTCTGATCAACCCTCTCCCACTGGGAGAGGGCGCGAAGCCATCGGCTTCGCGGGGTGAGGGCGTTTAAATTTATACCAATAATTATGCAACGAGCTATAAATGCGCAATCCTTGTTTTTCAGCCCCTCGTTGCCTATAATCCCCCTATGTCTTTTTCCCTGACCCCTGCCGCTGCTGCCCGCATCCAGCAGTTGCGCCGCAAGCACAACAACCCGGCGTTGTTGCTCCGGCTGGAAGTCCAAGGCGGCGGCTGTTCAGGGTTTAGCTACAAATTTGGTTTTGCCGATGCGCCGGGGGACGGGGATCATCTTTTTACGCAGGGTGATACGGGTCTGGTGATTGATGAGGTCTCCTTGGGCTTTGTCGATGGGGGAGAGCTTGATTATGCAGAACAACTCATTGGCTCGAGCTTCTTGGTGAAAAATCCCAAAGCGGCGTCATCCTGCGGTTGTGGAACCTCCTTCGCTGTAAAATAGATTTTTTGGGGCTTGTCAGCAGGAAAACACTGCGCTAGCACGGGGCAACCATTGAGGATCCTAACTATGAGCAAAGATGTCGCCGCTTTTTTATCCCGCATCCAGGATGAAGGTATTGAATACATAGATTTTCGTTTCACCGATATGCGCGGCAAATGGCATCATACGGCTCAACATGTTAGCACCATTGATGAAGACTTGATTGCCGACGGTATCATGTTCGATGGCTCAAGTATTGCGGGCTGGAAAGCCATCAATGAATCTGATATGATTTTAAAGCCTGATTTATCCACTGTTGTCCGCGATCTTTACAGTGCCGCCCCGCAGCTTATCGTTGTCTGCGATGTTCTTGAACCTGCCACGGGTCAGGGGTATAGCCGCGATCCCCGCACTATTGCCCGAAAAGCCGAAGCGCACTTGGTGGCTAGCGGCATTGCCGATACAGCCTATTTTGGTCCGGAAGCTGAATTTTTTATCTTTGACAATGTCCGGTTCCGCGCGGCGCAGACCGAATCATTTTTTCATCTCGATTCTTACGAATTCCCCCAGAACAACGGTAAAGAATATAATGAGCCACAAGCAAACCAAGGCCACCGTCCCGGTCCCAAAGGCGGCTACTTCCCTGTTAATCCCGTCGACAGTGTTGCCGATATTCGCGCTGAAATGCTAAGCAATCTTGCCGAAGTCGGCGTTGAAGTCGAAAAACACCACCACGAGGTCGCCCCGGCGCAGCATGAATTGGGAATTAAGTTCAGCACCATGCTGAAAATCGCCGATGCCATGCAGATGTACAAGTACGTCGTGCACAACGTCGCGGCAGGTTGGAACAAAACCGCCACCTTTATGCCTAAGCCAATTTACGGCGACAACGGCTCAGGGATGCACGTTCACCAATCTTTATGGAAAAGCAACAAGCCACTTTTTGCCGGCAATGGCTATGCTGATCTCTCTGAAACGGCTCTGTTTTACATCGGCGGCATTATCCGCCATGCCAAAGCTATCAACGCTTTGACCAACCCTTCTACCAATAGTTATAAGCGTTTGGTGCCGGGTTATGAAGCCCCCGTGTTACTGGCGTATTCTTCTCGCAACCGTTCGGCCTCCTGCCGTATCCCGTATGTGGCCAGCCCGAAAGGCAAACGGGTGGAAGTACGCTTCCCCGATCCCTCGGCTAACCCCTACTTGGCTTATGCTGCCATGTTGATGGCGGGATTAGACGGTATTCAGAACAAAATTCATCCCGGTGAAGCGATGGACAAGAACCTCTACGACTTGCCACCAGAAGAATTGCGTAATGTTCCCACTGTTTGCGGCAGCCTGCGAGAGGCATTGGACAATCTTGATAAAGATCGCGCTTTCCTAAAAAAAGGCCATGTGTTCAGCGATGATTTCATTGATGCTTATATTGAGCTAAAAATGGAGGAAGTCCGCCGGTTTGAAATGACCCCACACCCGGTGGAGTTTGAGTTGTACTACAGCGTCTGATACAATCTTGTACAAAAGGGGTGTTCTTGCATAAGAGCATCCCTTTTTTTGCGAAAGAGCCTTTATTCTTCCTGTCCACGGTCGGCAATTTTCTTGTGCAAAGCCGCGCTGTCTTCTGTTTTCTTAGTAAAATCCAAAGCCCGCCTCCATTGGAAAAACGCCTCCCGGGTGCGGCCAGCTTTCCAGTAAGCATCGCCTAAGTGATCGTTGAGGGTTGGATCGCCAGGTGCGATCTCCACCGCCCTTTCTAGGTACTTAACAGCTAAACTGTAACGGCCAAGGCGGTAATGCGCCCAGCCAAGGCTATCAATAATATAGCCGTCTCGCGGTGCCAATTCCACGGCTCGCTCCAACATCTTTAAGGAATCCTCCAGCCGCTCGCCCCGCTCAATCCAAGAATAGGCAAGATAATTAAGCACATGCGGCTCATTAGGCTTTATCTCTAGTGCCTTTTGAAAATCCGCTTCTGCCGCTGGCCAATTTTTCAATCTCTCCGAGCAAATACCCCGGCCATGCAACAACGCCCACAGCGTTGGATTCGCAGCATCCGTAACAGCGATAGCCCGATCATAATAAGTAAAAGCGCGGGCAAAATCTTCCTGCCGCCTATACAATCCCGCTAAGTCCGATAAAGCACTGACATTTTTTGGAAATTTCTCTAAAAAAAGCACTAGGCGACGTTCGGCATCAAGGGGTCTGCCCAGCAGTTGTTCTATTTCCGCGCTACGCAACTGTACTAATGGCCAAAACTGACTTTTTTCGGGCACCTTTGCATTAAAAGCAAGTGCCGCCTCCCACGCCCGTTCTTGCCCTAATAAGTCAACAATCAACATATTGGCAAAGGTAAAATCGGGCATCAATTCCAACGCAAGACGGGCAAAAATAAAACCCACGTCTTTTGACTTATCTTGGCTGAACAAGGAAGCAATATCAAAAAATACCTGCCCCACTCCTTGAGCCACGGTAGAAGGTAAGCCCACAGCCTGAAAATCCCCCGCCGCCACGGCATCACGGACAGCCATTTGATACGCAGCACGAGGAGCATCTTCAACATTAAGGGTAAACCCTTCAAAGGATAATTTTGCCCCAGCGCGTTGCGCCAACGCGCCCTGCAATGCCTGTACCCGCAAAGAACCACTTTGCGGCAATGCCAAAGCCGTATCTAGGGCTTTTTTGGCATCGCCCTGCACAAAAAATATGAGTGCCCGATGCATACCGACCAACGCATTAATCTCCGTTAACTGCCCGGCCACCGCCAACGCTTCTTGGGCGTCAGTGATATTATTCTGTCCCGCTGCCAGCCAAGCATCAAGCAATGGCCGAAAAATCTTTTGAAAATTTACATCATCCAACCCATCGAGGTACCCTGCGGCTTCGGAAAACTTCCCCGCTTTTACCGCCTGGGTAGCCAATACTAAATTGGCTAAAAAATCTTTTTTTTCTAATGCTAACAGATGCTGTGCCAATGGCACCATCGCGGTTAATTCCTTGGGACTGTAGATGGCCAATCGCAGGCGTTGCCGCAAGATGGCACCATCATCTGGCCTCAACGTCAACAACGCGTCCAGCGATTCTGTCGCCTTAAGAAGATTGCCTTGATTGCTGGCAAAACGGGATTCAAGATAACTACCGCTGCCTTCATCGGCACCAAAAGAGGCAACAATATTTTGTTTTTGCTTATTATTTTCTTTGCAACCCACCGCCATCATCAAAACAACGCAAAGGAGGAAACGGAAAAAAAACACTAATATTCTCCTCTGCTAGTGGCAGGCTGTTGGCGCGGGAAACAATTCCCGCTATTCATAACGTATGAATGGCACACCGCAAGCCCTTGCATGGTATCGCAGCATTGGCGTTACCGCCGTCGTTACCGACGTGGCGATATCGCTACAAGAGCATCAGCCACCTGCGGCAGCACTGCCACCTACACCCCATGTAGAACCCCAAATAGCAACAGAAAATCTTGAGGCTCTGCGCAGCCGCATCAAAGCCTTTGATCGCTGCGCTCTTAAAAATACGGCCATGAACCTGGTTTTTGGGGATGGTGATCCTGCTGCCTCCATTATGTTCGTTGGCGAGGCTCCCGGTACAGAGGAGGATATACAAGGCATCCCCTTTGTTGGCCCGTCGGGGCAACTGCTCAACAAAATGCTTGCCGCAATAAACCTCACTAGGGCGCAGGTCTATGTTACAAACGTACTGCCTTGGCGTCCACCGGGCAATCGTGCCCCCACGGATCAGGAAGTGTCACTGTACACACCATTTATCAAAGCCCATATTGCCCTGATAAAACCGAAAATTCTTGTGTTACTGGGGGGACTTGCCACCAAAGCCCTGACCGGTGAAACCACCGGCATCTTACGCCTGCGGGGAAAATGGCTGGAGTATGCGTGTACGAGCGGTGCCCGCATCCCAGCATTGCCCACCTTTAATCCGTTGTTTTTATTGCACCAGCCGCTGAAAAAACGGGAGGCGTGGAACGATTTTAAAATGCTAAATCGACTCTTGCCAGACAATTGAAAAAGGACTACCTAATAATCGCCTTTTTAAGGAGAAAATATGTCCCGTGTCATTATGTGTTGTGCCGTTCTGGCTTTTGTGATGTGGGGATTTATACCTGCGGCTTGGGGACGGGAACAAATTCGTATCGTCGGCTCATCCACCGTTTATCCTTTTACTAGTGCTGTTGCCGAAAGTTTTGGCAAGACCGGTAAGTACAAAACGCCTATCGTTGAATCTACAGGAACTGGGGCTGGGCTTAAGTTGTTTTGTGCGGGTCTTGGAGATGATACCCCAGACATTGCTAACGCTAGCCGAGCCATTAAGGACAGCGAACGTAGCGAATGTCGCAAAAATGGTGTTACCGATATTATTGAAGTCCGCATCGGGTTTGACGGTATCGTTTTTGCTCATAGTAAAGACGATGTAGCTTTTGACCTTACTCAAAAAGAAATCTTTTTGGCCTTAGCTAAAAAGGTTCCTGTCAATGGAAAGCTTGTGGCCAACCCAAACAAAAAATGGAAAGATATTAACCCTAAATTTCCTTCGGAGCCTATTTTGGTGTATGGTCCTCCACCGACGTCGGGGACGCGGGATGCTTTTGTTGAGCTTATTCTTGATGTTGCGTGTTTGGGTTTTCCGGAAATTAAAGCTCTGCCTGAAGCACAGCGGCATCAAGCTTGCGGCACCTTGCGCGAAGATGGTGTTTTTGTCGAGAGCGGCGAAAATGATAATGTTATTATTCAGCGTCTCCAAGCTAATAAACACGCTTTGGGGATTCTTGGTTACAGTTACTATGAACAGAATCGTGATACCCTGCAGGCTACAAAGATAAATGGGGTTGGTTCTGATTTTAACGCTATTTTGGACGGTCGTTATCCCGTGGCACGCTCGCTATTTCTTTATGCGAAAAAACAGCATTTTGAGAAGGTTCCGGGGTTGAAGGAATTTTTGCGTTTTTATGTCTCGGAAGATGCCTTGGGTGAGGAGGGCTATATTATTGAGCGGGGGCTGATACCCATGCTCCCTGAGCTTCGCGCTGCTCAGCGAGCTATTGTTAATGCTGGGGAAACTCTCGATCAGCGAGGTACCCCAAGAGTTGGTGGGGGCGGCTCACCCCGGAATTAGTCATGCCGGACACCTCATTTATTTTGCGCTCTGAGGTTAGATTTTGGCAACGTGCCAAAATCATGGAGATGGGTGTCCGTAGTGCGTTGTTTGCAGCGGCCGCAGTGGCGGTGTTAACTACTTTTTGTATTGTTGGTACGTTGTTTTTTGAGGCCGTAAGATTTTTTAAAATTGTTCCTTTTAGTGAGGCAATCTTTGGGTTGCACTGGAGCCCTCAACTGGCTCTTCGTACCGATCAAGTTGCAGGATCGGGAAGCTTTGGTTTTGTGCCATTATTTTGGGGAACCCTTCAGGTTACGATGATTGCCTTATTGCTGGCTGTCCCGATGGGGATAATGATTGCATTATTCTTGAATGAATATGCCCCTAAACGTCTTCGCTCCACAGCCAAGCCTGTCCTTGAAATTCTAGCTGGCGTACCCACTGTTGTGTATGGTTTTTTCGCCATTGCGTTTGTTGGGCCTTTATTGCAGCGTAGTGGCGCGGCCATTGGTATAGATGTTACATCGGAAAGTGCCTTAGCGGCAGGTTTGGTTATTGGTATTATGATTATACCTTTTATTTCATCATTGTCCGATGATGTCATTCATGCCGTGCCGCAAACGCTGCGCGATGGTTCTTTCGCGATTGGAGCCACTCGGTACGAGACCGTCCGTCATGTTGTTCTGCCAGCCGCTATGCCCGGTGTCATGGCGGCTATTCTACTGGCGGTCTCCCGCGCCGCCGGGGAGACGATGATTGTTGTTATGGCCGCTGGTATGGCGGCCAACTTGAGCCTTAACCCGCTTACTGCTACCACCACTGTGACGGTGCAGATAGTCTCTTTGCTGGTGGGGGATCAGGAATTTGATAGCCCAAAAACCCTAGCCGCTTATGCCCTTGGTTTTTGTTTGTTTTGTGTAACCTTAACACTCAACATATGGGCACTTCGTATTGTTCGCAAATATAGACAACGCTATGAATAGTATTCAGGACAGCAATGCTCGCATACACCGGCGGCGGAGGCAACGGTATGAAAATATTTTTGCCTTTTGCGGCATTGCTTCCATTAGTTTTGCCTTCTTGATGCTTATTTTAATGATAGGAAGTGTTGTATTTAAGGCTCTTCCCGCCTTGCGCACTACCAGCCTTGCCGTGGTGGTGGAACGTCCGCTTCCTGAGGGTTTATCCTCTCGCCAAGCATTGGCTCGCGCCCTGCAAATCCAGATGGGATTGGAAGGAGGTGCACCGGAACGCCGACAACTCCTCAGTCTTTTTAGTCCCAATGCCGCCGATCATTATGCCCAAGCAGTCGAGGGAACCGAGCAAAAAGTATGGCTCCCCGCTAGTGATGATGTTGATCAATATTATAAATACTATCGCTATCACGCATCTTCTGGTCGGATGAATGAGCTACAGCAAAATTTTTTAAATGAGATGGAGCGTACAGAGGCCGTTAAAACAAGTTTTAATGCCAATTTTTTCCTTAAAGCCGACAGCCGCAACCCGGACAGTGCCGGGATTCGCGGTGCTCTAGTGGGGTCTTTATGGACGATGTTAGTAACTTTTTTAGTGGCTTTTCCTTTGGGTGTTCTGGCGGCGGTGTATTTGGAAGAATTTTCCAAAAAGGGTCGTTTAGCCGCCTTTTTGGAGATTAACATTAACAACCTCGTGGCTGTGCCATCGGTAGTGTATGGGTTGCTGGGGTTATTTTTGTTTTTACAGGTTTTTAGCTTGCCGCGCTCTGCTGCTTTGGTGGGTGGGTTTGTGCTGGCTCTTATGACGATGCCCGTCATTGTGATTGCAACCCGCGCGGCATTGCGTGCGGTACCCGCCTCATTGCGTCAAGCCGCCCAAGCGTTAGGAGCGAACCAAGTTCAAGTTGCCTTTCATCACGTTGTACCCTATGCTCTGCCGGGAATAATGACGGGAACTATTATCGGTATGGCCCGGGCGTTAGGGGAGACGGCACCATTATTGATGATCGGTATGGTGGCCTTTATTGCCGATGTTCCCGGTGATTTGCTGGATCCCACCACGGTTCTGCCTGTGCAGATTTTTCTTTGGGCGGACAGCCCGGAGAGGGCTTTTGCAGAAAAGACTGCTGCGGCGATTTTGGTATTGTTATCGTTTTTGCTGGTCATGAACGCCGTTGCCATTTACCTTCGCAAAAAATTTGAACGGCAATGGTGAAATGAGCACAACCCACCCTTTTAATGTGACGGATGTTTCGGTCTTTTATGGCCAAAAACAGGCGTTGTTTGGCATAACCTTGCCCATTTCTTCTCGCCAAGTCACGGCCCTTATTGGCCCGTCGGGCTGCGGTAAATCAACATTTTTGCGATGCCTTAACCGGATGAACGATGTGATTGCTTCTTGCAGGGTTACGGGTAGCATCTTGCTTGATGGTATTGATATTTATGGTGCCAATATTGATGTTGTGCACCTGCGTCGTCAGGTGGGCATGGTTTTCCAAAAACCCAATCCATTTCCTAAGTCTATTTACGATAACGTTGCCTACGGCCCGCGTATTCATGGCCTGGTCAACTCTAAAGCCGATAGGGACGCCTTGGTGGAATCAAGCCTGACCCGTGCCGGTCTTTGGAAAGAAGTCAAGGATCGTCTTAAGGAATCCGGCACTTCTTTATCGGGTGGCCAGCAACAACGATTGTGCATTGCCAGAGCCATTGCGGTTAACCCGGCGGTGATTCTTATGGACGAGCCGTGCTCCGCGCTTGACCCTATTGCTACCGCTAGGATTGAGGAGCTGATGGACGAACTACGTCGCAATTACACGATTGTGATTGTCACCCACTCCATGCAGCAGGCAGCCCGCGTCTCCCAAACTACGGCCTTTTTTCATATGGGCACCCTTATTGAAGTCGGGGCGACGAAGCAGATTTTCACTACCCCTCATGATGAACGCACACAAGGGTACATTACAGGCCGATTTGGGTAGAGGCAGCCCCACCGCCGTAATCTTCTCGTTCCCGATGCAGTCTAGCTCCGCAGGACTGCAACTTTTCTACCATTCGTTCATACCCCCGATCCAGATGATAAAGGCGATGCACTTGGGTTTCGCCGCTGGCCATGAGACCAGCCAGGACAAGAGCCGCCGATGCACGGAGATCGCTGGCCATCACTGGTGCGCCCGTCAGCGATGGGACGCCTCGTACCAGAGCGGAAGCATGGTGAACGGTAATTTTGGCTCCCATACGACAGAGTTCGGGAACGTGCATGAAGCGATTTTCAAAGATGGTTTCAGTGATCAGTGCCGCCCCTTCAGATAAAGCCATTAAAGCCATGAATTGCGCCTGTAAATCCGTTGGAAATCCGGGATGGGGTTCGGTCATCACATCTACCCCCTGGGGACGACGGCCACCACTGGAAACACTCAGGCAATTATTTTCATTATCTTCATCAACGATGCATCCAGCCCGGCGCAGGGCATCAAGAAATGCCCCAAGCAATTTCGGGTTCGTGTTGGTCAGGGTTAGTTCTCCCCCGGTCATGGCTGCCGCCACGGCATAGGTTCCCGTTTCAATTCTGTCGGGGATAACGGTGTGTGTTGCTCCGTGCAGGCTGGCGACCCCATGGATACACAAGGTGTCCGTGCCTATCCCCTCAATGCGTGCACCCATAGCAACAAGACATTGGGCGAGATTGGTAATCTCTGGCTCTCGTGCCGCATTGCGCAGTATCGTTTCCCCTTCAGCAAGGCTGGCGGCCATGAGCAGGTTCTCTGTTGCTCCTACCGATACCATGGGCATGACTATTTCCGCGCCGCGCAGGCCATTTTCTGGTGCCGTGGCCTCCATGTAGCCATTATCAATGCGAATGGATGCCCCCAGCTTTTCCAATCCCATAATATGCAAATCCACCGGACGGGTACCAATGGCGCAACCACCGGGCAGTGATACCCGAGCATTCCCGTGTCGAGCTAGTAAGGGACCGAGAACAAGGACGCTAGCGCGCATCTTTCGCACTAAATCGTAGGGAGCAAGACTAGAAATAATTATTTTTGTGTGCAGGGTCAGCGTATGATGATGCGTATCAATAGTGGTGCCATGTTGAGCCAGTAAGGCGGTCATGGTGGAAATATCGGCCAGTTTCGGCACATTGTGGAGCACCAATGCCTCATCCGTCAACAACGCCGCCGCCATGAGGGGTAGAGCAGCATTTTTTGCCCCACTGATGCGAATAACCCCAGACAGCGGCACCCCGCCAACAATACGCAGCATATCCATGAAAAAGCCTCCGGCCGCAAGGAATACGAGTCAGAAGCACAGACGGGCAAGGGAATAATGCATAGGCATAAAGTACAGCCATGATGCAAACCACTACAAAAAAACGGCGGCACCAGAGGTACCGCCGCTTGGGCTGTGTTCGTTTCGGTTTTCTTAAGAATTCGGCTTGCTGCGGATTGTCCGTCTTGGTTCGGCTTTGTTGTCCGGTGCTGCTGGAGAAAGGGTGACGGTAACGGCTTCGTCGTATTTGTTCATGGCGCCCGTGCCAGCATCAATACCCCATCCAATTACGCCGCCAAAGATGATATTTGCGAACACCCATGCATCAGTGCCAGACTCTAAAGGAGCAGTAGCTTCCTGATAGCCAAGCTTATTACATTTAATCTGTGCATCAGTAAGAGATTTTTTGTAAAAAAAGTTTCCTGGTGTGTTTTCTACAGCAGCAAGAACACTGCCGTTGCGAATAAGTTCACAACGTGCGCCTTTAGGATTAGTGTCAATGGCAGTAGTTTGCGATGAGCCGGAAAACATTGACGCACACCCCGACAGGGTTAACGCCATAACCACGGCTGCAATTTTCTGCATAATAAGGCCTTTCTTAAGCTGGAAATGAACAGCCTCCATGAGCTGCGCGGTCGTCAATAAAATGGTTTATCTTTGAAAGCAAGGTCTTTGCGATGATCTCGACAAACCCCCGCCACCTGTTCTACAACCTCCCTTGTAACCGCAAGAGGAACCCCATCGATGAGTATTGACCCAAAAGCCAAGTCCACCACCGCCGCAGCTGAGGCTGAGCGCAGCAAAGCCCTTCAGGCCGCCTTGGCCCAGATTGAAAAAGTGTACGGCAAAGGCTCCATCATGCGCCTTGGGGCAAAGGATCGCGCCATTGAGATTGAGGCAATTCCCACGGGATCGTTGGGATTGGATTTGGCCTTGGGTATTGGCGGCTTGCCGAAAGGCCGGATTATTGAGATTTTTGGCCCCGAGAGTTCGGGTAAAACCACCCTCACCCTTCATGTAGTGGCCGAGGCACAGCGTCTGGGCGGCACCTGCGCCTTTGTGGATGCGGAGCACGCCCTTGACCCCGGCTATGCTGCCAAGTTGGGGGTAAAGATCGAAGATTTGCTTATTTCCCAGCCAGATACGGGGGAGCAAGCATTAGAGATCGCCGATACCCTCGTGCGGTCGGGCAGTATTGATGTGCTGGTGGTGGATAGCGTCGCTGCCTTGGTGCCCAAGGCCGAGTTGGAGGGAGACATGGGGGATTCCCACATGGGGCTTCAGGCGCGGTTGATGAGCCAAGCCTTGCGGAAGCTGACGGGGTCGATCTCCCGCACCAATTGCATGGTTATCTTTATTAACCAGATTCGCCAGAAAATTGGGGTGATGTTTGGCAACCCCGAAACCACCACGGGGGGGAATGCCTTGAAGTTTTATGCTTCTGTCCGCCTTGATATCCGCCGCATTGGCGCGATTAAAGACAAAGAAGCCGTCGTCGGCAATCAAACCCGCGTTAAAGTGGTCAAAAACAAGGTTGCCCCGCCGTTCCGCCAGGTGGAATTTGATATCATGTACGGTGAGGGTATTTCCAAGGTTGGGGAGATTCTTGATTTGGGCTGTACCGCCGGGATTATTGAAAAATCAGGCTCTTGGTTTTCCTATAATGGACAGCGTATTGGTCAGGGGCGGGAAAACGCCAAGCAGTACCTTAAGGACAACCCCGCAACGGCGGCCGCTATTGAAAAAGCCGTCCGTGCCGATGCCGGTTCGGCTATTCTGGTGGTTCCCGCCACGAGGGAAGAAGAAACCGACGCAGAAGCCGACGCAGCAGCCTAAGCGTGCGGCGTCTTGATGCCCCCTTGCGCCACCGGGTGGCGGCCAGCCCGCCGCCCGTGTGGATCATGCGCCAAGCCGGGCGTTACCTGCCCGAATACCGCGCCTTGCGGCGTCAGGAGGGCGATTTCCTGAAGTTTTGCTTCAACGTGGAACTTGCCGCCACGGCGACATTGCAACCGATTGAGCGTTTTGATCTCGATGCGGCGATTATCTTTTCGGATATTCTTACTATCCCCCACGCCTTGGGCCAGCACGTCGCCTTTCATGAGGGCGAAGGCCCTAAGTTGGGCAGCATTACCCATCCCGAAGATATTCGGATGCTGGCCAGTGCGATTGATTTGAGCAAGCTTCAGGCAACCTACGATGCCCTAGCTGCCGTGCGCCGTGGTCTGGTGCATGAGAAAAACTTGTTAGGTTTTTGCGGGATGCCGTGGACGCTATTTTTATACATGGTGGAGGGTAAAAGCCCCAAGGACGCGACAAGGGCGTTGCTGTGGTGGTATGGTCAGCATCCATTGGTGGTCAGCCTTTGGCAACGCCTTGAAGATGCCGTTGTTGCCCACGCCGTGGCGCAACTCGACGCCGGAGCCGATGTTATCCAGTTGTTTGATAGCTGGGCAGGGCTTGCGCCTGGGCACTTGAAGGAGGCTTTGATCCTTGCCCCTCTGCGGCGCATCAGTGCGGCCATTAAAGCCCAGCGCCCCGATGCCGCGATTATCGCCTTTCCAAGGGGTATGGGCATAAGCTTGCCTCAGGTATTCCTCGTTGCCTCTGTGGACGGGGTGTCTATTGATAGTGAAAGCCTTTTAAGTATCAGCAACAACCGTGTCTGCTTGCAGGGCAACATTCCCCCTGCGGCGCTTATTGCCGGCGGTAAGACATTGGAGGCTGCTGTGCGTGAGGCCAAGGAAGCCATGCGGGGTAAACCTTGGATTGCCAATCTGGGGCATGGTATCCTGCCGCAGACGCCGCCGGACCATGTCAGCGATTTTGTGCGGTTGGTGCGTGCTGATGCTTGATTTGGGAAAGCTTGCCGCAACATTGTTGCCTGCGGTGGATGCAGCGGGCAGGGCGATATTATCGTATTATAAGCGCGATGTTGCGGTGACGCGCAAGGACGACAATAGCCCTACCACCGCTGCCGACGCTGCGGCTGAGGCGATTTTGATAGATGCCTTAAAGCACCTTACCCCTGGCGTCCCTGTTATTGCTGAAGAAGCCTGTGCCCACGGCACACCGACCGGGATCGGGACAATCTTCTGGCTGGTTGATCCACTGGATGGGACAAAGGAATTTCTGAAGGGCACCGATGAGTTCACTGTCAACGTGGCTCTTATTAACAATGGGGTGCCGGTGTTGGGGATTGTTGCTGCCCCGGCGTTGGGCGAGATGTTTTTTGGCTATCAAGGCCATGCTGAAAAATATAAAGGTGGCACTCAAACCATCCTTAAAAAAACAGACAGTGTTTCGCCGCCTTATTGCGTTCTCACCAGCCGTTCGCACCGGGATCAAGAAGACGTCGCTATCCTTATCGGCGATCGCCCAGTGGGAGAGGTCAGAGCCGTAGGTAGCTCGCTTAAATTTTGCCGCCTTGCCGAAGGGGAGGGAGACCTTTATCCTCGCCTCGGCACTACAATGGAGTGGGATACCGCCGCCGGGGATGCTGTCTTGCGTGCCGCCGGGGGGAGCGTTACCAATCCCGATGGTTCTTTGTTTATTTATAATAAAAAGGGGTTTCGCAATGGGGCGTTTCTGGCTCGACGTGGGGGCGTTGCGTGAGTGCTATCATTCTACCATTTCAGGGTATTATGCCAAGGCTGGCTCTTGGTGCCTGGGTGGCTCCCGGCGCGGCGGTGATTGGTGATGTTACCTTGGGGGAGAAGAGTTCTATCTGGTTTAACTGCACCGTGCGCGGTGATGTGAATTATGTTCGTGTTGGTGCCCGCACGAACGTACAGGATAATACCTGTATCCATGTTACCCGCGTTACCCACCCGACCATTATCGGCGCGGGGATTACTATTGGCCATGGGGCGGTGTTGCATGGCTGTGTGCTTGAGGATGATTGTTTTATTGGCATGGGAGCGGTGATTTTGGATGGCGCGGTTGTTGAAAGCGGAGCTTACGTTGCTGCGGGTGCGCTTGTAACGCCTGGTAAGCGTGTTAAGGCGGGCGAATTATGGGCGGGACGACCGGCAAAAATGCTGCGCTCCGTGACGGATGAAGAGAAAGCCTTTATTGCTATTTCCGCCGAAAATTATGTACGCTTAGCGGCGGAGTATTGCAGCCTATGACATTTTGGGATGAGGCATTGGCGCAGCTCGGTTATCCGCAGCTATTTTTTTTGATGGTGCTGGAAAATCTTTTCCCCCCGCTTCCGTCCGAAGCGATTGTCCCCTTGGCCGGGATGCGGGTTGCCGGGGGGGAGTTGTCTTTTTGGGGTGTGGTGGCCTGTGCGACGGCTGGGGCTGTTGCCGGGCAAACAGCTTGGTATTTGCTGGCGCGGCATTGGGGTAAGGAGCGATTAGGAGCTTTTTTGATGCGTCGTCGTTGGCTGGGGATAACCGCGAAAGATTTAGCCAAGGCCGATAGCTGGTTTCATCGCTATCAGATTATTGCCGTGTTATTATGCCGTCTTGTGCCGGGGGTGCGTACGATTATTTCCATTCCCGCCGGGTTGTTTGCGATGCCTTTGTGGCTATTTTTGTTGTGCTCTGCCGTTGGATCGGGGGTATGGGTCACTATTTTAACCTTGGTAGGTCGATCATTGGGATCGCAATCCGCAGGTATTTTGAGTGCCATTGAAAGTCTAGGAAGCGGAATGATCGTGTTTCTTATGTTGCTTGTTGGTGTTTTCTGGTGGCAGCGTTACCGGGGGCGGGCAGGGTCATGAACAGCATAGCCTTGCCGCCGCTATCCGTAAGGGCTTTATGGGTCGCGCTGGTGCTGTTGTGCGCCGTATTGTACCTGCCGGGTCAGCACCGCCTGCCTGTGATGGATCGTGATGAGGCACGCTTTGCCCAAGCCACCAAGCAAATGCTGGCCACGGAGGATTATATTGATATACGCTTTCAGCATGAAAGTCGTTATAAGAAACCTGTGGGTATTTACTGGCTGCAAGCCATGTCAGTGCGCTTTGTCGGAACCCCGGAGGCTATTTGGGCGTACCGTCTTCCTTCACTGTTTAGTGCTATCGGTACCGTATTATTGCTTGCTTGGTTAGTGTTGCGGTTGGGTGAAACGTGCTGGGCCGCGTTAGCAGCTGGGGCAATGTTGGCATCTACGGTATTACTTAGTGTTGAGGCGCATTTGGCGAAGACCGATGCAGCGTTGTTGCTGGTGGTCACGGGGGTACAGGCGATTATTTTGTGTCAATATCAGGCGTGGCAAACGGGCAAACGGTTACGGCGGCATTGGATTGTGGTTTGGTGGGCGTTGCTTGGTATTGGTATATTGCTTAAAGGGCCCATCGTGCCGTTGATTGCCGGGTTGAGCTTAGCTTGGCTCAAATGGATTGAAAAAGATCGCGGCTTTGCCAAAACATTTTGGGATATCTGGGGGTTGGGGCTGGCGATTGTTATCGTGTTGCCGTGGTTAGTATTGATCCACCAAGTATCGGGCGGGGGCTTTTGGCGTGAAGCAGTGGTGAATGATCTTCTTAGTAAGGCGGTTAGCGGTCAAGAGTCACATGGTGCGCCTCCTCTATTTTATGCGGCGTTGTCACCATTGTTGCTCTGGCCTTTTGGTGGGGCAGTGTTGTTGGCGTTGCTGCGTGTGCGTCAGCACCGGAATCATTTTGTGGTGCGGGCGGCTTTGGCTTGGGTTGTGCCTACTTGGGTGTTGTTTGAGCTGATTCCCACTAAGTTGCCGCATTATATCTTGCCGACATTTCCGGCCTTGGTGTTGCTTACCGTCTGGGTGTGGCGGCGCGAGGGGGAGCGGTTGCTTTCCCCCGGTCATGGCCGAGCCACATTGCGCTTTTTTTACGGAATTTTTGGCGTTGGGTTGACGCTTGCCCCGGTCATTGCTGTGCCGCTTGCCCTTGGAAATGAGCTGAATATTATTTCGCTGTTTCCGGCTTTGGTGGCGACCACTTTTATGATTATTGCCATCCAGCTAGGCACGCAATTGCCAATTCGTTTCGGAGCCTTGGTGCTGGGGGCTGCGTTAACCTATACAAGCCTGTTTCATCTTCATGTGCCTGCGGCGCAGCGGTTGTGGGTGAGTGAGCGTCTTTTGACGGCCTTAAAAGAGGCCGGGGTGCAACACCGCCCCCTTGCCATTGCCGGGTTCAATGAGCCTAGTGCCGTGTTCACTCTTGGGACGGATCTGCGCCTTACTAATGGCGTGGGTGCAGCTGCTTTCCTAGTGGAGTATCCCGATGGGATTGTCATGATTGAATCGCGCCAGCGTGCCGCCTTTGATGCCGTCATTCGCAGCTTGAGGAGTCCCATGCCCTTGACGGAACGTGGTCAAGTGACGGGACTCAATTATTCTAATGGCAAGACAGTAGATATTCATATTCTGGAGGCCAGTGAGCCGTGAGCCGCTGGATAATTCTTTCCGGTATCGCCCTTCTGGCCGCAGTTTTGGTGTTGCACTTTACTGGTCTTGACGCTGAGGCTGCCCGCTGGGCGGCTGGCCTGCACCGGGATCATAAGGTGGTTTTTGAATTTTTTTCAACACTAGGAGATAGTAAGTATAGCCTAGTGCCATCGGGGATTATCGCCTTGACGGGCTATTTTCTTAAAGCCCCGAGGCGCATTGTTCATGCCGCGCTGTTGTTGTTTGCCAGCGTTGCCCTGTCGGGGATTGCGGCTAACATCTTCAAGTTTTTGATAGGTCGCCCTAGGCCGCGGTTATTATTGCAGGGACAAGAGGCCTTTTCGCCTTTTACAATGGACTGGCTGTATCACTCTTGGCCATCGGGACACACTACCACGGCGGCGGCCATTGCAGTGGTGATCGCGCTTTGGTGGCGGCCACTGGGGATTCTCGGCGCGGCTTTGATCCTAGCCGTGGGCAGCAGCCGCGTTGTCCTAGGGGCGCACTATCCGGGGGATGTTCTGGCCGGGGCGTGGCTGGGTGTGGTGGTGAGCCTGTTGTTATGGAGATTGAAGGAACGCCAGCGTTCTTGCATTCCGTGGATGGCATGATAGATTCCCGGCGATGAGTTTTACTCCCGCAATATTTTGGCTTCTGATTGGCCTGTGTGCCATTTTGTTCGAGATTTTTGCTATTCTGCCCGGTGTTGGTTTGCTTTTCATTGGTCTTGGGGCGTTTGGTGTGGCTATTGTTTTGTCGTTAGACGGTATGGAGGCGCTCTCCATTCTTTGGCAGGTTTTAATTTTTCTTGGGGTTAGCCTTGCCTCCGCCGCCCTGTTGTGGCGGCCTATGCGACGGTGGCAGAAAATGGGAAAAACTTATCATAATATGGTGGGGCAGCGGGGCGTTGTTGTTGGCGCGGATTTGCTCCCCGGCGCGCAGGGCAGCGTGCAGTGGTCGGGCACGGTGATGAACGCGGAGCTTGCCTCTTCCGCTACTGCTGTTCCCGTCGGGAGCACTGTCACGATCGTTACCGTGCGCGGTAACGTTCTTGTTGTTCAACCTATTTTATCATGAGGATATTGTAATGGTTATTGATTTTTCAACGGTCATTTTGCTTATTGTGCTTTTGATAGCGTTTATTGGCGTTATTAAAGGCGTTTGTATTGCACCCCAACAAGAAGCGTGGGTCATTGAACGTCTGGGACGCTACAGCAGGACACTTGAACCGGGATTAACCATTATTGTTCCCTATATTGAGCGTGTTGCGTATCGGCATTCCCTCAAGGAAACGGCCTATGATGTGCACGAGCAGACAGCTATCACCCGCGATAACGTCACCCTGACTCTTGACGGTATCGTTTACTTGCGGGTGACGGATCCGGTGGCGGCATCTTACGGGGTTAATGATCCGATTTATGCCATTACTCAGCTGGCGCAGACCACCATGCGTTCTGAGATTGGTAAGTTGACGATGGATCAGACGTTTGAGGAACGCGATAAGTTGAACCATAATATTGTGCAGGCTATTAATGCTGCTGCGGGCACTTGGGGCATCCAGTGTATGCGCTATGAGATTCGCAATATCCATCCGCCTAAGACTGTGCTTCAGGCTATGGAGCTACAGGTTGCGGCGGAACGGCAGAAACGCGCCCAGATTCTTGAATCGGAAGGCAAACGACAGGCTCAAATCAATATGGCCGAAGGGTATAAACAAGAGGTAGTCTTAAAATCGGAGGCCGCCTTCACCGATCAGGTCAACCGTGCCAAGGGCGAGGGAGAGGCTATATTAACCGTTGCTCACGCCACGGCGGAAAGCCTGCGGCAGGTTGCCCAGGCGATCAGCCAGTCCGGCGGGATGGAGGCTATGAACCTTCGTGTTGCGGAGCAATATGTGGAGGCGTTTAGGCAGTTGGCGCAGAAATCCACCACCGTGTTGTTGCCCGCCGCCGCTGGCGATGCTGCCAGCATGGTTGCCCAGGCCTTGACGGTGTTTGATCGCCTCAAGGAAGGTAAGACTGAAATCATGGCCTCTCCCAGAGGCAGCGTACCCCGGGTATAAACACGATGCAGATTGATATTGATACCACCGCTACCGCCTTGGCGAAGGCCACGATCTTAGCCGAAGCTCTGCCCTATATGCGCCGCTACGCGGGGCGGACGTTTATTATCAAGTACGGCGGCCATGCCATGGGCGACGCCTCTGCTGCTGCGGCTTTTGCTAAGGACGTGGTGCTGCTCAAGCAAATTGGCATCAACCCCATCGTCGTTCATGGCGGCGGCCCTCAAATTGGGGCAATGCTGGAACGCCTTAAGATTAAATCGGATTTTGTCGACGGCTTGCGGGTCACGGACGCTGCAACGGTGGAAATTGTGGAGATGGTGCTCAGCGGCGCCATCAACAAGGCCATTGTTGCGGAAATTAACCGCGCCGGCGGCCTCGCCGTGGGCCTGTCGGGCAAGGATGCTAATCTGATTGAGGCCAAACGGCTGGAGCATAAACGCCGCGATCCCGATTCCAACATTGAAAGCGTGTTGGACTTGGGCTTTGTGGGCGAGCCAACGAAGATCAACCCGGCGGTGCTGGCCACCTTTGCCCGGTCGGACATTATTCCCGTTATTGCTCCCATTGGCGTGGACAGCGAGGGGCGTAGCTACAACATTAATGCCGACACCGCCGCCGGGGCGATTGCCGCCGCCGTGCGGGCGACGCGGTTTTTCCTCCTCACCGACGTGGGCGGGGTTTTGGATGCGAACAAAAAGCCTATTGCCGATCTCTCCCGCGCCGAGGCCGAAAAGCTCATCCACAACGGTACCATCAGCGGCGGCATGATCCCCAAGGTGCGCACCTGCCTCGATGCCGTTGCCGGCGGGGTGGAAGGCGCGGTGATTCTGGATGGCCGCTTGCCCCATGCCGTGCTGCTGGAGGTGTTTACCAGCAAAGGGGTGGGGACGATTTTGCATGAGTAGGGGGTGGTTGGGTGGGGAGTTGTGAGTGGTGAGTGGATAAAAGAACAACACCCCTTACCGAGGGGCAGGGGTGTTGTTGTTTTATTGTTTAAGATTTAAATTCGTTTTCCCAAACAAGATCAGCCTTTTTTGCGAAAACATACTTTCCATCGGAATCCCATTCAACCATAACCAGTTCGGAGTTTCCTCCGAAAGGTTCAATACCGAAAACTAAAGAGCCGCGATCCTCATCTTGTCGGAGTACCACACGGCGTTTGTTGTCAGATTCACTTGGTTTAATCATTATGAACTCCTGTCCATTTTTTGGACTTCTTTTTTTTCGACAAGAGGATGATTCTCTCAAAAAATTTTTGACAGAAAAACTCTATGCCCCCACTATACGTTGCGTTGCGTTGCGTTGCGTTGCGTTGCGTCACACACTGTAAAATTTAATACAATTATTTTTTAAGCCGCTGGAGGTCTTCCCGGCGCAGGGGTGGAAACCATAGTGCATGAGTAGGAGGAAATTATGCCCACAGCGTTGACAACACCGGTGGTCGTTATTGGCGCCGGCCCGGTGGGGTTATTTGCGGTGTTTCAGTGCGGGATGCAGGGGTTATCCTGCGTGGTGGTGGACGCGCTGGACGCGGTGGGCGGGCAATGCCAGGCCCTGTACCCCGAAAAGCCGATTTACGATATTCCCGCTTACCCCAGTATCAGCGGCGGAACGCTGAGTGAAAAGCTGGCGCAGCAGGCCGCGCCATTTAACCCGCGCTATCTATTGGGCCAGCGGGTGGCGAGGCTGGAACCTTGCGGCAACGCCTGGCAAGTGACCACGGATCAAGGCACCCGTATTGAGGCGAGGGCGGTCATTATCGCCGCCGGGGCAGGGGCGTTTGGCCCCAATCGCCCGCCCCTTGACGGCATTGAGGCGTTTGAGGCCAGCGGCGCGGTGCAGTACTACGTCAAAAAAGCCGAGGCGTTCCGGGGTAAAAGCGTCGTCATTGCCGGGGGCGGGGATTCGGCGGTGGATTGGGCGGTGATTCTGGCGGACATTGCGGCGAAGGTGTACGTCGTTCACCGCCGGGCGAAATTTCGCGCCTTGCCGGAAAGCATCTCGAAGCTGGAGGCCTTGGCCGCGCGGCCCGATGGCCGGGTAGAGTTGGTGACGCCGTACCAGCTGCACCGTCTTGAGGGCGCAAAAGACAGCTTAGAAGCGGTGGTGGTGGCGACGCTGGAGGGCGAAGAGCGCAGGCTGGAGGCGGATCATTTGCTGGCGTTTTTTGGCCTTTCCATGGACGTGGGCGCCATTGCCCAGTGGGGGTTAGAGCTGGAACACAACCATATTCGCGTGGATCAGGGTACAGCGGCAACCAGCCTTTCCGGGGTGTATGCCGTCGGGGATATTGCCACGTACCCGCATAAGCTGAAACTTATTGCCACGGGCTTTGCGGAAGCGGCCCAGGCCGCCCATGCGGCCTACAACCACCTTAACCCCGACAAGCCCCGGCACTTTCAATATTCCACCACTCAGGGAGTTCCCGCATGACCACCCAATCCGCACGCTCTTTGGTTGAGGATACCGATGGGGCGATTCGCATTCTTGATCAGCGGCTCTTGCCGTTCTCCCTCGTCTGGGTGCGGGTGGATAGTATGGCGGTGGCGGCGCAGGCCATTCGGGAGATGTGGTGCCGGGGTGCGCCGTTGTTGGCCGCGGTGGGGGCGTATGGCTTGACGATGGCACTGGAGAAAGATGCAGAGAACAGCAATCTGCACCGCGCCCATCAAACCTTGCTGGAGACGCGGCCCACGGCGGTGAACTTGCGCTGGGCATTAGATCGGGTGCGTGATGGCGTGGTAGGGTTGCCGCCGGAACAGCGGGCGGCGGTGGCGCGGGCTATCTGCCGGGATATTTGTGAGGAAGACGTAGTGATGAACCACGCTATTGGTAGGCATGGGTTGCCCCTTATTGCGGAGATTTCCGCTCGGAAAAAACCGGGTGAGGTCGTCAATATCCTAACCCACTGCAACGCCGGACGCTTGGCGACGATTGCTTGGGGCACGGCTCTTGCGCCTCTCTATCTTGCTCATGCCCAAGGAGTGAAGGTGCACGTTTGGGTGGATGAGACACGGCCCCGCAATCAAGGGGCAAGCCTGACGGCGTGGGAGCTGGCCGACGCCGGGATTCCCCATACCTTGATTTGCGATAACGCCGGCGGCTTGCTGATGCAGCAAGGTAAGGTTGATCTGTGCGTGGTGGGCGTGGATAGAGTCACGGCCAATGGCGATGCGTGCAACAAGATAGGCACCTATTTGAAGGCGTTAGCGGCAAAAGATAATCAGGTACCGTTTTATGTTGCTCTGCCGTTGCCGACGTTTGATGCCAGTCTCGCCCACGGCGGTCTGATCCCTATTGAAGAGCGTAGTGCCGATGAGCTCACAACCATGCACGGCATTGATGCCGAAGGAAAGCCCGCCAGTGTTCGTATAGTGGGCACCCCCGCAACAGCGATTAGTAATCCGGGCTTTGATGTGACCCCGGCGCGGTTGGTGAGTGGATATATTACAGAGAAAGGAATACTGAAGGCTGGAGAGTTGGTTGCCAACATGGATTTTAAACATTAAAATCAGAAGCATGGTGAGAGTAAATTTTTTCTTAAAAAAGTACTTGCCTTAGTCTCGTAACGGGCCTATCAACACCGTTACCCCCGGACGACAGATTGTCTTTCGATTCTAAGTCTGCCGGGTCGCTGTTTGACATCGTTTTTAACAAGGGATAAGCTGGCGGTACGCCGATTTAATATCGTGCACGTATCGCTGGCTAGACCGCTGGATTTATCCAGTGGTCAACCACAGTGAATATTGTGCACAGGAAACTGTACATGAAATTGAGTTTCATGTCGGGATACAAACATGAGAGTTTGATCCTGGCTCAGAACGAACGCTGGCGGCAGGCCTAACACATGCAAGTCGAACGGGTGTAGCAATACATCAGTGGCGCACGGGTGAGTAACGCGTGGGAATTTGCCTTTGAGTCTGGGATAACACAGGGAAACTTGTGCTAATACCGGATATTCCCGAGAGGGGAAAGTTTTTTCGCTCAAAGATAAGCCCGCGTAA
>JBKCUA010000028.1:0-59737 GCA_046318675.1 Holosporales bacterium
CCTTTATCGGGAAGGGTTTTTAGATTTTGAGTTTCAGCGTACCGCCTCACGCCTTAAAGAATTATCACACCCACGCGCATAGGGCACCTCTATTATAGCTGGTTGCACAATTAAAAGAATAGTTGCGACAAGCGCACGGCACAAAGTGCCGCGGCCGAATGGCCGAATAAAAAGAACCTCTCGCGCGCTGAAGACTTTATCCATATCTACCGCTAATTACGCAACGCGCTATACTCCCTGTATAGGGATGAGTGGCTCTGATGGGCTACGCGAGCAAACGTAAGCGTACTCACACGTACGTGCGGAGTGCGAGCATAGACCTGACGACGCCAATCGCCCTAGAAATGAGGTTAATAGAGGTGCCCGAATATTGTATATGCGGGTCATCCGCGAGTGTAATCCCCATCCCAATATGCCCAACGTAATAATGGGTTGCCATCGCCGCCAGTATGATTTGGAATTTTTCTGTTTTTCTGGCGCATATTGGTAAGTAGCTTTAAAATTTTGAGTTTACGCAAATACCGAGCGTTTGTCCGCAGGGAAAAAAGCATTTCCTTTGATGGACTTTTTTTTGCCTCTTCTATGGAGATGATTTCTTCGTATAGGGAAAGTGCTTCTTCTATGTTTCCTTTTTACCTCATGGATAAAAATATAAAATATTTTTATGCAAAGTAAAAAAAAAATGGTAAATTCTAAACCCGCCCCATCACCACCGACGCGTTTGTCCCCCCAAACCCAAACGAATTGGACACCGCTGTGCGGATAGTGCGTTTTTTGGCAACATGAGGCACAAAATCGAGATCGCAGCCGGGGGAAGGATTATCCAAATTCAACGTCGGCGGGGCGATTTGATCGCGCAGGGCGAGGATGCTGAAGATGGCTTCCACCGCGCCGGCCGCGCCGAGGAGGTGGCCGATGGCGGACTTGGTGGAGGACATGGAGAGGTCGTAGGCTGATTTGCCGAACAAGCGCTTGACGGCGGCCGCTTCGATCTCATCTCCTAAGGGGGTGGAGGTACCGTGGGCGTTGATATAGTCAATATCCCCTGGTTGCAGGTCGGCACTGGCCAGTGCGGCTTTCATGGCGCGGTAAGCCCCGTCGCCGGTTTCCGACGGCGCGGTGATATGATAGGCATCGCCAGACATACCGTAGCCGAGGATTTCCCCGTACATGGTCGCGCCCCGGGCTTTGGCGTGCTCGTATTCCTCAAGCACGACAATCCCTGCACCTTCGCCCATAACAAAGCCATCACGGCCTTGATCCCACGGGCGGCTGGCCTTTTCTGGGGTGTCATTATATTCGGTGGAAAGGGCGCGGGCAGCGGCAAACCCGGCCAGGCCGGAACGGCAAATGGTAGCTTCGGCACCGCCAGCAATCATCACATCGGCATCGCCCCAAGCAATGATCCGCGCCGCATCGCCAATGGCGTGGGCACCGGTGGAACACGCCGTAACCACGGCATGGTTGGGGCCTTTGAAGCCGTATTTGATGGAAACGTTGCCCGAGGCAAGGTTAATCAAGCTGGAGGGGATAAAGAACGGGCTGACCCGGCGGGGGCCTTTGCTTATGAGGGTGCTAATAGTCTCTTCGATTTGTGGCAGGCCGCCAATGCCCGAGCCAATCATGACCCCGGTGCGGCAGCGAGCCTCCTCATTCTCTGGTGTCCACTTTGCATCAGCGACAGCCTCAGCCGCAGCGGCCAAGGCAAAGACAATAAAATCATCCATGCGGCGGCGATCTTTTTCCGAGGCCACGCTGTTGGGATCGAATATTTCCGGAAAGCCCAATACCTGCCCGGCAATGCGGGCGGGAATATCCGCACACTCAAAGCGGCGAATGGCGCGAACACCGGACTTTCCGGCTAAGATATTCTGCCACGTGGTGGCGACATTACCGCCAAGGGGTGTAACAAGGCCAAGACCAGTTACTACCACCCGACGGCGTGATGCAGGAAAACGCATGGACAATAAACAGCTTAGGAGGAGTGTTTTTCGATGTAGTCTACAGCATCTTGAACTTGGAGGATTTTTTCTGCCGCATCATCGGGAATTTCAATCCCGAAGTGTTCTTCAAACGCCATTACCAGTTCAACGGTGTCAAGGCTGTCGGCGCCGAGATCGTCGATAAAGCTAGCATTGTTGGTAACTTTGGCTTCGTCCACGCCAAGATGTTCTACGATAATCTTACGGACGCGGTCGGCGATGTCGCTCATGGTATCTTCCTTTCTGGCGGCAGCAACGGATTGTGTCATTGGTTTGTTAACTCCCTGTTGACGATTGGCGGTATTGGTAGCGTGCCTGTCGAGATTGTCAATCATGCTTTAGGGAGTCTTAAGTTTTATTATGCATACTAGGGCAATCATTATGTTGCGGGGTGTTGCCTATGACCAGTCGTTCGTCCTCCGATTCGCCTGAAATTCAGGAAGCCCGCCTGTACCATCAAACAGGTCGTCTGGCAGAAGCCCAAGCTATGTATCGGGAAATATTGGGTAAGCGTCCAAATGATTCCGCCGCCTTGTATGGGCTTGGGGTGATTTTAGTAGATTTGGGCAAGGTGCGGTTGGCGGAACGCTATTTTGAGGAGGCGTTGAGCCACGGCACTGGTGAAGTTCAATATTACCGCAGTTACGCCTCTTTAGTATTAAAGCGCGGAGATACAGAACGGGCAATGAATATTCTGCGAACCTGCTTAACTTTATACCCTGATGATGTGGAGACCTTGGTGTTGTTGGCTGATTACTCGTTGAGACAAGACGATGTGTTTGCCGCTATTGATTTATACCGCCGGGTTGTGGCTCTGTCCCCTGGGGCGGCGAAGGCTCAGCATTCCTTAGCTTCATCATTGTTTCAATGTGGTTTTGTTGCCGATGCGTTACCGCATTTTACAGCAGCGCACGAATTGTTGCCCTATTCGCTGGACGTGACGTTGGAGTATGCTGACGCCTTGTTAGCAGTCGGAAAGGTTGATGTCTGTGCGGCATTATTGGAAGAAGCCCGCTTGCTGTACCCCAAGGTTCCAGAATTGCACCAGCGCCGGGGGCGTGTAGCTTTGCGTCGGGGTTTGGTGGATACCGCTCTTGAAGCGTTGGAGACAGCGTTTTTTCTCAACAATCGCTTGGAAAATCTGCTGCGCGATTACGCGGCGGCGTTGGATGCGGCGGGGGATCATAAGGGGGCGGCCAAGGCCTTAGCGGCGGGGGGAGCGTAAGAGCAGTTGGAGAAAAAAAACTCCGGACATTTTCCTGAATTTAAATAAAATAAAAACAAAACAATGAATATCATCGTATTATTTTGTCGGCGGACAAAAAAGTTTTGTAATGGATAACAGGACTCTTTAACGAAAAATACGACACATAAAAACCAATATTCTGCAATGGTTTAGCCATAAACAGTTTTGCTTTCAGACACCAGACAACAACACCCTCCCCCACCCATCCAGCCCCAGAAACCGCCCGGTTTGGCCGTTGGCGGTGATGACCTCCCCTAAAAATCCCGCATCGGCGAGCCATGCACTACGGACGCTGGCAAAGCCGAGGCGGTGGGCTTTAGCAAAGCCTTGTTCCAACGCCGTTACTATTTGATGCGCTAGGGTTTCGGCGTCGCCCTGATACCCAGCTTGAGCCAGGCACGCCGTGGGCCGATCCGCCACCGCCGGAGCCGTGGCCACGTTGACACCGATACCGATGAGCAGGGCTTCTCCTACTACCTCGACCAAAATACCGCCGACTTTGAGGCCATTATAATACACATCATTAGGCCACTTGAACTGCAGGGTCGCCCCCCCCTGCCCCGCCGCTGCCCGCACGGCCAGTGCCACTAGGTAGCCCACCTGAGGCAACATTGCTTCCGGCACCGCCGCCTTCGGCCATGCTACCGTCAAAGCCAGATTGCCCGCCTCATGCACCCATGTCCGCCCCCATTGCCCTTGGCCAGCGGTTTGCCGATGGGCGAGCACGGCGAAAGGAGGCGGCTGAGTGAGGAGTTTTCGGCGAGCAACTTGAGTAGTGCTAGCGACTTGTTCAACAATAAAAAACGGTAAGGGCAAAACTCAATACGCCCCATCCCGGCGCAGGACTACCCCCGCCGTGGCCCCGAGAATTTTCATATCCTGTATCAAAGAGGTCGTGGTGGCGTAAAAGCGATCCAATGCCACCCGTTGATCATAATCAATATCCGAACGGCCGCTCACCTGCCATAAGCCCGTGAGGCCAGGGCGCAGGGCGAGGTAATAATCGGCGTCGCGGCCATAGCGTTCCAGCTCCGCCGCCACAATCGGGCGCGGGCCAACGAGGCTCATCTCGCCCTTGAGGATGTTCCACAACTGCGGCAACTCATCCAAACTCGTGCGGCGCAAAAACTTACCCAATGGCGTCACCCGGGGATCGTTTTTCAGCTTGAAATTCGCCTGCCACTCCGCCCGGGCAACGGGATCGACAGCCAAATGCTGTTCAAGTACTTCTTTAGCATTAACCACCATCGTACGAAATTTATAGCATAAAAATACCTTGCCATAACGACCGATACGAGGATGACCAAAAAACGGCTGGCCGCCATCGCGGCTAATACGCCATGCCAACACCGCAAACAACGGTGCCAACACCACCAAACCCAACGCCGCCCCCACCACGTCAATGGCGCGCTTCACCCCTGCCTTCAACAACCGCGCCAGAATCCGCCACTGCAATGCCCACCACTGCCCACGACTACGCGGCATTCCCACGGTAACGGAGTGGGTTAAGGCTTTTGTTTTTTCATCAATATCGCTTCCTTTAAGCGACGGGGTTAGCACAACCAAGCTGCTGCGCAGCAGCCTTGATGCCCCGGACAAGCATAAATCTTCCCCGGCCACTAAGCGACCCTGCCGGGCAAACACCCTCGCCGGAACCGAGGCCAGCATCACATCGCCCGTATCGTTGCTTTCAGATAAAGAAATAATCGGCGTTGCCGGCGCGGATACACCCCACAAAACCAACAACATAAATCGTCTTGCCAGCGGCACCAATAAACCAATAATCGCCCAGTTCAGCGCAACATCTTGAAGCTGCACATACCCCGCATCCAGCAGACCCAGCACGGCTAATTCCGCCACCAACGCCGCCGCCGCCGCCGCTAACCCGGCCACCATGCTGAGCAAAAAACCCCGTACAACAAGAAATCGCTCTACCATCAAAAAAATAATAAAAAACAACAATGTTAACAATAAACTTAAAGAGAAAGGGACGTTAAACCGTAAAATCTCTGGAGCCATATCAAAAGCCAGCGGAGCCAGCACCACCGGGTGAATCGCCAACACCAACCCCAAGCACAGCGGCGCAAAGGCCACCACGTCAACGGCCAACCCCTTAAAAAAAGACGATAAATGCAGCCAGTACAACCACGACAACGGCGCACTTTGAGCATGACGAACAACAGGCATGGACGCCTCTTCAAGTTTGTACTAGTGTACCAGAAATCGTTAAAGGTGCAAAACCTTTCTTAACATAATAATCAAGGATTTTCTCATGGACGCTGCCCAACATTTAGACCATGCCCTCACCTGGCGCTACGCCACCAAGCGTTTTGATCCAGCAAAAAAAATTGCCGCAAAAGACTGGGCAGTCCTGACCCAGGCTCTGATCAAGACCCCGTCGTCGTACGGCCTGCAACCATGGAAATTCATCATCGTCCAAAACTCTGAAATCCGGCTAAAACTCCGAGCCGTCTCCTGGGATCAGGGGCAAGTCACCGACGCCTCGCACCTAGTGGTGTTCACCTACCGGGAAACCATTGATCATGCTTATATTGATAGCTATATCAACAGCATCGCCGCAACCCGAGGCATCGCCACCGACAAGCTCGAGGGTTATCGCCAGATGATCATCAGCGATTTAGTGGCAGGCCCCCGAGCCAGCATTATCCCCACTTGGGCTCAACGCCAAGTGTATATCGCCCTTGGTTTTCTTTTGGAAAGCGCGGCGGTGCTGAATATTGATGCCTGCCCATTGGAAGGCCTTGACCCAGCGGCGTATGATAAAATTTTAGGCTTGGAAGGCAGCGGCTATAAAACCATTGTCGCCGCCGCGGTAGGCTATCGCCACGCCGAAGACAATTACGGTAGCCTCAAAAAGGTGCGTTTTCCCGCTGAGCAGGTCTTAACCATTGTCTGAAGATCGTTGGACAGCGCTTTATGTGCATTATCCTTTTTGCTTGAAGCGCTGTCCATATTGCGATTACAACGTCCACTTGCGAGGCAGCCTTGATGAGGATGCTTGGCTGGCGGCGTACCGCCGGGAGATACGGCACTATCAGGAGATGCTGCCCCATGCCGTCATTGGCAGTATCTTTTTTGGCGGCGGCACCCCTTCCCTTCTACCCGCAGCATCAGTAGCGGCGATGCTTGACGACATTACGAGGGGCTGGAAAACCACCAGCGATCTGGAAATCACCCTCGAAGCCAACCCTACCAGCACCGAAGCAGGACGGCTAAAATCCTACCGCGTCGCCGGGGTCAATCGCGTCTCCTTAGGGGTGCAATCTCTACGGGATGAAGCGTTGCACTTTCTGGGGCGCGCCCATACCGCACAACAGGCACGGGACGCAATCCACCTTGCCGATACTCTCTTTGACCGCTGGTCGTTTGATCTGATGACTGCCCGGCCGGGGCAAACCTTAGATGACTGGGAGAACGAATTAACCGAAGCCCTCCATCTCTCGCCAACACATTTGTCTATTTATCAACTGACCATTGAAGAACAAACCCCCTTTGCCCGTCGTCATGCACGGGGGGAATTTACGATGCCCGACACCGAGCTGGCGGCTGCTTTTTTTACCCTGACCAACGCGTTGTGCGTGGATAAGGGGCTACGCCGCTATGAAGTCTCGAGCCACGCCGTGCCGGGGGAGGAATGCCGCCACAACCTCGCCTACTGGCGGCTGCAAGACTACATCGGCATTGGTGCCGGTTCTCACGGTCGCCTGACCCTGAACGACCGCCGCCATGCCTCCGCCACCCACACCATGCCGGAAAAGTGGCAGCGGCAAGTTCTGGCCGAGGGGCATGGCCGCAAAAGCCTCACCGCCCTTGATACCCTCGCTCAGCGGGAGGAAGCCATTATCCTTGGCCTACGCAGCGTTGAGGGGCTTAATAAAAAGCTATACGCTCTCAATAATCAAACCGTTGCACGCCTGATGGCAGAAGACTTGCTAGAGGAAACCCCTACCCATATCCGGGTGACTCCCAAGGGGTTGCTCATCCTCAACTGGATTGAAGCGGAACTGCTGCACGAGCCTTAATGGTCATGGGTTTCTGGCTTACTGGGATCCAGCACGTACTGACGACTGCAATAAGGACACACCACCGCGCCGCTGCTCCCCAGATTTAAGAAAACCCTAGGGTGGCCCAACGCCCCGTTGCCGCCATCGCAAGCGACGTTACGCCGGGTCACTAAAACAGTGTCAACAGAAGGAACCGCGTTTTGAGCGTGCTGCATCACCGTCTGTTAGCCCAATGCCCTCGATGAGGCAAGGTGGTATTGCACACAAAACGATATCATCGTTCGCGTGCAGGCCACGCAACAAAATTTTGATTCCTTAGTCCAAGTTGTGCTGCACGCTGAACTAGGATGCTCTTCAAAAATTTTAACCCGCCAGCACCCTCTTCACCACCTCGCCCGCTTTCGCCATATCCATCTGGCCGGCGTATTGGCCGCGCAGGGCGGCCATGACCTTGCCCATGTCTTTGATGGAGGTAGCGCCAAGGCCAACCACCAAAACTCCCGTATCCACCGCCGGGCATATCTAAATAAGCCATTGTCTGAATGCCAAAAAAAGGCCAACGTCACTCGTTCTCGCGTCCGTGCCAAAGTTGAACATATTTTTGGTCACATGGTCATCAGCATGGGCGGCCTAATGATCCACACCATCGGCCTTGCCCGGGCACAAGTCAAAATAACACTTAAAAACATCGCTTACAACATGAAGCGCTTTACTTTCTTCGAAGCCAAGGCCACCGGATGGACTCCCGGCCAAACGAGCGCAACGGCCTGCTAAAAATTGCTTCTCACGGGAAAAGTTTGTCTTGTCCCTTAAAAATCGCCAAAAAGTTGTAAAAAGCCCCCGCCCCGAGCCCAAAAAGTCCTGCCCCTAACGCGATCTCATGCCGCTTTTTTCCCCTTAATGACCTCCATCGTCCCTGATTCTATCCAAAATCGCGTTGATAGAGGTGCCCTTTATCAATATCTACCGCTAATTACGCAACGCGCTATTGTCGACACGCCCTATTTCTTCCCTCTAGCCTTCTTCTTCGGCGCGGCTGTCCCTTTTTTCTTGGCACTCTTTTTTTCCGGTGGTTCTTTCGCGTTGGCCAGTAAGTCCACGGCGTTCTCCAGACTTACGTCATCGGGCTTGACGCCTTTCATGAGGGGCACCGACGCCTTGCCCATGTAGAGCAGCCAGCGGAAGCCTTTCTTTTGAAGGATAATCGGCTTTTTCGTGTGGGGGTGCAGGCCAAGTTCCCGGCGGTTGCGGGCGGCACGCTCTATTCCCTCGGCCATGAGGGTGACGGCGCGGTTGAGGCCAAGGGTGAGGATGTCATCATCCTTGCCTACCCGGGCGTAGGTGCTGCCCATCTTCAGGTAGGGACCAAAAGGCCCAACCCCGGCGATGATCATCTCCCCCGTGTCGGGGTAGAGGCCGATGTCGCGGGGCAGGGAGAGCAAGGAGATGGCTTTTTCATGGGTGAGCTGGCTGGTGTCCGTGCCCTTGGGCAGGGCGGCGCGGCGCGGCTTGCCGCCGCCATTGATGTCTGCCGCCTCCAGGTACATCCCGTAGGGGCCTTTCTTAATGACAATCGTGCCGCCGGTTTTGGGATCAGTGCCCAGATTAACGGGGGTAGCCGCACCTTCTTCCCCGGCGTGGGCACCTTCGCTGATGGCCGCCTGTAGAGGTTTGGTGAAGCTGCATTCCGGGTAATGATTGCACCCTAAAAAGGCACCGAATTTACCAAGACGCAGACCTAGACGCCCGGTGCTGCAGGTCGGGCAGGCGCGGGGATCGCTGCCGTCCGCCCGTGGCGGAAATAACAACGGCGTCAGCTTTTCATCGAGCACGTTAATCACATCGGTAATCTTCAGGTCTTTGGTGCCATCCACCGACGCCTTGAAATCTTTCCAGAATCGGGCAAGCACCGTTCGCCATTGTTCTTCGCCTGCGGAGACGGCATCGAGTTCTTCCTCCAGTGCGGCGGTAAACCCGTATTCCACATAGCGTTCAAAAAAGCTGGCTAAGAAGGCGGTGACGAGGCGACCGCGCTCTTGCGGGATAAAGCGCTTTTTCTCCAGCACAACGTATTGCCGATCCTTGAGGACTTGCAGAACGCTGGCATAAGTGGACGGACGGCCAATGCCCAGTTCTTCCATTTTTTTTACCAAGCTGGCTTCGGTGTAACGGGGCGGGGGCTGGGTGAAATGCTGTTCGGGCAGGGTCTCACGCAGGGGCGTGGCCTCGTTTTCTTTTAAAGCCGGCAAGCGGCGGTTCTCATCCGTATCGTCGAGATCGTCGGTGCTTTCAAAATAAACCTTGAGGAACCCATCAAAGATCACGGTGCTGCCCGTGGCACTGAAATGATGCTTGCCGTCGGTGCTGGCCAAATCCGCCGTGACGCGATCGAGGGTCGCGCTTTCCATTTGGCAGGCGATGGTGCGCTTCCAGATGAGTTCATAGAGCTTGGCCTGCGCCTCGCTCAACCCCCGGGCAACCTGTTGGGGCAGGCGCGCCAAATCCGTGGGGCGAATGGCCTCGTGGGCTTCTTGAGCGTTTCGGAGTTTGCTTTTATACACCCGTGGTGCGTCGGGGACATAAGCCGTGCCATATATTTTTTCGATGGTTTTGCGTGCGCTGGCAATGGCTTCCCCGGCGAGAGTCACGCCGTCGGTACGCATATAGGTGATAAGGCCGACGGTCTCCCCGGCGATTTCAATGCCCTCATACAATTCTTGGGCAATCCGCATGGTTTGGGAGGCAGAAAAGCCAAGCTTTCTTGCGGCTTCTTGTTGTAGGGTTGAGGTCATGAACGGCGGGGCAGGGTGACGCTTAACCTGTTTGCGTTCGATGCTCGCAACAGTATAGTGTGCGGCGGCGACGGTTTTAACGGCGGTCTTGGCGGCTGCCTCATTGGTTAAGGAGAACTTCTCCAGCTTTTTGCCGTCCAGCACCCGGAGGTTGGCAAGGAATTCCTCCCCCGCGCTGGTGTTGAACCTTCCGGCAATCGTCCAGAATTCTTCGGAGCGGAAGCGTTCGATTTCCTCTTCGCGTTCGCAGACGAGGCGCAAGGCCACGGATTGCACCCGCCCGGCACTGCGTGCCCCTGGCAGCTTGCGCCACAACACGGGGGACAGGTTAAAGCCCACCAGATAATCCAACGCCCGGCGGGCAAGATAGGCGTCCACTAAATCCTGATTGACGGGGCGGGGATGGGCAACGGCGTCCTGGATAGCTTTTTTGGTGATTTCATGAAAGGCAATGCGACCGACGGTGATACCTTTGAGGGCGCCCCGCTGCTGCAAAATATCGTGGACGTGCCAAGAGATTGCTTCTCCTTCTCTGTCCGGGTCAGTGGCGAGGTAGAGGGTTTTCGCGCCCTTGAGGGCTTTGGCGATATCGCGGATGCGGGCTTCGCCCCGGCCTTCTACTTCCCATAACATATTGAAATTATGCTCCGGATCGACGGAACCATTTTTCGCCGGCAAGTCGCGCACATGGCCATAGCTCGCTAAGACTGTATAGTCCTTGCCGAGGTATTTATTAATGGTTTTGGCCTTGGCAGGCGATTCGACGACGACGACATGGGTGCTCATAATGAGGCGATATAGAGGGGGTGATGGTAAAAATCATCTTAATAATGCATGGGGGTGGTTAATCGTTGTAAATGTCCTTGTTGCTTACAGCATCGCTAATAGCCAATCACCGCCGCGCGCGGAATCTTGCGAATCAACCGGAAATTGCAGGCGCGTCCGGTGATGGAATAGTATCGATCATCAAACATGCCGAAGAGAATTTCTTCTTGTGTTGATGCTGGTAGTTTAATTAAGGGTTGTTTACATTCTTTTTTATAGGAATAAAGTTCCAACCGTGGCGAACTTGTGTCGCTTTGACGCCAATGCACAGCAGGGTTGAATTCTAAAGTTTTTAGGTTGAACATAGAAGTAGGGTAATAATTTTTACCCATTTTATCAATTGTGTACTCACGAATTGTTTTACACGAAAAACGATGGGAGTTTTGTATATTTAACCGCTGACATTGATAAGCAGTACCCTTAATTTGAGCTGGAAGGTAGGTTTCTTCTTTGATGTATGCATCTTTGCCGAGATAGTAAATATCGTTATCATTAAAGCGTATATCGCTATTTTTGTCTACACATCGAACAGGATCAGAGATAACAAAGACATTGTCTGTAATATCTTTTATACTGGCATCGTAAGGTGTTAAACACCCTCCTGCCTCTTTAACAAAATCTTTTGTGTAGGGCGTTAACGCATCATCAGCGACACTTATTCCCACAATTCCCTGATAGACTATGTAGAGTGGCAATATAGCAATAAGCACAGGAATTGATTCTGGGTTTTTTTTCCCATTTTCAATCAATTCACAGCTGCTGAGAAGCCCTGCAATACACAGCATGATTATAAAAGCTTTTGGCAATTTCATGAACATACCCCGGCTAATCTTCATAAGCATCTTTTTGATGTTTGATCGTGCTGCCCCAAGCGTCTTCGTGGGCAATTAGAGTGTGAGTACGGCTCTCATCATCACGACGTTCCGCCAGTGCCGATAATGCTGCATCAAGTTTTAATGCAGCATTGATACGAGGGTTCAGGGTTAACATACTATTTCGCCATAAGTAACTGCATAATATTATATTTTTCATTAATCGTCAATCACAAACGCGCAATGGGCACCTCTATTAACCCATTTATAGGGATGAGTGGCTCTGATCGGCTAGGCGAGCAAACGTAAGCGTACTCAAACGTACGTGCGGATTGCGAGCATAGACCTTACGACGCCAATCGCCCTAGAAATGAGGTTAATAGAGGTGCCCTTATATTTAACACAGAGCGTCAAGCTACCCCCACACCACTAATCCCCACACCACTATCATTTGCACTATGGCTAGTAGCACTGCCGCGCTTGCCACATCTTTGGCTTTCTTCGACAAGGGGTGCCAGTCCGGGGAAAGACGATCCACCAGCGTTTCAATGGCCGTGTTGATCAGTTCGATCATGAGCACCAGCAAGACACTGGAAATCAGGATGGCTTTTTGCAGGGCACTTTGCCCCAGCCACATTGCCGCGGGAATAAGGATTGCCGCCAGGGCTACCTCCAGACGAAAGGCCACTTCCGAGGTAAACGCGGCTTTGAGACCGGATAGGGCATACCCCAATGCTTTGTATAGTTTAACCAGCATCATCACTCCCTTGGTAGCAGTACGTAGATTGCCCCCTCATGGCGCATGGCCCCGGCCCTAGCTTCGGCCAGTGCCCCTTCGCCCCAGAACACATCGCCGCGCACCACGCCGCGAATCGCCGCCCCGGTATCGTGGGTTATCATCATCCGCTCGATCCCGCCGGGCAGCTTCGCGTCGCCGGGAATATCCACCCACACCGGCATCCCGTAGCTCCAAAATTTAGGATCAATAGCCAAACTTCGCTGGGGAACAAGGGCTACCCCTGCTGCGCCTTTGGGAGCTTTTAGGCGATCTTTTTGAAAGAAAATGTACGAGGCATTCTGGTGCAGGACGGCGTCCCGTTGGCGTGGGGGTACCGAGGCCAGCCAGGCGCGGATACTGGCCATAGAAACCTGATCCGGCTTGAGTGCGCCCTTCTCGATAAGAACCTTGCCAATGGCGGTGTAGGGATGCCCGTTACGCCCGGCAAATCTCAGGTGCAATCGCCGCCCGTCGGGCAGTACGGCAAACCCCGAACCCTGTACCTGTAGAAAAAACACGTCCACAGGGTCTTTTGCCCACACTAACACTTCGGCTTTATCGCTCAAGGCTCCGGTATCAATGGCAGCGCGGCTGGGGTAGTCCTGCCATTTGCCGCCTACCCAGCGACCCCAGCGGCTGCTCCCTGCTGTGTCCTGTCGTTCGCTTAAATCTTTGGGGCGGCCATATACGGGAATTTTATAGATGGCGTCTTTTTTAAGAGAGGCGGGAAAGCTGGGCAGGTAATACCCGGTAAACAGGCCGGGGCTGGGGGTGGCATCCTGCACACGGTGGGGCGCAAAGGCGGCCTCAAGGGCTGTTTTTGCATCCGCTGCATTGAGGCGGCGGCACGCTTTGGTAAAGGCATCGGTGCGGTTTAGCCCCGCGGTTTTGGCCACAAGGCCGGAGGGTTTTTTGTCGAGCAGGGTACGGCAGGATGTTAGGATTGCCTCACGGGCTTCGGTGTGGTTTTCAGCCTCCCAACCGGGCAAATCGCTGAACGCAACAGGGGTAAGGTTAATAGGGGCGGGTTGCTGGGGAGGGGAAGGAGGTGCGGTGCAGGAGGTGAAAAAGAGACAGAGCCATAAAATGGGGCTAGTCCAGATAAGCATCCTCATGCTTCACACACCACTTTCAACGCCTCTGCCCCCAGCCGCTGACAGAAATCGGCAAAGCTCTCTTGAGCCTTTTTCCCCGTATCGTATGCGCCAAAGACCTTCCCCAGCGTTGGGGCGATTTTATCCTCGGCAAGCTTATCCAGCACCTTGACGTTGAGGCGTGTGCCCTCAAAATCGCCGCCCAGGTACAAGGCATAAAACCCCGGCATCCGACCCACCAGGCCAATTTCCCCGGCGTACGGACGGGCGCAGCCGTTGGGGCAGCCGGTAATACGAATGGAAATATTCTGGTTCTGCAAGCCGTAGGGCTGCATGGCGGCCTCAATACTGGCAACCATCGGCTCTTTCACCCGTTCGGCCTCGGTCAGGGCAAGCCCGCACGTCGGCAGAGCAGGGCATGCCATGGCCCAGCGGCTCACCACCGATTGATCGCTGGCAAACGGTAGCTGATAGTGCCGCAACAACGCTTCCACCTTCGAGCGATCCGCTGCGACAATATTAGTAAGGAGAATATCTTGGTTGGGGGTCAGCACCGGATCAACCTTGAACTGCTGCACAACCTCCCGTAGAGCCGTGCGCCATTGCGCCCCGCCGGGGACATCCTTGATGCGGCCACTAGAGAGCGGCAGGCCAAAGTACCACTTCCCGTCGCCCTGCTCATGCCAGCCCATGTGATCCACCACGACAAACGCCGGCATGGGGCGGGCGGGCTGCATCGCCTCACCATAATGTTCGGCCAGTTTTTCCAAAACCCAGGCGTTGCCCTTTTCCTGCACCAGATATTTCAGGCGGGCGTGCTTGCGATCCGTGCGATCGCCATAATCACGTTGCATCGTCACCACGGCCCTGACCCCGCGCACAAGGTTTTCCGGCTCCACAAACACCAGCGGCGTTGCCAACCGCGGGTACGTCGCCGCCTTGTTGTGGGTCATCCCTAAACCGCCGCCCAAGGCGAGGTTAAACCCAACCAGTTTGTCCGCCTCAAACAACGCCAGCACCGCCAGATCGTTGGTGAGCAAATCCACGCTGTTGTCTTCCGGGAACCCAACGCCAATCTTGAATTTGCGCGGCAGGTAGGTTTTGCCGTAGAGCGGCTCAACCACCTCTTCGTCCGTCAGGACAGGCTCCCCCTTCACCCAGATTTCGGCGTAGGCCTTGGTGCGGGGGGTAAGCTCCCGCGCCAGTAAATCCGTCGTCTCCCGACACACGCGGTGACGGGTATCGTTAATCGGGGCGGGATTGCTGGTAATATTCCGCACCACATCGCCGCAGGCGGACAGGGTGGTCAAGGCAATCAAGCGAATTTCCGCAATGGCATCCTTGAGGTTGCCCTTGGTAATGCAGTGGTATTGAATCGCCTGACGGGTGGTAACCCGCAGGGTGCCGTTGGCGTGGCTGTCGGCCAGTTCATCAAGGCGCAGGTACTGATCCGCCGTCAGGCGTCCGCCGGGAATGGCGATGCGGGTCATGTACTCATATTCTTTATCGAGGCCCTGCTGCTTGCGCGCCGTCGCCGTGTCGCGGTTAAAACCCTCATATATCCCGTGGAATTTGAGCAATTGATACCCGGTTTCATCAAGGCACGCCTTGGAGGTATCGGCCAGATCGGCGGCAATCATGCCGCGCAGGCCTTTACTTTGAATCTTCATGCCCTCAACAGGCGATAGTTTTACAGGAGGCGCATCAGTCATAAAAATACTCTACAACAGAAAAAAAGCGAGCGGGTGAAGGGAATCGAACCCTCACGACCAGCTTGGAAGGCTGGAGTTCTACCATTGAACTACACCCGCACAGGGGTACTATAAGGCCAGAAAATATGAGGCGTGTACAGGAAAATGTGAAGACTTAAGTGTTTACCGCGTGCCATAATTAACTAATCAAAAGCCGTTTCGTTTTTGATTTTTTTTATTTTTGTATGACCTTGACGGACTAAGATAATACCAATAACGAGGGATACGAAGCTAATAAAGATGCACACCCATGCGTAATATGTCCATGTCTCTATCGTTTCTTTTTGTATTTGTATCTGATTTATTGCCAAATCCTTAAATATACCAATCGCAAAGCTCAAACATCCAGTTGTAATAGAGAACGCGATAGCAACAAATGCACCTATGCCGTATAATTCCCCAAGCTCTGCTTCTGATATAGGAAAACACTTCGGTTGGCGTTTCCCATATTTAGGCTCAATAGAGCTTCCCCTCTTCCCACGCCCTTTACCCGCAGAACCACCTGCCGCTGTATTCCCTGCGGATGCACCGCTTCCTCCGGCCAACCCATCAGGTGCTTGTTGAGGTGAAGTTGGTGTAGATGCTGCCGCTTGGGGTGCTGTGATTGCCATATTAATCGCTGGCCTTGTCTTCTAACGATACTCCTAAATTTTGAAGTGCAGTCTGAAGAAGTTTATAAAGAGATATGGTGTCTTCTATATTCAGGGCTACAGCACAGCGATATGTGGGAGAGAATTCCACTGCAAACTGTTCGCCAAAGGCTAGTCTTATACCGTTAGTGCTCCAATTGAGAACAAAACGATTCGCAACTACCGTCGGAATTTCGTATGCTCTTTGCATTTCCTCTGTTCCTACCGCAAATGGATTTGGCGGAGGCGAGTCTTGATTTTCCGATTTCATGCCCATTGTATATTTTTCCTATTCTGTTAGTAGAGTAATAGTCTGCTCTAAACAGAGCCTTTATGTCAATACATACATACCTGTAGGGGATTAACGCCTCTGTTTCAGGTAACTGCTCGATGGCTTGAGTACTTTTAATAAATCCAGCCCCTATCAAGCCTTTACCTGAACCTCCCTTCCTTCCCCCACCCCCCTCGGCGTCACCCCCACCACGCTGGCCCCCGGAAAAAGGCGCAGGGCCTCTACCACCAAGGGATCGGCCAGCACCCATTGTTCAGCCGTCTTGCGTTCTTTCGCGCTGGCTTCGGCGAGGCTGACGGCTCCGGCGGTTTCCGCCACCGTCACCACCCACCGGGTGCCCGTATGGCGGAGCAGGAACTGGGCAAGCTGTCCCGGCAACGTCGGCGACGCGCCGGCCAGCAAGGCAATCTCCAGCAGCGGCGGGGCAAATTTCTGCACCGCCACACTATGACGCAAATGGTAGGCGAGGTTCCCCTCCCGCTGAGCCTCGGCCAAGGTGATGAGTTCGGCAAACTGGGTGGGGGCCGATGTTGCTGCGGGGCTTTTGATGGGTGGCACTGCTGGTGCAGCGACACTAGGCATTGGGGCCTTGAGCAGCTCCTCCGGCGTGGGCAGGTTGCCGACATAGCACAGGCGGATCAGGATCATCTCCGCCGCTTGGAGACTGTTTTCCGCCAGGCGGATTTCCTCATACCCGTGCAACACGATTTGCCACGCCCGGGTCAGTATCGGCACGGTGTAGGTTGCCGCTAGGCTGGCAATGGCCTGACGCTCGCCTTCGGGAAGGCCGCTGTGATCGGCCAAATTCGGGGCCACCCGGGCGCGGCTGGCGGCGTGGACGGCGCTGAGCATATCCTTGAGCAGCAGCAACGGCTCCACCCCATGGCGGTACAGCGTCTCCAACTGTTCCAAGCACGGCGCCACCCGCCCGGCCAGGGCGTGGTGCAGCAGGTCATAGGCCGCCAGCGCGTCCCCCCGGCCCAGCATCTCAAAGGCCAGTGCCCCCGTCACCTGACCGCCCTCCCCGGCTAAGGCCAAGGCTTGATCTAGCAAAGATAAGCCGTCCCGCACCGATCCCTCGGCGGCCCGGGCAAGGGCAGCGGCGGCATCGTTATCCAGCGTTGCCCCCTCTTTCCCGGCAATGAGGGTCAAATGCTCGGCCAGCGCGGCGGGGCTGAGGCGGGCGAGATCAAACCGCTGGCACCGGGATAAAATCGTCACCGGGACTTTGTGAATATCCGTGGTGGCAAACAGGAAGGTGACATGGGCGGGGGGTTCTTCCAAGGTTTTCAGCAGCGCGTTGAACGCCGCCGTTGAGAGCATGTGCACCTCATCAATAATGTACACCTTGCGCCGGCCTTGGGTGGGGGTGTAGCGCACCTGGGCAAGAATATCCTCCCGCATGGCGTCCACCCCGGTGTGGCTGGCCGCGTCGATCTCCAGCACGTCGAGGTGGCGATCGTCGGTAATGGCAACGCACTGGGGGCAGACGCCGCAGGGGGTAATGGTTGGCTTGGTCAACGTTCCTTCAGCCCCCACGCAGTTTAGTGCTTTGGCAATAATCCGCGCCGTGGTGGTTTTTCCCACACCCCGCACCCCGGTGAACATATACGCCTGCGCGATACGATCTTGAGCAAAGGCGTTGCGAAAGGTGCGGACAACAACATCTTGCCCTACCAGATCATCAAAAGTCTGCGGGCGGTATTTACGGGCAAGGGCGCGGTACATGGGGCTAAACTGGCGGGGCGCGGGGTGGGCGTCAAGAGGGGGTTTGGGGGGGGTGATTTTGGCTTTACATATAAGACTAAGTCTGGTACTATAGTGCCGTAAACTAACCACACTTGGCACTATTGAAAGAAAGCCTTGAATGCAGATTCTGAAAAATAAGGCGTTCAGTAAATTTGCCCGGAAGGAAGGGATAAGCAATGCAACGTTGCGGCAGATTGTGAAAAATGTGAACGCTGGAAAGATTGATGTTGATTATGGCGGCGGTGTTATCAAGCAACGCATGGCCAGACCCGGACAAGGCACATCAGGCGGGTATCGCTCCATCATTCTGTTTCGCAAAAATGAGCGGGCTGTTTTCGTCTATGGATTTGCGAAAAAAGATCGTGACAACATTGGCCCGGACGAAGTTAAGGCATTCAAGGCGTTAGCGGCAATAACCTTTGAATGCACCGATAAAGACATTGACGCCCTGATTGAAAACGGAACGTACCAGGAGGTGGCTTAAAATGAAAAAATCTCAAACATACAAAAGTGATGCTTTTGCTGCGGTGCATGAAACAGTGCAAGGGATGCGCGATGCGCGGCTGATCACGATGAAAACCATGCGCGATTTTGACGAATTGTGCCTTACGCCCATTCATCCCTTTACGCCCGAAGGAATCCGTGCCCTGCGGGAGCGTGAGGAAGTCAGCCAGGCGGTTTTTGCACACTATCTCAATGTGACGACGGATTACGTCAGCAAGTGGGAACGAGGCCTCAAATCCCCGGCGGGCGGCACCTTAAAGCTGTTGTTGCTGGTTGAACGCAAGGGGCTGGGGGCTATTGCCTGATGGGGCAAATCAAACGTGCTGCAACAATGCCTTTTCATACGCGAACAAGCCATAATCCCCACCCGTGTGAAAAAACACCACCGTTTCGCCCTGTTTGATACGCCCGGTACGTATCAATCCCAGCAATCCCGCAAAAGCTTTGCCCGTATAGACAGGATCAAGCAGCATACCCTCAAACCGAGCTGCCATCATAATCGCCTCAAACGTATGCTCCGCCGGGATGCCGTAGCCTTGGCCTACATAATCACTGTTGACAATAATTTCATCAGGAGTAACCGCAGGCGTACCCAAAAGACTGGCAACTTTCCCGGCTTCGTCAGCGACTTTGGCCACTTGAAAAGCCTCAGGCTGACGCACACTGATGCCTATAAGATTCACGCGAGTACTAAGTGCTTTAAAACCCGCTGCTAACCCGGCGTGGGTACCGCTGCTGCCGCTAGCAACAATAACATGATCAATATTGAGATGTTGGGCATTCACCTGCGCGACCAACTCCAGCGCAGCATTGACGTACCCCAACGCCCCCACCGCGGTTGAACCACCACCCGGCACAATGTAGGGCTTTCGCCCTTGCGCTTTCAGGGCTTCGGCATCTTTAGCCATTTCAGCATTCATGTCGGTACCGGCAGCAACAAAGCGCAGTGCCTCAATACCAAACAGCCGATCCAGCAGTACGTTGCCCGTGGTATCAAAGCTCTCTGCCGTATTGGGAATCCGGCGTTCCAGAATCGCTTGGCACTTGAGGCCAAGTTTTGCCGCCATGGCCGCCGTCTGGCGCACATGGTTCGATTGGACAGCACCTTGGGTAATAATAGTGTCCGCGCCTTGGGCCAGGGCCTCCCCCAATAAAAACTCCAGCTTACGAATTTTATTGCCGCCGCCGCCCACGCCCGTTTGGTCATCGCGTTTGGCGTAGATTGTCACGCCAAGATGGCTGCTGAGCCGAGACAGCTTCTCAAGCCGGGTAGGCAAAGCAGCAAGCAAGATTCGGGGAAAACGCGATAATAACATAACAAGAAATCCAACAAAAAATAAGTTCTAACCCAATACAGAAGGAAAAAACCCTTGTCAATAACATATAAAACATATATACTATTTGCAGTTTAGAGGAAGCCAAGCTGATGACCGTCACCATTTCTACAACAAAACCAGAGATAGACGATATTTATAAACGCTTTGACACCTTGGCACCTGTTGCCCGCAAGGTTGCCGTTTTATTGGGCATTGCGGATCCGGAACTGCGCCGCTTTTGGGAGGCCCCTCTAGCCAGTGCCATTTTGGGCGAACGCTTAGCGTACCAGCTTCCTCCCGAACAGGCGGAGAATAGTTTCAAATTCTACCCCATGATCGGCTACGTTACCCGCTTGGTGCTGGATGAGTATCAGAAGCTGTCCGCCGATGATGCTGCCTTCACTACGGCACTACACGATTTCAACCTAGAAGCAACGATTACCGATCGGGATGAGGCGGCGTTAAAACTTGCGCTGCGCACGATTTTTTCCAACAAGGTGTTGGTTGGCCCGACCACGGGCAGTTTTGGGATTGGCCTCCTTAAAATGGCCGAAGCTCTGCGCGGCCTGACACTTGAAGGCAAGTACGTGTTCGATGCTGAACATACTGTCACCGCCGTTCCGTTGTTCCCGCCTGATCCCACCGCCGAAATGCCGCCAGAAAAATGGGAAATTATTCAACGTCTGCACGCGGAACAAAACGCCGATCCAAGAGCGCAAACTTTAGGCGAAGAACCCCCCCATTATGACGATCGCAAAACCCGTGACGCCGATGCCCTGCGTTTATTAATTACAACTTTTCAAGGCAATGGTTTTTACACCCCCACCAATCCGTTGAGCATTGATCAGGTTGCTGAATTGGCACTCATTGTCGTGGGAAATACCACGAATTTGTCTGCACTTACTAATGAGCAACTCCAGCTACTGGAAGATTTCTTTATAACAGTGGACGAAAAGGCTAACACCCTCACCATCACCCGGCATTTTGGCGGCGGTGTGGCCGGCTCAGCGCAATCGCTCACGGATGCACAAGAGTATTTTAAAGAGAGTACCGTGCACATCGTTGCTACCTTCCCCACCTCCGCCGGGCCAGGTGCGGGCGGGGTTGCTTTAAGCGATTTCACTGCCGAAATCACCCCTGACCCAGATAACCCGCATTGGGCCAAGTTTTTAGCACAACCACGCTATTATCTCAATCCGTCGGTGCAGGAAGACGGCAAAACAAAGGTACCTCCTGCCAATGGAATGGGTTCTACCATCAATGAGCAAAATATTGTGGCGGAGTTGGCTGCAAACAAAAAAGGAGGCGTTCTCCTCACCGAAACCACCGACGTATTGCGGCGTATTGCGCGGGCATTGCTGCATAGTGATTTAACGGCCAGCGCAGTATTAGCGGGGCAAGACGTGGTTCCTTACCCTGAATTGGCCGCCGCCACGCCCTTGGCCGGACAGTTGGAGAAAAAATTGCGCGAGGCAGCAACGCAGCCTGGAGGAGTCCAAGCCTTCGCCGAACGCCTCGCCGGGGTTTTAACAGCCTACGGCTTAACCGCCGAAGATTTCTGGCGTTACGCCAGTCGCGGGGCCCCACATCAGGAGTCTTCCTGGGAAAACATTGTCGAAGAATTACAAAAACTGGCTGTAATCCAAGGGGAACGCAGCGACGGCGGCGAAAATTTTCTCCCCCTATTTATCAAAACTCTTGCGGAGAGCATTCCTGTAAACCGTGCTGAACATAAAATAGAAAACAACTTGCTAGCCATTCTTTCGGAACCCCAAGACCCAGGGAACGTAACCATCCTGCAAATCACCGGCCTGAACGCTGAAGAAGATCCGCATCATGCCGCCCTGCGAAACACCTTAGAGCAACGTGCCGCACAACTTGAACTCATGACGCAGAATTTTACTTCTTGGCATGCACGAGACATGTCACGGTAATTACCTACAAAACAACACATTATTTTTCCCTGCGGTTTCCCCCTATAAGGTGCTAGAGTGCCTTATAGGGAGGCACCTAATAATATGTCTAATCGTAAAAACATCCTCCTCATCGTGGACGATGAGCCATCTATCCAGAAAATGCTTACCCTGATTTTGGAAGAAGAAGAGTTCAAGATTGTGGGGACGGCGTCGGGGCGGCAGGCCATCCGCCTGTGCGCGAGTATTAAACCCGATTTGATCCTGCTGGATCTGGGCCTGCCGGACATGCCGGGGACGGAGGTTATTACGGCGCTTCGGGAATGGTCCCAGGTGCCGATTATTGTCCTGTCGGCCTGCGCCAAAGATACGGCAATTGTTAGCGCCCTCAACCTGGGGGCCAACGATTACGTGACCAAGCCGTTTAGCACCGACGTGCTGCTGGCTCGGATCAACGCCTGCCTGCGTACCTGCGCCATCAAAGAACTGGGTGAGCCGCATCTGAGCAACGGCCCGGTGCGCATGGATCTGGTGCGCCATGAAGTGTATTTGCGGGAGGTACCGCTCGCGTTAACGCCAAAGGAATATGAACTTCTCCGCTATTTTATGGCGAACCGGGGAAAAATGCTCTGCCACAAAGATATTCTCAAAAACGTCTGGGGCTCGGGCCATGTGGACGATGTGGCCTACCTGCGGGTGTATATTGGCCAGCTGCGGGATAAAATCGAAGATAACCATAGCGTCCCGACCCTCATCATTACCGAACCCGGTATTGGCTACCGGATGGAGATTGTTCAGGCGACTGCTATTGCCGCCTGAATCTTTACGCTTCCTTTATACCTCACGAGAATTTCCCTGCGGCGGCTTTGTGCCTCTGTATTCTATAAAGGATAAGAGGAGAATCAACATGTTAAACTATATCGTCGTGTTCTTTATACTGGCTGTTATTGCGGCCTTTTTGGGCTTTGGCGGGCTGGCTGCCAGCTTTGCCGGGGTAGCCAAAATTCTGGCCCTTGTCTTTGTCATCCTGTTTGTCGCCAGTTTGGTGTACAGCGTGATCACCGGGCGCAGAACCAGACAGCCGCTGCTGTGATACCCACCAATAAAAAATGGCACTTCCATATCGGAAGTGCCATTTTTTATAGCCTTTTTTTATTCTTTATCACTCTTGGTCCAGGCTTTCAGTTCTCCCCACCATTTGGTGAGTTTGGTATTGGCTTCTTGCAACATCGTCGGATCTTTTTTGGTAATAACTGTCTGCAAGGCTGCCACGTCTTTGCGCATCATAGCGATATCCTGGTGGTGGGTTTTATAGGCATCATTACGCTGCATCTCATCCAGGGCTTCGTCGGCGTGTTTCAACGCATAGCGGGCACCGTCATAGTTTTTGGCCACCACAAAACTGTGGGCTAGGGCGATATTATCCCGCGCCTTATCCCCCGGCATGGAAGCACGGCTGTCCACCGTCACCACGGATTCTGTTAGGCGCGATAATTGATTGGAGGCTTCTTTAAGGTCGTTAGAGTTAAGAGCAGTATCCGCTTTATCCAGATACGTTGCCGCCGCATCGCCGCTCAAATCTAAAGTCAGGTACACAACATCCGCGTCAGACACGGCGAGGCTATTTTTCGCCCACATCGGCCCATCGCTCAGATGCTTAACTTGAATCGCGTTGGTTTGAATCGGAAAATAGTGGTATTTATAATCCGCGTCGTATTCATACACAACACGCCCAGCTTGAACATTGCTCAAACGGCGGCGTTCGCTGTCCCCGCCTTTGAGGATCATCAGCATGCTGCGGGCCTGGGCAATATGCTGGCGCGCCACTTTTACGTCTTTCATAGCAATGGCAACGCGGGCGTTGTTGACGTGCTCAACAAAATTGCCGGCTGCGACCTGGGGATCGGCGAGGGCTTCTTTGCTGACGGGCAACGTGCCGGTCTTCGCCGTGCTGGTGACAATACTATCCGCAGCGCGGGCGATGACGGGGCTGCAAAACAATACCCCGGCGCTCAATATAGTGGTGAGTAATAAGGCGTTCTTTTTCATGATAAAATTCCTTTTGGAAAGAGTTTGGTGAAAAAAAATCGGGGGCGTTTTGCCCCCGATTTCGTATTCCGTGTTACTTCGGCATGGCCGTTTTCACGGCGGGCTGCGGCGTGCCTTGCTCACCGGATTTAGCGGCAGCTGCTTTGGCTTTGGCAATTTCTTCCGGGGTATGAACTGGTTTCACCGCCGGGTCATTTTTTTGGTAGTTCGACGACGCGTTGTCTGTCGACTGGTTCTGGTTATTGACGGGTGGATTGATAGCCATGATAAAACTCCTTGGTTTGAAAGCATCTTCCGAAGGAAGCGCCCGGGCAAGGAGTACGCCGAACCGTATAACGGTGCGATACGGGAAAGCCGTCAGGGTATCTTTTTAGCGTAAGGATAAGGTGCCCCTAGGCGACTTTTGCCTCTAACATGGAGTCCAACCGCCCCAGCCGCTCGTACAACGACTTGCTCCGGGAGAGTAACCCACGCAAGCCATTGGGTATACTGCCGCATTCTTCGCTGGAATCAAAAGCGCAAATACTGTCCCGGCTAATCGTAAAACCGCCTTCCCGTGATGCAGCCAGGGTCATTTCCCCGCGCAGCACGGCTTTTTGCGCTAACAACCACGAGAGCATTTCGAGCAACCGCGCCGTCAGCCGCGTGGCGTGATAGGTGACAAACAGCTTATCTTGAGGTTCCATCGTCTGCTTCAACCCCGGGGCGACGTACATCAGGTAACTCCGGCTTTCCAGCAGCAGAGTGTACGCCTCGTCGTACATCTTCTCGACAACATTACCAGCAACGGCGGAACGAGAGGAATAAGCGGCGGTCTGAAGCATACAATGTTCCTTTGCTTGATGGTAAGGCCACTTTACACTCTTTTAACTTTTAGTGCAAGTTTTTTATAAAAAATTATATAAAGTTTGTAAGAATAATGGTCTAATCCCCATGGCCGGGGGGATATACACACAAAGCCCACCATTGGCTATTTTCCAGCATCAGAATGTGCGCCGTCGCCTGTTAGCCCCTTCCCCCGAGAAACGGGGGAAGGTGAGGAAGGGGGTATTTAAAATAAGAAAAACCAATTATTACAATTATTTTTTCACCCCCTCCCCGTAAGGCCATCGGCCTTACGCCTCCCCCGCTACGCAGGGGGGGGGGCTGAACCGCGGCCTTCAACAGATTCATAGGGGCACCTCTATTAACCCATTTATAGGAGGGATGAGTGGCTCTTGCCCTGCCCTACCCCATGGGCTAGGCAGAACAAGGCCATGACGAACACCGAACAACCCGCACGGCACGATGTCCTCGTGCACTACACCAGTGCCCAAGGGCTGGAGGGTATCCTCCTTCGCCGCTTGGGCAAAAACATCCCCGTCTACTGCTCCGCCATCCCATACCGAGGTTGACCCCCATGCCCCTCACCCTCCTTGACGCCTCCGGCTATATTTTCCGGGCTTATCACGCCCTGCCGCCGCTGTCGGCGCCGGACGGCACGCCCGTGGGCGCGGTGTATGGGTTTTGCTCGATGCTGCTGAAGCTGGCGGATAGCCTTCCCCAGACACGGGCGCTGGCGGTGTTTGACGCCGGGCGGCAGACGTTCCGGCAGGAGATTTACACGGACTACAAAGCCCACCGGCCGCCACCCCCGGCTGATCTGGTGCCGCAATTTGCCCTGGTGCGGGAGGCTGCCGCCGCCTTCGGCCTGCCCGGCGTCGAGCTGCCGGGGTTTGAGGCCGACGATTTGCTGGCCAGCTACGCCAAGGGGGCCAGCGATATTATCATCGTCACCAGCGATAAGGACATGCTGCAACTCCTGCGCCCCGGCGTGCGGATTTACGATCCGGTGAAGTATGCGTTCCTGAGCGACGACGACGCGGTGAAGAAATTCGGCGTGCCCCCGGCAAAGGTTCCCGACGTGCAGGCTCTTATCGGCGATGCCTCGGACAACGTCCCCGGCGTGCCGGGCATTGGGGTAAAAACAGCGGCAGAATTGATCCTAGCCTACGGCGATCTGGAGGGCGTGCTGGCCGCCGCCGCGTCCGGAGCCATCACCCAAACCAAACGCCGCCAGAGCCTGATGGACAACGCCGAGCTTGCCCGCGTGTCCTTGCGCCTTGTCCGCCTCAAAGACGATGCCCCCCTGCCCGTTGCCGCTGAGGCTGCGCCCCTGCTCAAGCCCGACCGGGAACGCTTCGCGGCGTTTTTGAACAAGATGGGCTTTCGCAGCCTGCTCTCCCGCCTCGGCCAGCCGGTGCAGCAAACCCTGTTTGACGATCCAAGCCCCGTCCCTGCTGCTCCACCTGTCGCTGCTGCGGCGATTACCCCCGATGCCCTCCGCGCCAAGGCACTGCTCTGGGGCGCGCTGGCCGTGCATCAGGGGGAAACAGGCTGGGAGGCCGCCCTGCCCGACGGTACGGCGTATACCCTTAATGAGTCCCCCACCCTCAGCGATCCGGCGGTGCGGATCATCGGGTATGATTTCAAGCGCGCGGGCATCCTTCCGGGGTGGGGCGATGACGTGATGCTCATGGCCTATGCCGTCGAAGGGGCAAGCCAATCCCACGCTCTTGAGGATCTCTGCCATCGTCACGCCCCCGGCCAGCACGGCGCGGCGGCCCTCATGACCGTTTGGCAAACCCTGAATACTCGCCTGGGTGAACGTCAGGCCGCCGCCGTCTATGCCACCTTGGAAAAGCCCCTCCTGCCCATCCTTGCCCGGATGGAAAAAGCCGGGATTGCCGTGGATAAAAAGGTGCTGGCTGATTTAAGCCAGCATTACGGCAATGAACTCACCCGCCTGGAGGCCGACATCTTCCGCCTCGCCGGGCATCCGTTCAACATCGCCTCCCCCAAGCAATTGGGGGTAGTCCTGTTTGATGAGATGGGCCTGCCCGCCCCGAAAAAAAGCAAAACCGGGCAGTACCAGACGGGCAGCGACGTGCTGGAACCCCTCGCCGAACAAGGCCACGCCATTGCCGCCGCCGTCTTGGAATGGCGGGGCATGGCCAAGCTCAAGGGCACCTACGCCGACGCCTTGCAAGAGGCTATCAACTCGGACACCGGACGGATTCATGCCCGCTTTCTGCAAACCGCCACCGCCACCGGACGGCTGTCCTGCGCCGAGCCGAACCTGCAAAACATCCCCATCCGCACGGCGGAGGGGCGCAAACTTCGAGCGGCCTTCATCGCCCCACCGGGCAAGGTATTGGTGAGCCTTGATTACTCCCAGATTGAGCTGCGCCTGCTCGCCCATTGCGCCGCAGTCCCCGCCCTGCGCCAAGCCATTCGGGAGGGTGCCGATCTCCACGCCCAAACGGCCGAGGCCGTCTTCGGCACCTCCTCCCCCGAACACCGCCGCCGCGCCAAGGCCGTCAACTTCGGGATTATCTACGGCATCTCCGCCTTTGGCCTCGCCCAGCAACTGGGCGTCCCCAAAGCCGAGGCCGCCGGCATCATTGAGCGGTACTTCGCCGCCTACCCGGAAATAAAAACCTGGATGGAGGCCACTATCCACACCGCCCGCCAAAACGGCTTTATTGCCACCCTGTTTGGCCGCACGGTCTTCACCCCCCACATCCACGACAAGAACGGCGCGTTGCGCCAGTTTGCCGAACGCGCCGCTGTCAATGCTCCTTTGCAAGGCTCCGCCGCTGACCTGCTCCGCCGGGCCATGGTGCGGCTGGATACCTCACTGCAAGAACAACAGCTAGCCTCTCGCATCGTGCTGCAAGTCCATGATGAGCTGATTCTCGAATGCCCTAGGGATGAGGCTGAAGTGGTCACACAACTGGCACGGAAAATCATGGTCGGGGCGGCGTTGCCGCTGGTTTCGCTGTCGGTGCCGTTAGTGGTTGAAGCTGCGGCAGGGCAGACCTGGGAGATAGCTCATGGATAAAACTGTAATCACCGTCACCACCCCCACCCGTCTGGGGTTGATGCGCTGCGTCGCCACCCCGCGCGGGCTGTGCGCCGTCAGTTTTGGGGACACCGAACCAACAAAGCAGGACTGCCCCGACGCCTTGTCTGTATGGATCAAAGCCCTGAACGCCTACTTAGAGCATCAACACCCCTTCGATACCACCTTGCCCATTGACGTGCAGGGAACCCCCTTTCAACGCACGGTATGGCAGTACCTGCAAACCATCCCGGCGGGGGAGGTGCGATCCTACGCCGAGGTTGCCGCCGCCATCGGCAAGCCCGCCGCCGTTCGCGCCGTGGCCTCGGCCTGCGCGAAAAACGCCTTGGCCTTGGTCATCCCCTGCCACCGGGTGGTGCGCAGCGATGGATCGCTGGGGGGTTATCGCTGGGGGGTGGAGCGCAAGCGGGCGTTGCTTAAGGCGGAGGGGTCGGTTGGGTGATCCCGGACGGGGATGTTCATTCTATTTGTTTAAATAGCTGACTGAAAAGCTTTTTTTGAACCTTTTTTAAAGGCAGGCACTGCCGCCTGTTGCCCCCTTTCCCCGCACGGCGGGGGAAGGTGAGGAAGGGGGTGTTTAAAATTATTTGTATTCATGCTTTTCCCCCCTCCCCGGCCCTCCCCCGCAAGCGGGAGAGGGAGTTGCACCGCGTCCTTCGATAGGCGCATAAGAGCATAAGACTTGTGTGCATAGAGTAGCCCAGAGGGAGAGGAGTTCCCAGTTCCGCGCTCATATCACCCCTCTTCCCACTGGGAGAGGAGCCGGGGGTGAGGGCGTTTCAGGATGATACATTATCAATGATGCAACCCGCTATAACCCAAAAAATCCTCAAAAAAATTTTACGTAAAAAAACTATTGACACAGCCATAAAAAAATTGCAGCCCACATCTTGACTGCCATCAATCGGCTTGATACAGTGATTTTAGTCCTCAAAGACCTGGCCAGGCACCGAGACTTTACCGCTCTTCTGCTTCTCTCTCTTCCAAAAGAAGACACAAGGGAAGAAAAACAGGGGGCGGCGGACAAGCTTCCAGAAAGTCCTTCCAGGAAGGCATTTTTTGAAAGTAAGACGCAAGATCCGGGATGGGAAAAAGGTTTCCCCTCCCCCTTGTGATTGCAGGCAGTACAAAAGCTTCCAGAAATCAGGAAAGCAGGCTCAATCAAAAAACGGGAGCCCCGGTTCCTCGTTAACCGCGGGCGTTGATCCCCCCTTCCCCCCGCCGCTTGCGCGGAGGGGAAGGCTTGCCCTGATATATAAAATTTTATTAAAAATTATATTAAGGATAAATACGATGCGCCCGCCAAGGTGCATCATCCCCCGCTCTTTCAAACACCACCCGGTCGTGGAGCCGATACGGCATATCATTCCAGAATTCAATATGATCCGGGACAACCCGCCAGCCGCCCCAATGGGGGGGGCGGGGCACATCCTGTCCTTCATACTGCGCCGTAACCGCCGCGAGGCGGTGCTCAAAAAATCCCCGATCCGGGAGGATCGCCGACTGATCCGAGGCCCAAGCTCCCAGCTGGCTCACCCGTGGGCGACTGGCAAAATAGGCATCGGCTTCCGCCGCGCTGGTACGCTCTACCCTACCCTCCACCCGCACCTGACGGCGCAGGGATTTCCAGTGAAAAAGCAATGCCGCCACCGGGTGCGCGGCCAAGGCCTTGGCTTTGCGAGAGTGATTATTGGTGTAAAAAACAAACCCCCGCTCATCGATGCCCTTGAGCAACACCATCCGCACCGATGGTCGCCCGTCGCTGTCCACCGTGGCTAGCGCCATGGCATTGGGATCATTAGGTTCTTTCACAGTAGCTTCAGCAAACCACTGCTCAAACAACGGCAATGGGGCAAGGCTTGTTAGATCAGAAGGCAGGGTCATGGCTGGCTCATTTTTTGCTGGAGGTGCTGCAACCGTTCATCCCGGCCACACCCGGCGCGGTAGCTTTTATAGCGATTACTGTTTTTAATATGAAAATCTTGATGGTAATCCTCCGCCGGATAAAACACGCTGGTTGGAACGATGAGGGTTGCCACCTTCTGGCCAAGCTTTCGTTCGATGGCTGTTTTTGAGGCTTCAGCGGCGATTTTCTCCGCATCATTGGCCACAAAAATCCCGGCCAGATACTGGCTACCCTTATCGCAAAACTGACCCCGCGCGTCCAGCGGATCAACATTACGCCAGAAGATATCCAGCAAGTTTTTATAGCTGACCTTGGCCGGATCATAGGTTACTTCAATCGCCTCAACGTGCCCTGTATTGCCCAATGATACCCGCTCATACGTTGGGTTTTGGGTATGCCCACCTGTATAACCCGACACCACATGGGTTACCCCCGGCACTACGGAGAATTCGGCCTGCATACACCAAAAACATCCCCCGGCAAACACCGCTTTTTCCAAGCCTGTAGCCATAGCGTTCCCTCCACTCAATAGAACAAACAAGACAGCCCAAAACCGCATTATCCCCTTTTACCGCAACCCGCCCGCAATAGCCAGCATCCTGTCGTTAACCACGCCGTAACCTTTTTCCCTTTAGGCTCAACATTATGCCCCACACCCTCACCATCACCGAACACGCCGCCCGCGCCTTGGCCATTGCCTCCGGCGACAAGGCTGAGGCGGCGCGGCTACTGGTGCGCTGGGCCAACGATGATATGCACTTATACAAAGCCTTGACCAAGGATTACCTCACCGGTGGTGCCAACCGCGCCGTGCAAGTCGCGGCCAGAGCGCGGGGCAAAAGCCGCGTCACAAGACCCCTCGACGTCTCTAGCCAGCGACATATCCCCCAAGGTGCCCTCCCAGCCGCCGCCCTGGAAGCCGCTCTCTCCCGCATCAAAACCGATGCCCCGCGCCAGCCCAAGCGTCAGGAAAAAAACCTCCGCACCCTTGCCAAAAGCTACCTCGCCAAAAAAGTTGATGAGGCCGCCAGCCGGGGCGAAAAACTCCACCCCGTAAGGGGGAAGCGGTAGGAAACTCTCGTTAACCCGCCGCCTGCACAATCGCCAGCAACGTTTTATCAATGCGCGTCTGCCAGCCTGCGCCCCTAGCCTTGAAAAAGGCCACGACTTCCGGGGATAAGCGTAGGCTCACGGCCTGTTTATGGGCTTGGCCTTTTTTGGCGCGCTGGCGGCGACTCCACGCCGCCAGTTCCGGCAACGCCTCCCGCAGGGGCCGCGCCGTGGCCAGTTCCGCCGCCGTTAGGGGCGCATCATCGGCGTAATTAATATCCTTTTTTTTCATAACATTTCTCCTCCTGTGCATTGGAACGGCGCATACTGATAAGACGCACCGCGTCCCCGCGCCTGGTAAAAATCACGGTATGCAGCTTGCCGTACAGCAACCCAATAGCCGCAAACCTCAGTTCGCCATCACCATGACGACTTCTATCAATCAGTACTGCTTCATCCCATTCAAAACTTTAAGCTTCTTCAAAAATAAGACCATGTTTACCGCTATTGGTCACATTTTTTACTTGATCCCATTCAAAAAACATATTTATGTATATACATAAAACGGAAGGGTGTCAAGCAGAATATCCGTGGCGCCTTTATTAACCCATTTATGGGGATGAGTGGATAGAAAGGGATTTGCGAGCAAGAACCTGACGACCCCAATCGTCCTAGAAATGAGGTTAATAGAGGTGCCTTTAAATTTAACCCGCCAACACCCTCTTCACCACCTCGCCCGCTTTCGCCATGTCCAGCTGCCCGGCGTATTGCCCGCGCAGGGCGGCCATGACCTTGCCCATGTCCTTGATGGAGGTGGCTCCAACTTCCGCAACAACAGCGCGGATAGCCTGCTCGGCGGCGGCCTCGTCCAACTGCTTGGGTAAATAACCCTGAAGAATGACCACTTCGGCCTCTTCCTTGGCGGCGGCCTCAAGTGCTCCGCCCTGACGGTACATCTGGGCGGATTCTTGCCGTTGTTTCACCATGCCCTCAATCATCCGCAGGATATCGGCCTCACCAATTCCCTCCAGATTCCCTGATGGCCGCGCCTCAATATCTTTTTCCTTCAACTTGGCCAACATCATCCGTACCACGGACAGGCGCAAGGTGTCTTTTTCCCGCAAGGCGGTTTTCATGTCATCGGTCAGGCGGATGCGAAGGGGTGTGCTCATAGGGTCTTTTATATCGTCCGAAAGGGCACTTGGCGATAAATTTTGTCATCAATGCCTTTAACAACCCTATTAAACAGGCCTGATTTAACCTAAAAGAGAATAAGTATCGCAAATATTCTATTAATTAACTATTTTACAACCTTTTTAAGGCATCATTAAACCTCGATGTTGCTCCATCTCACTGACCCCGGGATAATCTCCCGGGGTTTTTGTTTTTCGCAAGAGAAAGCTACCGAATTTTAATATTTACACTTTCTTTGTGGGGCGTGTATGATCGCCACGCTCATCCCGCCGCCCAAAATTCTGTCGCTCAGCAAGGCTGAGCAGGCCTTTATACGCTTGTTTACATCATTACGTGCAGGAACCTTACAAATATTTTTCCCTAGTGGACAATCCATTGCTATTAAAGGCTCAGGCCTTGGGGTAGAGGCACAACTGTACCTTGCTTCCCCAGATTTGGCCGCGTCCTGGCGTCGTGATGGTGCGATGGCGATACTGCACTCCTATCAACAGGGAAAGTGGGACAGCCCTGACTTATTAAAATTATTTTATTTATTTTTCACCAACCTTGATGTATTGGATGCGGCGTTTGCCCATCGTCGGCGATCATGGTGGCGGTGGTGGCGTCATTCAAGTGCGCCGGATAACGCGCCTATTCCTTCTGTATGCCTTGGGGCAAACCACGATGCCAGCGGCGCGATTTTTCCCAAAGACAACAAAAATCTTGCAAAAGCGCAAGAACATAAACGCAACCTATTGCTGACCCGCCTGGAGATTAAACCAGAAGAACAAGTGTTGGAAATTGGCTGCGGTCGCGGTGCACTAGCTGAATTAATTATCACTAGGGCAGAGGCTGGGTACACCGGGGTGGTGGCATCACAGGAAGACTGGCACGATGCGCGCAAACGACTGGGGGATTTGCGTTATAAAAACCGCCAAAAGGCAAGTATTCGGTTTCATCCTTTTTGGGCATTAGATGGCAGGTATGATGCCATTGCCATGCTTGAAACGCTGGAAAGTGTGGCCGTCAACAAACGCTTGGCGATGCTACGATGCCTTAAAAAATTGTTGCGAGCTAAAGGTAGGCTAGCACTGCAAACTGTATTGGTACCTGAAGAGGCGCAGGAAGCATCGGCCAACAATGGCCTTTTATCATTAGCATCGTTTCCGGGTCGATTTTTTTGGGGGAAAAAGACACTGGAAAAGGGATTAGCAGGAGTATATCTCACACTCGATGAACCGCTGATCTTCAATCGTCATTATGCCCAAACGCTGCGGACGTGGCGGGATCGATTACCAGAGGATCATAATGCCCCCCATAACCGGGGTTGGGCACTTCGCCTAGCCGCGTTGGAAGCAGCATTTTTAGGAGGACAACTGCAAGCGTTACAGGCCACTGTGCGCCATACCACGTAGGCGCAGATTTTTCTTGCCGTTGTGGCGGCGTATCGGCTAGCTGTTGCCTCGCAACAGGGGGCAACCATGCAGTTTTTTCGTTCCTTCATCGCGGCACTTTTGTTGTGCCTTGGGATTACAGCAAACGGACATGCACAGGAGATTAAGTCTATGAAAGATGAATATATATTGATGCAACTCAAAGACGGTACGGTAAAAATTCGCCTGCGCCCCGATGTTGCCCCAAATACAGTAGACAGAATTAAAAAACTGACTGAAAAGGGATTTTATGATGGTCTGGCCTTTCATCGGGTTATTCCCGGCTTTATGGCACAAGGCGGCGATCCCAAGGGCGACGGCACGGGTGGTTCAGGGCAAAAGCTGAAAGCGGAATTTTCCGCCGTGCGCCATGTGCGTGGTACGGTATCCATGGCACGGGCGTCGGATCCGGACAGTGCGGATTCCCAGTTTTTTATCTGCTTTGCTCCGGCACCGCATCTTGATGGTCAATACACGGTGTGGGGCGAAGTCGTGGAGGGGATGGAGTTTGTGGATATGATTAAAAAAGGCCACCCCAACCGCAACGGTACCGTCACCGATCCCGATAAGATTATCAAAATGTCCGTGCAGGATTAAGGGCTGAATGCTGCGTAGTTTTCTTCGTGCTAAAATTCACCGCTGCCGGGTAACCAGCGCGGAGCTTGAATATGAAGGCTCCATCGCCGTGGACGCGGCGTTGCTGAAAGCCGCTGATATAGCCGCCTTTGAACAGGTGGACGTGTACAATTGCACCAATGGCCAGCGGTTTACCACCTACGCCATTGTCGGCCGTGAGGGGGAAGTGTCCGTCAAGGGGGCAGCCGCCCGCCTTGTCCAGCCGGGGGATATTTTGATTATTGCCTGTTACGGCTTGCTCTCCGGCGAGGGTGTGGATAAGGTTCAACCGAAGGTGGTTCAGGTGGATGCGGGGAATAGGATTTTGGGGTAGGGGCTAGAGATTTATAGCTGGCCGCACAATTAAAAGTATAGTTGCAACCAGCTATAATTGCATGATGGAGCTCCTATGATGTTAACACGTTGAGTATATCTACCTGCGGCGGTGGCGCATAGCCTCACGTTGCGCGGGCAAGTGCATCAAACACTGCCCCATGATACGCATCATTCCAAAAATGCCATTCCAGCACGGTGCTTTTATAGAACGCTTCTAGCATGGCTTGGCGCGTGGCCTCCGACGCCTCAAGAGCCACGGTGTCGAAGGCCGCGATGGCTTTGTGCACGGCGGCGGCAAATTCAGTGCCCGAATAAGTTTCGATCCAGCGGGCGTAGGGGTTTTTAGCCAAGGTGGTACTGCCCGCGGCAATGGATAGACCCACCTCCCGGTATACCCAGAAACAGGGCAACACGGCGGCAATGGCAACCTCGACAGGGGCCAAGGCACTAGTGGCTAGCAGATAGCTTGTGTACGACAGCGTTGCCGGGGTGATGTTTCCCGTCTCATTGAACTGAAACGTGTCGCGGAAAAAGCCGTGGACGACTTCTTGTTCTGCGATGAGCGCCCCCTCGGCCAGCGACAAAAAATCCCGCACCAGAGTTACAGATGCGCGTCCAGCAATCAGGGCTAGGCTTTTGGCAAAATCCTGTAAATATAGGGTATCTTGTTCAATGTAATAAGCAAACCGGGCGCGATCCAGCGTACCGGCGGCAAGCTCCATATTGAAGGGATGCTGCTTGATGGCCTGTATTACCGTTGCTGATTTTTTCCAAGCGCGTTCAGAAAGTTTTTCCATGGTAATCCCTATATCTTTTATTATCCCACCGCCCGGACATCCCCCCAAGGCTTACCCAGCGCGGCAACGGCGGCACGGGCACCGGAAAGGGTTGTGTAGTAGGGAATTTGCTGCATCAGAACAGTCCGACGCAGGGAAAAGCTATCACTCACTGCCCTACGCCCCGCTGTGGTGTTGATGACCAGCTGAATATCCCCGGACAGCATCCGGTCAATAATATTGGGACGGCCTTCGGTGACCTTGGCAGCGTGTTGAACAGTGGTGAGGCCTGCCTCGTGGAGGAATTTACGCGTTCCGGAGGTTGCCATAACAGTAAAACCCTTGGCAATCAGATCGGTGACTATGGGCACCACGGCGGGCTTATCACTATCACGTACGGAGACAAAAGCCGTACCTTTGGCCGGCAGGCGCACGCCCGCGCCGAGCTGCGCCCTAGCAAAAGCCTCAGCAAAATCGCTGCCCTGCCCCATTACCTCACCAGTAGATTTCATTTCCGGCCCCAGCAAGGGATCAACGCCAGGGAAGCGAGCAAAGGGAAACACGGATTCCTTAACGGCAAAGCGGCCATCGGCGCGAGGAGTCAACTCAAACTCATTGAGCTTGGCCCCGGCCATAACGGCAGCGGCAATCCCGGCGACGGGAAGGCCCGTGGCCTTGGCAACAAAAGGCACGGTGCGGCTTGCCCGCGGATTGACTTCAAGGATGTAAATCTTATCCTCCCGTACGGCATACTGAACATTCATCAGGCCGACAACACCAAGAGCCAAAGCCAAAGCGCTGGTTTGTTGTTCAATCTGGTATATTATCGAAGCAGGCAGACTATACGGCGGTAAGGCACAGGCTGAATCGCCGGAATGAATGCCTGCTTCTTCTATATGTTCCATCACCCCGGCAATCCAGACCTCTTCACCATCGCATACGGCATCTACATCAACTTCAATGGCGTTGCTCAGGTAAGCATCCAGTAGCAAGGCACCATCAGCAAACACCGCCGGATGTTTTTTGAGGTAGGCCGTCAGGCCATCGGGATCGAGAACAATTTCCATCGCTCGCCCCCCCAAAACATAACTTGGCCGCGCCACCAAAGGGTACCCCACTGTCTCAGCAGCCTCAAAAGCCTTTTCCGGAACTTCTACCGTGGCATTGGCAGGCTGGCGTAGCTTGAGACGACGCAACAGGGTTTGAAAACGCTTACGATCTTCAGCCAGATCAATGGCCTCAAACGGTGTTCCCAAGAGAGGAACACCCGCCTCCTCAAGACCCTTAGCCAGTTTTAGTGGTGTCTGACCACCAAATTGAACTATCACCCCCAAGAGGCGGCCTTGAGCCTTCTCAATACGGCACACATTAATGACATCCTCAAAGGTCAACGGCTCAAAATAAAGACGATCCGCCGTATCATAATCCGTGGACACCGTTTCCGGGTTGCAGTTGATCATAATGGATTCAATACCGCGCTTACGCAGAGCATAGGCAGCATGAACACAACAGTAATCAAATTCAATACCTTGGCCGATACGATTGGGACCGCCGCCTAGGATAATAACCTTATCCGCCGAGGATACTCGCGCTTCATCATTGAGAATAATGGGCTCTTGGGGCGGATAGCTGGTGTAGAAATACGCGGTATGGGCGTCGAACTCAGCGGCGCAAGTATCCACCCGCCGGGTGCTGGGCACAACATGATGGTGCAGGCGTTGTTTAGTGACATGGGCAACGGTAGTGTTCGTCAGGCGAGCCAACTGAGCATCACTGAAACCAAGGCTTTTGATGGCATACCAACCATCGGCATCTTGGGGCAGGCCATCGTTCTGTATAGCTTTTTCCTTAGTAATAATATGTTGCAGTTGCCCAATAAACCATGGGTCTACTTTTGTAAGTTCATAGATTTCTTCGGCCGTAATACCAACCCGCAGAGCGTCGCCGATAAGAAGTAGACGTTCCGGCACCGGGTGCACCAATAAGGTGCGAAGTTCCTCCAGAGTGGCATTGGGGATAACCGGATCAAGTCCCGTTAAACCAGTTTCCAGAGAACGCAACGCTTTTTGCAAAGCTTCGGCAAAATTGCCGCCGATGGCCATTGCCTCACCAACGGATTTCATGGAAGTGGTAAGAGTGCGCTCAGCACCCGGGAATTTTTCAAAAGTAAAACGGGGAATTTTGACTACTACGTAATCAAGGGTAGGCTCAAAACTCGCCGGGGTAGTTTGGGTAATGTCATTTTTGAGTTCATCCAAGGTATAGCCGACGGCCAGCTTGGCGGCAATTTTGGCAATGGGAAAGCCGGTGGCCTTGGAAGCCAAGGCAGAAGAACGCGACACCCTTGGGTTCATCTCAATGACCACCTGCCGGCCAGTTTTTGGATCAACGGCAAACTGGACGTTACTGCCCCCTGTTTCCACGCCAATTTCCCGCAACACGGCCAAGGAAGCAGTGCGTAGCTTCTGATACTCCTTATCGGTGAGGGTCAGGGTGGGGGCAACGGTAATGCTGTCGCCAGTATGCACGCCCATGGGGTCAATGTTTTCAATGGCGCAAACGATAATGGCATTATCGGCCTTATCCCGCACAACTTCTAATTCAAATTCTTTCCAGCCGAGGACAGATTCCTCCACCAAAACTTCCCCAACGGGGGAGAGTTTCAGACCTCCTGCCACAATGTCCCTAAACTCCTGTATGTTATAGGCAATACCGCCACCAGTACCAGCCAAGGTAAATGAGGGGCGAATGATGGCAGGCAGGCCAACCTCGCCCACAGCAGCCTCAGCATCGTCCATGCTGCGAACCAGAACGCTTTTGGGACTTTCAAGACCAATGCGATCCATGGCATCGCGGAACAATTGGCGATCTTCGGCTTTGGCAATGGCAGTGGCGGTGACGCCGATAAGCTGGACATTGTATTGCTCTAAAACACCTTGTTTTTCTAAGGATAACGCAGCGTTCAGAGCTGTTTGCCCGCCCATGGTGGGCAACAATGCATCGGGGCGTTCCTTCTCGATAATTTTAGTGAGGAATTCCGTAGTGATAGGCTCAATATACACCGCGTCCGCCGTGTCGGGATCGGTCATGATGGTAGCGGGATTGGAATTAACAAGAATAACGCGGTACCCTTCCTCTCGCAGGGCTTTGCACGCCTGCGTACCAGAATAGTCAAACTCACACGCCTGTCCAATAACAATCGGTCCCGCGCCGATAAGAAGAATCGATGAAATATCAGTACGTTTTGGCATGATCAGGCTCAACAGAATGGGGTTTGGAAGGCAGAACAAGTTTTGATGCAGTACAGGTTTGTTTCAGGTTCTGGCACGCTGCCGGGTGTAACTCGGCATCATAACAAAGGCGAATTTCATCAAGAAACCGCCGCTGGCGACAGCTAAGCGCGATACTACCCGCCGGACGATTAGGGTTAGCATCGGCAAGATTTTTGAGGAACTGCGTGCGATCAATGGAGCCGCCGAAAAGTTTATGCGGAACATTAATATCTTCAAACAATTCTTTGGCTTTTTTAAAATATTGCTCTGGTGTAAACGGCGTGCACGTGCCGTGCTTGGCCCATTGGCATTGCACCAAGGTGCTGCTGGGCATGGTGCAAAGCTGCTCGCGCACCATATCTACAGGAAGCGTGGCCGTCGGCGCACACCAAGAAGGCCACGTGCCATCGTTGTATTGCGGCCATAACCCATGAACAATCCAACCAAACTGATTTTTCTGGCACTGCCAGGCATCGGCCTTCTCCCCACGCCGGGCGCAATACCCCGGCGACCAAGACAGAGCAAGAAGATAGCCCTCCGGCGGGCGCTGTCCAGTTCGGACAGTTTCGGCACGAGGACAGGCGCTGACGCTCACCGCTTTAATAGCAGGTAGTTCACAAGCGGCGTGGGCAAGAGCATTCCAGCCGAAAAACAACAACAAAAACAGTATTGAAAATGCCCTCATGCGGCTCGACGCCCGCTAGCAACGGCCTCGCGGAACTTTTCAAAGAACACATAGCCTTCCTGGGGCCCTGGGCTGGCCTCGGGGTGATATTGCACAGCCCATAAGGGCTTACTGCGATGGGCGAAACCTTCCAAAGTACCATCAAACAAGGAGATATGTGTTACGTCCACACTATCGGGGAGATTAGCGGCCTCGACGGCAAAACCGTGGTTCTGGCTGGTGATGAGGACTGCCTTGGTGCGTAAATCTTGTACCGGGTGGTTGGCTCCCCGATGACCTTGAGCCAACTTAAAGGTTTTTGCCCCCAAGGCAATGGCCAGCAATTGAAAGCCAAGACAAATACCAAACAGGGGTAGCCCCGAAGAAATAATTTTTTGAATCTCCGGTACCATCCACGATGCCACCACCGCCGGATCGCCGGGACCATTACTTAAAAAAACACCATCGGGCTTCATGGCAAGGACATCCGCCGCCGGGGTGCTGGCCGGCACCACCGTGACCCGCAGACCTACGGACACCAGAGAGCGCAAAATATTTTCTTTAATACCAAAATCATAAGCGATAACGTGCCCGGCACTGGGCACGGGAGCCTTGGTAAAGGCCGCCTGCTCCAAACTATAACGACCCCGATCAAAAGGATGCCGCGCCGGACAGGTTACTTTTGAAATTATATCAAGACCTTGCATAGAGGGTGCCTGTTCCAGCGTGTGGCGCAGCAACTCCAGATTCATCACGCCGTCGGGAAAATACCCCACCGCAACATTGCTGGCACCTTGAGTGCGGATGCGGCGGGTCAGGGCGCGGGTGTCCAGCCCAGCGATGCCCACTAACTGGTGGCGATCGGCGAAGGTCGCCAGCGACATTTCCGCCCGATAATTAGAAGGAGCCGTAGGCGCTTCCCGCACAAGCAACCCCTTGGCCGCCGCCGGGAAACACTCATTATCCGGGGTGTTGGCTCCGACATTGCCGATGTGGGGGAAGGTGAAGGTGATAATCTGCCCGGCGAAGGAGGGATCAGTGAGTATCTCCTGATACCCGGTCATGGCAGTGTTGAAGCAAATCTCCCCCGCCGCAACCCCGCCCCGGCCAAAGCCGATGCCAAAAAGCGTTGTGCCGTCAGGGAAAAGAACCACCCCAGTTGCGTTGCGGGGAATTTTAACAGGTGCGGTGCGTGCCATTAAAAGGCAGTTGTAGGTGGAAGATGGTGGTGTGGCAAGGGGGAACTGTATTAGCGATAAATAGATAAAGTCTTCAGCACACTATAATAGAAATTCTCAGTCTATCAGATAGTATATAGCGATTATTGTGAAAATGCGTAAATAAAAAATGTGCCAGTATACAACTTGGGTCGTCATCGCAAGTGCCGGAGGCGCGTGGCGATCCAGCGAAAAAGTATTTTCTGGATGGCCACGGCACTTTGTACCGTGCCCTAGTTACAGATATACTTTTGATCATACAACCAGCTATATTTTGCTTCGCCAATTTAAGCACGGCTTACAATGGTAAGCTATAGTATTTTTACTATATATTACAACTGTTTTTGACAAAATAATCTTTTTTATAAACCAAAATACCACACCCCCATTGCTCCCGCTACGGCGGCGTGGTTAAACATCACTCATGGCTGCCCTCACCTCTTTATTACCTGCTGCTGCTCCCGTTACCGGGGCGGCTCCAGTGCGGGAGCCGCCCGTCAACGTACCGGCGGAACAGGCGTTACTGGGTATCCTCTTGATGCACAATAACAGTTTTGAGCGGGTATCGGAATTTCTCCTCGCTGATCATTTTGCCGAAGCGGTGCACGGGCGCATCTACGCCACCATTCAAAAAATGCTCGAACGCGGCAACGTCGCCACCCCCATCACCCTCAAGGCCCTGTTTGACAACGACGAGGGCCTGAAGCCTTACGGGGGCAGTACCTACCTCGCCGACCTCGCCGACGCAGTGCTCAGCACGGCCAACGCCGCTGATTACGGCCAGACTATTTATGATTGCTTTTTGCGCCGCCAGCTCATCGGCCTCGGCGAAGGCATCATTCAGCGTTCCATCACCCCAAGCCTTGAGGAAGACGCCAAAACCCAGGTAGAGATTGCGGAAAAGCATCTGTATGAGCTCATCACCAACGGCAAGCTGGACACCAGTTTTCAGACCTTCACCCAGGCTTTGACCAAAGCCATCACCTTGGCTGAGGCGGCCTATCGCCGTGACGGCGGTATCTCCGGGATTGCCAGCGGCTTTACCGATCTCGACCGGATGCTGGGGGGGCTGCAAAACTCAGACTTACTGATTCTCGCCGGGCGGCCGTCCATGGGCAAAACCTCCCTTGCCACCAACATCGCCTTTCATGTTGCCAAGCATTGCAGACGCCAAAACCCGAATGAACCGCGCAGCCCCATTATTGACGGCGGCGTGGTAGGCTTCTTTTCGCTGGAGATGTCCGCCGAACAGCTTGCCTCCCGAATTTTATCCGAACAATCCATGGTGCCTTCCGAAAAAATCCGCCGTGGTGATTTGACCCAAGGCGAGTTTGATCGCCTCGTGCAAGCCAGCCAGCAGCTTTCCGGCCTGCCTCTGTATATTGACGACACCCCGGCGTTGTCCGTGTCGGGGCTGCGCACCCGGGCACGCCGCCTGAAACGGCAGTTTGATCTGGGGCTGATTATTGTGGATTACCTCCAGCTCATGCGCGCTAATGTTCAGGGCAACAACGAGAACAGGGTGCAGGAAATATCGGAAATTACCCGTGGTCTCAAAGCACTGGCCAAAGAACTTAATGTGCCCGTCATCGCCCTGTCCCAGCTCTCACGGGCGGTGGAACAGCGGGAGGATAAACGGCCCCAACTCTCCGACCTGCGCGAGTCCGGCTCCATCGAACAGGACGCTGATATTGTTATGTTCGTGTTCCGCGAAGAATACTATAAAGAGCGCGAAGAGCCCGTGCACCGCCAGGACGAAACCGAACAGAAGTTCAATGAACGCTATGAACGCTGGCACCAATACCTCGCCGAAATCGCCAACATCGCCGAGGTCATCATCGCCAAGCAACGCCACGGCCCCATCGGCAAAGTCCGCCTCCAGTTCGATGGCAGCACGACGAAGTTCAGCAACCTTGCGGATCCGGCGAAGTTGCCGGTGGCGCGGTAAGCCCACAGCCCAAGTTTAATGCGGTATAGGAAAAATGAACGATGCTACAGACTGCACCCATGAATATTCTTGGCACCCCATTGAAAGCCTGCTGCTACGCACTCAAAACTGGATTTTACCGTGATGGTATGTGCCGAACCGATCAGCATGATCATGGTCGGCATATTATCTGCGCGGAAATAACTAACGATTTTCTTGAGTTCACCCTTACGCGCGGCAATGACCTCATCACCCCACGTCCAGAGTTTGACTTTCCAGGCTTAAAGGAAGGCGACCGCTGGTGCCTGTGTGCCCTGCGCTGGATGGAAGCGCATGAGGCAGGCGTTGCCCCACCGGTGCTGCTCGCTTCCTGCCATGAAAAAGCACTGGAGTATGTACCGCTAGACGTGCTGAAGGCTAAGGCACTGCCCAATGCCTAAACCTGCTGCACACACACATTCCGCCCAAGGCTGGAAGCTAGAGAACAGTTACACCAGTTTGCCGGATTATTTCTTCACCCGCATTGCACCGACCCCCGTTCAAGCACCGCGTCTGGTGATTTTTAACCATGCCCTCGCGCAGTCGCTGGGGCTGGATTTTCAGAAAACTGGCGATAAAGAACTGGCGCTTCTTTTCTCCGGCAATCAACTTCCAGAGCGTGCAACCCCGATAGCACAGGCTTACGCAGGGCATCAGTTCGGGCATTTTAACCTACTCGGCGATGGCCGCGCCCATGTGCTGGGCGAGCACATTGCGCCAGATAAAAAACGCTTTGATATTCAATTCAAAGGCTCAGGCCAAACGCCCTATTCCCGTCGGGGTGACGGCCGCGCCGCCCTTGGACCCATGTTGCGCGAATATCTTATCAGCGAAGCCATGCACGCGCTCGGTATCCCTACCACGCGCAGCCTTGCCGTCGTTACGACTGGCGAGACTGTATTGCGCGACACCGCACTGCAAGGGGCGATTCTTACCCGCGTCGCTTCTAGCCACATCCGCGTCGGCACGTTTGAATATGCTGCCCTACGCAAAGACCAAGAAGGGCTGAAAGCGCTTGCCGATTACGCGATAGCGCGCCACTACCCGGACCTATCTGGGCAAGACAATCGTTACCTTGCCTTCCTCCATGCGGTTATCGCCCGTCAGGCTACTCTTGTTGCGGCATGGATGCATATCGGCTTTATCCACGGCGTGATGAACACCGACAACATGACCATCAGCGGTGAATCCATTGATTACGGCCCCTGCGCCTTCATGGATCGTTTTGCCATGGACACCGTTTTCAGCTCCATTGATCGCAACGGGCGTTATGCGTTTGGCCGTCAAGCCAGCATCGCGCAATGGAATCTGGCACGCCTGGCCGAAGCCTTACTACCCTTGTTACACGAGGATACGAATAAGGCCGCCGATCGCGCCGAAGCTGCGATTGAGGGCTACAGTACAATCTTCAATGCGGCGTGGCTGTCGGGTATGCGCCGCAAGCTCGGCCTGTTTGGCGAGGAAGAAGAAGATACGCCGCTCATCCATTCTCTGCTGGAATGGATGCAGAAAACAGGCGCGGATTACACCCTCACCTTCCGCGATTTAATCGCAGACAATCTTCCGCCTAGGGAAGCCTATCTATCCCCTGATTTTCAGCAATGGCACGAGACTTGGAAAGCGCGACTGTTACGCAACCCTGAGCCGCCGGAGGCTGCTTTACTTCTTATGCACGAGAACAACCCCATCATCATCCCGCGCAATCACCATGTAGAAGACGCCCTTGCTGCTGCCGAGGAAGGCGACCTTACAGCCTTCCGTACGTTGCTAAACGCCGTACAAAACCCCTATGCCGCAACCGAAAGCAATACCCCGTTCCGCACGCCGCCTCCCCACGCTGCGGGCCATTACCGGACATTTTGCGGAACGTAAGATTACGCTGCTAAACAGTGGCTTAATGCTATACAAGGAAGCCTCGATCAAAAATGGGGCTTTTGCAGTAAAAATAACATTTCTTGACGCCAGCCCCAAACGATCTCTACGCTCCCCTCACCCCATGGCCGACGACATTCCCCAGCGCATCAAGGCAGTCTTATGAACACAACGGAAACCCTTGCGTTGTTCGAGCAGGGAAAAGACGCTTGGAACAGTTTGTTAAGCCAATTGCACAACCAAGAAACTGTAGTAAGTTTTCAAGGCCATACATTTGAAGAAGAGGTAAATTTTTCTGGTTTTGTCTTTCCTGCAGATGCTCTTTTTAATAAGGCTATCTTTAAAAAAGAAGTTACCTTCCATAATTGTCATTTTCAAGGCCATGCGATTCTGACTTCAGCAAAATTTCATGAACCTGTTCACATAAATGATCCCATAAACGCAACAAAGGGTTTTTACTTTGATAAAGCTGAATTTAAAAAATCGATTATCATCAAAGGTAACATTTCTACACCCCGAATATCTTTTTCTCAGGTAATTTTTAATGCAGATGTTGATCTGGAACAGGCAAATTGTCACTATGCACAAGTTGATTTTAGCGAAGCCGTATTCCATAAAAAAATCAGCATAAAAGACAGAGAATTGAAGGGCGAATATTCCTTCAAGAATGCAACCTTTTATGAAAACGTCGATTTTCAACAAATCGCTTTCCATAATAATGTAGATTTAAGCCAAGCAACTTTCCACAAGACGGCGACTTTGGATAAAATCACCTTTCACAAAAAAGTTGATTTCACAGCATCAAAGTTTCTCGGCGACGCTTCTTTTTACCTTTCCACGTTTCATGAACAAGCCGACTTCACCCAAGCAACATTCAGTAAAAACTCTAACTTCAAAGGAATAGCAGTAGAACGTCTTGCTGATTTTACCCTTACACAGTTTGACATTGTCCCCGATTTTAGGCAGGCGCACTTTCGTGAAACTCCTGACCTCGATAGACTGGTAATCAATCATCCTTTTTGGTGGTGCAAACTAAAAAAATGGGGAAGATTCAAAGAAAAACCTCTTGATCGCAATTCACTACGCGCCCGCTACCGCGCCCTGCGCCGCATGGCAAGCCAAGGCCACGATCATCTTCAAGAACAAGACATGCTCTCCGGGGAAATTCGCGCTGAAAGACACCGAAGCGACTTGTTGCCTTGGAAATGGAAGGCAAGCCGTGCCATCGGCTGGCTCTATCAATGGGGATCAGACTTTGGTCGTTCCATCATCCTGCCGCTTTTATGGTTTACCGTGTCCACGCTACAGTTCTCCCGGCATTATCTTTACCAAGCCTTGAGCAAGACTGGTTTTTATGAACAAAAACATACAACCATGGATTTTGTCCTTGATAAAATAGGGCTTCTTGGTCGTTTTCATTCAGTTCCCTGCATCGACGGAACAAAAGACATCACCGCCGATCAAGCTGCGTATCAACTGGCAATCAAAAAAGCCTTCTTCAGCCTCGGCGGTGATAGCGATAAAATCCAAGACATCTACCAGTGCCTGGGTAATGAAGCCAACCAGAGCTTCCCCTACTCGACCACGGTGCAAATGCTTCTATCAGCCCTATTCATCTTTCTTTTCCTGCAAGCTATCCGCCTGCGCTTCAGGGTCAGTTAGACATTCCGCTGTATACCTCTTGCAAATGAAGAGTTCTGGCTAGGCGAGCAAGCCGCACGGCGACGCAGTTGGCTAAAGGCCAATGAACACCGTGAGGCGTGGCGTAGCCAGCCAGAACTCTTCAGGTGTACGAGGTCACCCCCATTGACCCCGCCCCTCCCCCCCTCTACCCTCCCCTCACCCTATGGCCGATGACATCCCCCAGCGCATCAAGGATCGCCTCCCCATTCAGGAGGTCATTGGCGCGCGCATCAAGCTCACCCGGCAGGGGCGGGAATACATAGCCCTGTGCCCGTTTCACGTCGAGAAAAGCCCGTCTTTTTCCGTCAGCCCGCAGAAGGGGTTTTACCACTGTTTCGGCTGCGGCGCGTCGGGGGATATTTTCACGTTTGTGCAGGACTACGACAAGGTGGACTTTCGCACCGCATTGGAGGGACTAGCCCGGCAAGCGGGCATCGCCCTGCCCGCCTTCACCCCGCAGCAGGCCGAACACAAAGCCCGTAAACAAGGCCTCACCGGGATTATGGAGGCCGCCCGCACCTGGTACCAGAGCCAGCTCTACAGCCCCGCCGGGGGCAGCGTGCAACGCTATCTGCAAGAGCGCGGCCTTACCCCCGAGACCATCCGCACCTTTGGTCTTGGCTTTGCCCCCGACGGCGGCGAGGCTCTCAAAAAAGCCTTGCTAGCCCAAGGATTCCCACTGGCATTACAGATTGAGGCCGGCCTGCTCTCCGCCCCCGAGGGCAAAACCCCGTGGGATCGCTTCCGTGGTCGCCTGATGATTCCCATCCGGGATCGCCAGGGCGCGACCATCGCCTTCGGTGGCCGCAGCCTCAGCCCCGATCAGGAACCCAAATACCTCAACAGCCCGGAAACCCCCCTGTTCCACAAGGGCGACAACCTCTTTGCCCAGGACAAGGCCTTTACCGCCATCGCCAAGAGCCGCACCGCCGTGGTGGTGGAGGGGTATTTTGACGCCATTGCCCTGCACCAGGCCGGTATCCATGAGGCCGTCGCCCCCCTGGGCACCGCTATGGGGGAGGATCAACTCCGCCGCCTGTGGGGCATGGCCGATGTCATTGAGTTGTGCTTTGATGGCGATAAGGCGGGCGCACGGGCGGCTCTGCGGGCGACGGAACGCGCCCTGCCGTTTCTGGTCACGGGCAAGAGCCTGCGCTTCCTCCTCCTGCCACCCGGCGAAGACCCAGATACTCTTGTCCTCAAGGGAGGGGAACAGGCCTTTGCCGCCATTCGGCAACATGGCCTATCCCTTAGTGATTTTCTCTATAAAACCATTGTAGCCAGCCAAAACCCCCAAACCCCCGAAGGACGCGCGGGATGCCTAAAAGCCTTTGACCAGGTTACCGAAGCCATCCCCGATGCCACTCTGCGCCGCCTTCTGCGGCAGGATTTAAAAGATCGTTTCTATGCCCAGACCAGAACATCAGCCCAAAAAGGCCGCACTCCACACGCCCCCCTTCCCCGTGGCGGCGGCATAACCCCCCTTCCCTCGCCTACCCAAGCTCGGGACAGGGCAATGACGGCATTGCTTATCGCCCTGTTCAACCACCCTCAACTTCTGGACGAGGTAGCCGAGGCTCTGGCACAATTGCCATTGACCGATAAAAATCTTGACAAGATTAGAGGGTATCTTCTAGACTGCGCGGCCAACACAGAAACACAAATGCCTCAAAATATCGGCCAATTTTTCGACCACGGCGTTATAGCCGCGCTTACCCTCGAATGGGCTTGGATTCGGCCAAAGGAGTCGTATGCCGAGGCTCTTGATGGGTGGAAAGCCTTATCAAGTGCACTGTTCGCCCACCACGACAAGCCATCCGTCCCGCGTCGTGTTTTCCGTTTTTAACTTTTTTTACCCTTTTCGTGTAGGAAGCCCCATGGCCGCCAAACCCACTACCAACAAAAAAACCGCTCCAGCATCGAAAAAAACGACGCAAAAAAAACCTGCGCCAAAAAAGCCAGCGACCAAAAAGCCCGTCGCCCAAAAAATCACCTCTAAAACCGCCACAAAACCAACGCCAAAAAATAAAATAAGCCCCAAAGCAGCACCAAAACCATCCCCAAAAGTACCCTCTAAAAAACCCACCAACCCTTCATCCAAAGCCACTGGTGCATCCAATCAAAAGCCCGCTCCCGCACAAACGATGATACCAAAACTTCCTGCAACAGAACAACTTACAATTGAAAAGCAAAATCCAAAAGCTAAAATAATCGTCCCTGCTTCCGATAGCGATGAGGGTGCTGAGCTTGCACTAAACCTCGCGGAAATCGTCAAAAAACTTATCCAAAAAGGTAAAACCAAAACCTACCTGACCTACGCGGAAATCAACAAGGTTCTGCCGCCGGAAATGTTCAGTTCCGAACAAATCGAGGACGTAATGACCTCCCTCTCTGAGGCTGGCATCAACCTCACCGATGCCGAAGAGGACGCCGAAGAGGAAGACACCGATAATGGTGAAGGTGCCAATGGTAACGGCGGTATCGAAGCCGCCTCCTTGGGTCGCACCGATGACCCCGTGCGGATGTACCTGCGGGAAATGGGCGGAGTTGAACTTCTCTCCCGTGAGGGCGAAATTGAAATTGCCAAACGCATTGAATCATGCAGGGAAATGATGATCGGCGGGATTTGCGAAAGCCCCTTGACGATCAGCGCGATTGTCCAATGGCACGACGCATTGAAAGAAAACCGCATCCTACTCCGTGACGTCATCGACCTTGAATCCACCTATAACATTGGTGAGAAAGCCGAAGCTCTAGAAGCTAAAGAAGCGGCAAAAGAAGCCGCCAAAGAAATAGAGGCCAACAAAACACCCCCCGTCAAGACAGGCATACCCGACGATCGGGATGATCTCGACGAAGAGACAGCCCCCAAACCTCTTGAGGACGAACCTGATGAGGACGACGAAGGCACCGTGTCCCTCTCCGTCATGGAAGAAAGTCTGAAACCGAAGGTTCTGGAAACCTTTGAGGCTATTGGTGCCTCGTGGGGTAGGCTCTCGAAGCTCCAGCATCAGCGGCTTAACCGCCTGCAATCGGGGGAAAACCTGAACCAAAAAGCCGAAAAAGACTATGAGAAAACCCGGCTGGAAATGGTGCGGCTGATTGAAACCGTGCACCTCAACACCCACCGCCTCGAGCAGTTGGTAGAACAACTCTACGCCCTCAACAAAACCCTGATGCAGCTGGAGGGTCGCCTCCTGCGCCTGGCCGAGCAAAGCAAAATCAAGCGCGAAGAATTCCTCACCAACTATTTTGGCAAGGAGCTTGCCCCCGATTGGCTCGACATTGTTGGGGAACTCAAAACCAAGGGCTGGAAAATCTTTGTCACCGAACACGGCGATGAAGTTCAGGCCATCCGCGAACAAATCGCCGAAATATCCGAGGAAAGCGGCCTGCCCATCCCGGAATTCCGCCGCGTAGTACAAACCGTGCAAAAAGGCGAGCGCGGCATGAACCGCGCCAAAAAAGAAATGATCGAGGCCAACCTGCGCCTTGTCATCTCCATCGCCAAAAAATACACCAACCGCGGCCTGCAATTCTTGGATTTGATCCAGGAGGGCAACATCGGTCTGATGAAGGCTGTTGATAAGTTTGAATACCAGCGCGGCTACAAGTTTTCCACCTACGCCACCTGGTGGATTCGTCAGGCCATCACCCGCTCCATCGCCGATCAGGCGCGCACCATCCGCATCCCCGTGCACATGATTGAGACCATCAACAAACTGGTACGCACCAGCCGCCAGATGATGCACGAAATTGGCCGCGAGCCCACCCCGGAAGAACTCGCCGTCAAGCTGCAAATCCCCCTCGATAAAATCCGCAAGGTAATGAAAATCGCCAAGGAGCCTATCTCCCTTGAGTCCCCCGTGGGCGATGAGGAAGACAGCCAGCTAGGTGATTTTATTGAAGATAAAAACGCCATCATCCCTATTGATGCCGCCATCCACTCCAACCTGCGGGAGACCACCACCCGCGTCCTTTCCAGCCTCACCGCGCGGGAAGAGCGCGTCCTGCGCATGCGCTTTGGCATCGGCATGAACACCGATCACACCCTGGAGGAAGTCGGCCAGCAGTTCAGCGTCACCCGCGAGCGTATTCGCCAAATCGAGGCTAAGGCCCTGCGAAAATTGAAGCACCCAAGCCGGAGCCGGCAGCTGAGGAGCTTTTTGGATACGTGAGGCGGGTTAGTTTTCGTGCACATTCTTCGAATTTGCCACCTCCAACGCATTTTTTATAAATACAACAACTTCGATTAACTGTTCGGCTGTCATTCCTTGTTGACGGAAACTAGGCTGAATTCGTGTGCTGGACCCACCGCCAAGGGCTTGTGGTAAGTTTTGGCTTTGAGCCTGTTGACTGCCTTGATCAAGTGCAAAATTTGTCCTTTCCTTAAAGAACCCATCCTGGAATTCTTGATGATTAAAGATAGCCAAGAATGAAGCGTTCAATAAACCACTGGATTTATACGAACGCAAAAGGGACTTCACACTCTCGAACAATTTTGAATTGAACGTCGCTGTCCTCTCAACATTATCCCTCAACCGTGCTCCAGCTTCTAACAACAGCGAAGCAATATCCTTCCAATCTTGAGAATCGCCTGGAGGACAATCAATAAAATTATTAATCTCATCTATCAGACTATCGTCAGACTGCCTGAAAAACTGAGCCCAAGAATCATAAGAATATGAACATGGGTGGGGGGTGGGGGAATGAGTCATAAATAATTTATAATTAAAAAATTTAAAAATTGCAATAAAAAAACTTCATACTGCCCGGCCCACCCATTAACCACCCGTTAATTTTTCCCCTTGACCCTACTGTTTTTTTAATATAGTGATTAATATCACAAACATACTCAATAATTTTATCTTTTGCATGAGGCGGCCATGAAAGCAGTTGATATTATTGCCAAGATGGAAGACATGGAGCAAGGCGCGCTGGTGTTTGAACCCACTAACGTGCTGAAAAAGCGTCAGGCTATTGAAAAAGCCTTTCCGGGACAGCGTCCCAATGAGATGCAGCAAGCCCTCCACGACGGCTTTGTCCTCGCCTTTAATATTGTTGAGCGTGCGTCCTACAACGCCAAAAAGGCAGCTTTTGAGGCGCGGCGAATGCTCCTGCGCCTGCTCAGCGACACCAAAACCATTTCCAAAAGCGATATGGTGGCGCAAGGCCTCATCGCTGGCATTGTGTTTTGCGATGAGGCGATTTCCACCGGCTGGGAGGTTATCCTCGAATGCCTGCGCACCGCCTATTATTATGTCAGCGAGGCCGCCCAACACCTGCGGCAAATGGAAATTCAGCAAACGTATAAAGCGCATCAGTTGGTGAACGCTTGATGTGAAGTCCTCAGTTTACTCTCTCCCTCGCTTGCGGGGGAGGCGTAAGGCCGATGGCCTTACGGAGTGGGGGTGAAAAGCACGAGAACAACTCATTGTTTCTTATAATTTCAAAGACCCCCTTCCTCACCTTCCCCCGCTGCGCGGGAGAAGGGGGCAACAGGCAGTGGTCCATTCAAGTGAGATAGGGAATCTAATCGAGCCTGTCCTAATCAGCCTTTTCCCATTTCAGTAGAATTTCCCCGCGCCGTCCTCTATGCTACCCCCTCGACCAAAGTAGGATGCACAGCATGGGAAACGTTACCGTCATCGGCGCGCAATGGGGCGACGAGGGCAAGGGCAAGATTGTTGATTGGCTGTCCGCCGGGGCGGACGTGATTGTGCGCTTTCAGGGCGGTCACAATGCCGGCCACACCCTGGTGGTGGACGGGGTGACGTATAAGCTCAATCTCCTGCCGTCGGGAATTGTCCGCCGGGGCAAGGTGTCCATGATCGGCAACGGCGTGGTGGTGGACCCCTGGGCGTTACTGAACGAGATCAATGAGATTGCCAAGCTGGGCATCCACGTCACGCCGGAACAACTGCGGGTCTCGGAAACCGCCACGCTTATCCTCCCCCTCCACAGCCTCAGCGATAAAGCCCGCGAAGCCGCCAAGGGTGCCAGCCGCATCGGCACCACCGGCCGGGGCATCGGCCCGGCCTATGAGGACAAAGTCGCCCGCCGCGCCCTGCGCTTTTGCGACCTCAGCCACCCGGCCACCCTGCGCGACAAGCTGGAGCCGCTGGTCATCCACCACAACAGCCTCCTGCGCGGCTTCGGCGCCGCCGAGGTCAGCCTCGACGCCTTGTGCAACGACCTTGTGGAGCTTGCCCCCAAACTCTCCCCTTACCGCGCGAGGGTACAGGACGAACTCGCGGACGCGGCAGCGGGCAGCAAAAAAATCCTGTTTGAAGGAGCGCAAGGCATCTGGCTCGACGTGGATCACGGCACCTACCCCTTTGTCACCTCCAGCAACACCGTCGCCGGCCAGGCCGCCACGGGCAGCGGCGTCGCCCCGCGCCAAACCGGCTTCATCCTCGGCATCGTCAAGGCCTACACGACACGAGTGGGCAGCGGCCCCTTCCCCACGGAACAGCACAACGCCACCGGCGAACGCCTCGGCGCGCGGGGGCATGAGTTCGGCACCGTCACCGGGCGCAAGCGCCGCTGCGGCTGGTTCGACGCCGCCATGGTGCGCCAGTCCGTCCGCGTCGGCGGCATTGACGGCATCGCCCTCACCAAGCTGGACGTCCTCGACGGCCTCCCTGAGATCGCCATCGGCGTTGGCTATAAAACCCCCTCAGGTAAACGCCTCGACCACTTCCCGGCCTGCGTCGAGGAACAAGAAGGGCTTGAGCCTGTCTATGAGACCCTCCCCGGGTGGAGCGAAGACACCAGCGGCGCGCGAACCCTCGAAGCCCTCCCCGCCGCCGCCCGGCGGTATATTGATGCGGTATCCGCCAAAATCCGCGCCCCGGTGGCGTTGGTGTCCACCAGCCCGAAGCGGGAGGACACGATTTTGGTGAGGGATCCGTTTGGGGGGTGAGTTTTTCTCTTGACGAAAGTAACCCATTGAGTTAGTATCGACCCGTGACGTCAAAAAATTTTTGCACCGTTGTTGCCGAAAATACCTTTGTAAAAGAAGCCCGCCGTTTTTGGGATGAAAAAGACCTTGAGGACTTTATTACCTACATCGCGCTTCATCCCTTAGAAGGCGAAGAAATTCAGGGGACAGGCGGCCTACGAAAAATACGATGGTCACGGCCAGGAAGGGGAAAGCGGGGCGGAGTCCGGGTAATTTATTATTTTTACAATGAAAAATTCCCCCTCCATCTACTAACGGTTTATGCCAAATCGCAACAAGAAGACCTCTCACCCGAAGACAAAAAATGGTTATCAAAACTAGCCCAACAGTTGAAAAGCCACTTCAAGGAGTAAAATCATGAACGACGATATCCCCTTTGAAACATTAAGCCCCCTTGCCCAAAGCATCGCGCGGGGCTTACAGGAAGCCCTTCAACATGCCGAAGGCAACCCCGCCCCGGGAACACGGGTTCATACGTTCACCTTTGCCGACGCCAAGGCGATTCGGGAAAAACTCGGCATGACCCAAGGCGTTTTTGCCAAAACCTACAACATCCCCGTGCACACCCTGCGGGGGTGGGAGCAAAAGCAACGCCACCCCGATGCCGCCGCCTCGGCCTATTTATGGTCAATTGAAAAAATGCCGAAAGAAATTGCGGCTATCCAAAAAGAACACGTGGTTATAGCGCAACGGACCACTGCCACGATCTAACGCCCCGGTGGCGTTGGTGTCCACCAGCCCGAAGCGGGAGGACACGATTTTGGTGACGGATCCGTTTGGGGGGTGAGGGGAATATTAAAAAAAAGTAATTGACATTTTATTCATCCACGATGCATGAAAAGCAATACACCCATTCAAGCCCCCAGCGCAGGGGGGGTAGTTTAAATAGGAAAGGCGCGTATAAGACCACTGAGTTCGCAAATCAGGAGGTCATTCATGAAGAACTACACGCGCCTAACCCAGGAAGAAAGATGGCACATAGCGGTGCATCATGGCAACGGAAAGAGCATCGGCTGGATCAGCCGAACGCTGAACCGGCATCATGCGACCATCAGCCGTGAGCTGCGCCGCAACCGGACAGCACAGGGGTACAAAGCGGAACAAGCGCACACTATTGCGACGAACCGCCATTGTTATCGCAATCAACAGCGGCGAAAGATAAAAGGGAGCTTTTTCAATGCCATAGTAGAAAAAATTCAACAATACTGGAGTCCCAAGCAAACCAGCGGCTGGTTACGGGAAACGCACGGTCTTTATATCAGTCATGAGACGATTTACCAGCGCATTTGGCAGAACAAACGTAGCGGCGGGAAATTGTACACGTATTTGCGCCACGGTGGGCGAAAGTACCAAAAGCGCGGCCAGCAAAAATACGCCGGGCGCGGCTATATTCCTGGGCGAGTGGATATCGAGCATCGTCCAGAAATTGTTGAAAAAAAATCCAGAATAGGGGATTGGGAACTGGATACTATTGTCGGCGCAAACCACCAAGGTTACCTCGTCAGCATGGTGGAACGTTTCAGTAAATACACCAAACTCGTGCTCGTGCCCGATTGCAAGGCGGATACCATTAAAATGGCATTGTTAGGTGCCTTATCCCGATTCAACAACAAAGTGCTTACCCTTACCGCGGATATATGGTAAGGAATTCACCATGCATCAGGAGGTCGCTACCGCGCTGAAAGCATCCTTTTTCTTCGCCAAGCCCTATCATTCCTGGGAACGGGGACTCAATGAACACACCAACGGCCTTGTCCGCCAGTTCCTGCCTAAAGGTACAAACTTCCTCACCATCCCCCATGAAAAAGTTCAGTGGATTGAAAATCTGCTTAACAACAGACCACGAGAGGTCCTAAACTTCAAAACACCTCAGCAGGTTTTTATGCCCTGATTTACCTACCCCCCTGCGCTGGGGGCTTGAATGGGCGATATCTTTTTGTTAAATCTAAACTTACGATTGCAAAAAAATTGGGTGATGGAACAGGTTTATTCACTCTATGAAAATAAACCCAAAACCATGGTCACCAGAAAAGCAAAAGCTACACTTACCCCAGAACTAGTCCTAATGTTACCACTAATCCGGACAAACCGAGTTTTGTCTGGCGTAGAACCTACACTCACCTCCCAAATCGCTGGAGGCGGTACAAGACTATATCGATACAAACGCCGTCATTGCCTCCCTCCCCCCCACCAACCCCCTCGCCAGCCTAACCGAGAACATCAAAGAAACCTTCAACAACCTGATGAACCCCGACGTTAAAATCGCCAGCATCAACACGGGCGTGATGTCCGACATGGGCGGGTATCTACCCCGTCAAGACGGCATCTTCGCCGCCGCAGGCCAACACCTCCAGCACTTTGCAAAAGCCACTCAGGAAGCTGTGGGGGCGACCATGCACCACGCCTCCGACGCTGTGGGCCACGCTTGGAACTCCGAACCCGTGCAGAGTGCGTTGCACAGCAGCGCAACCTACACCGCCGTGTCCCTTGCCGCCACTGCCGCCAGCGTGCGCCTGCAGGCGGTGCTGGAGGATCTCAAAGCAGCCACCGCAAAAGCTGCCCCGGAACCACCAAAAAACCTTGGCGAACGATTCCAGCGCATGGCCACAACCGCGCGAGAAGTAACAGGGGCTTTCTTCACCAAGGGGGATATCAGTCTCCAGTCCCACCTCGACCAGTTCAAAAAAGCCCCCGTGCAAATGGGCTTACTCCGGGCCGCGCTGATACCCGTGTGCGCACAGGCTGCCATCGCCGCTACCGCTATTGGCTTCAGCTCCCTTGCCGCCCGTGGCGTCAACATGGCAGCAAAACACCATATCAATACCATCGAACAAAATTCCATGAACGAACAACAGCAAACACGCTTGGCAACATTGAAAAAAGTCGAACAAGCCAGCAGCTACGTCGCCGAGATGAAGTACCTCACCGATGCGACGGCCTTCGCCGCCTCCACCAGCAAGACCCTCACCGAACAAAAACAAAACCTCACCAAGGCGTATCAAGAAACCACCAAAAACATCCAACAAACCATGAGCACTGTTCAACACACCGTGACAGGATTCTTGCAAGGCATGGCGAACCGCTTCAAGATGGCCTAACACACCCCGTTGACGCCCTGCGCCCTGTCTCCCTAATATCCCCCCATGCCCGCACTGAAACCATCCCCCCTTGCCCCTGCCTCGCCCCCTGTCCTGCCGCCGATTAAGGGCGTGCGACTGGCCACGTTTGAATCGGGGATTCGCTATAAGAATCGCCCAGATGTCCTGGTGGCGGTGTTGGAGCCTTGGGCGACGGCCGCCGGGGCGTTGACGCGCTCCAAAACCCGATCGGCCTCGGTGGACTGGTGCCGCCTCGCGCTGGAATCTGGCCAGCCGGCTCGGGGTCTCGTGGTCAATGCCGGCAACTCCAATGCCTTTACCGGCAAGGTCGGCGTGGCGTCGGTGGAGGCTATCAACGCGGGGCTGGCCGGCGTGCTGGGGGTAAGGCCCACGCAAATCTACCAATCCTCCACCGGGGTGATCGGCGTGCCGCTGGATCACGGCAAGATTACCGGCCGATTGAAAGAGGCTGTGGCCGCTGCAACGCCGGACAACTGGCTGAGCGCGGCGATTGCCATCGGCACCACCGACACCTTTCCCAAGCTGGCCACCGTCCGCGTCGGAGATTACACCATTAACGGCATCGCCAAGGGCAGCGGCATGATCGCCCCGGACATGGCCACCATGCTAGCCTACGTCTTCACCGACGCCCCCGTCGCCCAAGGGGACTTGCAGGCCATGACCCGCCGCGTCGCCGACGCCAGCTTTAACGCCATCACCGTGGATAGCGATACCTCCACCAGCGACACGTTGTTGGTCTTCGCCACCGGGCAGGACGCGCCCCTTGCCGGATCGGCGTTAACCGCGTTTGAAGCGGGCCTGCTGGCCGTCTGCCGCGACCTGGCCATTCAAATCGTCAAGGACGGTGAAGGCGCGGAAAAGCTCATCACCATCACCGTCACCGGGGCAGAGTCCGCGGCGGCGGCCCGTACCATCGGCCTTGCCATCGCCAACTCGCCGCTGGTCAAAACCGCCGTCGCCGGGGAAGACGCCAACTGGGGCCGGGTGGTTATGGCCATCGGTAAATCCGGTGAGGCCGCCGATCGCGATAAACTCAGCGTCTCCTTCGGCGGCACCCTCGTCGCTAAAGACGGCGAAGTCGTCCCCGGCTATGACGAGACCCCTGTCGCCGCCCACCTCAAGACCCGGGATGTGCGCATTGCCGTGGATGTCGGCGTGGGCACGGGGGAAGCCGCCGTGTACACCTGCGATCTGACCCAGCGATATTTGGAGATTAACGCGGGGTACAGATCCTGAAATAAAAGGGCACCTCTATTATAGCGCGTTGCGTAATTAGCGGTAGACATTGATAAAGTCTTCAGCGCGCTATAAGTTATTTTTGTTCGGCCATTCGGCCGCGGCACTTTGTGCCGTGCTCTGGCTGCAAATATACTTTTAATTGTGCAACCAGCTATAACCTCATTTCTAGGGCGATTGGCATAAAGATACTAGCAGAGCACACAGGCATGATTTTATTGCCTTACTGAAGTTGCTTTGCCACCTTTTCCATCGCCCGTGCCTCAATTTGCCGCACCCGTTCACGGCTGATGCTGTGGCGGATTGCGAGGGCGTCGAGGGTCTCGGCGGGCTCGGCCAAGCGGCGGGCGGTGAAGATGGCACGTTCGCGCTCGTTTAAAGTTGCCAAGGCTTGGTGCAGGAGGGCGACTCGTTTTTGCTGTTCATCCTCTTCGGCAAGGCGCAATTCCGGTGACGGCGTTGGATCGGCAAGTGTATCGCCCCATTCACTTGTATCATCGTCGTTGGTTGTCAATGGGGTGTTTAAGGAGCGATCGCCGCCAGTGAGGAGGCGCTTATCCATTTCCAAAACCTCGGTAACGGGTACTTGTAGCTGGTTGGCAATGGTGGCGGCATCAAAGCTATCAATGCTTTTGCTGTCGGATTTGGCCAAGCGAGCTTTGAGTCGACGGAGGTTAAAGAATAATTTTTTCTGCGCCGCAGTGGTGCCTACCTTGACTAATGACCATTGGTGCAGGACAAATTCCTGAATAGAGGCCTTGATCCACCACAAGGCATAGGTGGCGAGGCGAAAGCCCTTGTTTGGGTCAAATTTTTTCACGCCGTGCATCAGGCCGATGGTACCCTCAGCGATGAGATCACCCAGCGGCAACCCATAACCACGATAGCCCATAGCAACCTTGACAACAAGGCGAAGGTGGCTGGTCACCAGACGATGGGCAGCCTTCAGGTCACCATGCTCATACCAACGGCGAGCCAAGGTATCTTCTTCATCGGCATTGAGCACCGGAAAGCTTTTTACTTGTTGCAGGTAACGCTGTAACCCGGCGTCGGCATCAAAGGATGGTAGGGAAACGAGAGCGTAGGTCATTAGCACTCCTCTTTTTTGAGTGCTAACATATTTTCCGGGTATCGTCAAGGACAGGATAGTGTGTGCATGGGACGCTTGTATCCTCTTCCGGACTCCTTTAGAACCACGGCGTGTCTGAGCATCATTATACCTCCCTGACCCATCCACGCATGGGGTGTTATTTTATCGCCCAGTTTTGCAGCGCTTTCAACGATAACGCCTTTAAGATGGTTATTTCCATGGCGGCTTTGGCGATGCAGCCTGAGGGCGGCGATGGCCGAGCGGCGTATTTGTCTTTGACCACGGCGGTGTTTATCCTGCCGTTTTTGTTGTTTTCCGGGTGGGCGGGGTTTTTGGCCGATCGGTATCGCAAGGATCGGGTGCTGATGTTCAGCAAGAGTTTTGAGATTGTGGCCATGGTGCTGGCATTTTTGGTTTTTTGGGAGAACAGCCATTTAAAATTGTTGCTGGCTACCTTGTTCTTGATGGCCACGCATTCGGCGTTTTTCAGTCCGGCTAAGTATGGAATTTTGCCGGAGATTCTTGCCCCCCATGATGTGGCCAAGGCTAATGGGTACCTGATGATGACCACCTATGTTGCCATTATTGGCGGTACGCTGTTCGGGGGGTATTTGTGGGAATTTTTTTCTGATGATCATGTGTTTATAGGGGCTGTGCTGTTGGCCGTGGCTGTGGGCGGGACGGCGTTTGTGTATTTTATTCCCAAGGCACCGTCGGGGCACGTGACAGCCCGGTTTGATCCCAACCCGCTGCATGAAATTGGCCAGTGCCTGCCGCTGGTCTGGCGCAATCCATTGCTGCGGTTCACGTTGGTGGCTAGTGTGTTGTTTTGGTTGATGGCATCGCTGCTTTACTTGGTGGTGCTGGTGTATGGGCGTGAGGCTCTGCACGTTTCGGAGACTAAGGCCAGTGCGCTGTTTGCGGCGGCGGCGTTGGGGATTGGTCTTGGGGCTATCTGGGCTGGACATACCCGCACGGGGACGCGGCGGTTGCGGCTGGTGCTTTATGGCCAGTTGTTATTAAGCGCGGCATTGTTGGCCTTGGGTCTATTAAATTTGTTGTATTATCAGGCATTTTTGTTGATGAGCTTGCTGGGATTGGGTAGTGGTTTGTTTGTCCTGCCGCTGCTGACGTTGCTTCAGGCAGAAGCACCAGTGAACAAGCGCGGCCAAGTCATGGCGACGAGCAACTTCTTTGATATGGCGGCGATTTTGGTGTCATCGTTGCTGTTCTGGGTGCTGCATGGTTTATTGGGACTGACGGGGCAGATGATTATGCTGGGGTCTGGGATTATGGTGGCGGCGGGGTTGGTGCTGCTTATTCCCGCGTTGCGCCATGTACGCCGTTGCATAATTGCTTAATTTTAATAAAATTTTATATATCAGGCCAAGCCTTCCCCGCCGCATAAGAAGCGGGGGGAAGGGGGGATCAGTGCCCGCGATCAGCGAAGGATCGGGACTCCCGTTGTTTTGATTGAACCTGCTTTCCTGATTGGTGGTAGCTCTTTTACTGCCTGATCTCACAAGGGGGAGAGATTTTCAGTCTCTCTCCAGAATCTTGCGTCTTACTTTCAAAAAACGCCTTCCGGGAATGTCTGTTTGGAAGCTGTCCGCCGCTGTTCTCGAATTTTCTTCCTTGGGTGTCTTGGTAGACAGATGAAAAGGAGAAGAGCGGTAGAGCCCTCGGTGCCTGGCCAGGTCTTTG
>JBKCUA010000029.1:0-7606 GCA_046318675.1 Holosporales bacterium
CTCTATTAACCCATTTATAGGGATGAGTGGCTAGGAAGGTATATGCGAGCAAACGTAAGCGTACTCAAACGTACGTGCGGATTGCGAGCATAGACCTGACGACGCCAATCGCCCTAGAAATGAGGTTAATAGAGGTGCCCAGAGGTGCCCCTAAAATTTCCGCGTTACCAACATCCCGCCACGGTATTCGTTGGCATTACCAGCATCCTTGACAATGGAACTATCCGCAATATCGCCAATGAGGCGAGAATAACTGGCAAGCCCTGTCAGGCTCCATTTCGGGTTTAAAATATAGGTCGCGCTTAAATCCAGACTCACGTCCTTAAAACCGCCGCCCGGATTTGATTCGCTCAGGCCGCTGCTCGTTTGCTGAGACTTAGTGACGCCAAAGTATGTTTTACTGTAGCTGTTATCCACATAAGAGGTGCGTACCGCCCCGCCAAGGCTAAAGCTTTTGCTGATAATTTTTGTGTAATCCAGTTTGGCTTCCAGGATACTCCCATCATGTACACCGGAAACATCGGTAAGGGCGCGAAACTCAAGACCCGACGTATCACCTCTTTCAAAGCCTTTGAAGTTAAAACGTAAAAAAGCCCCAGCCTCAACAGCCGGATCCAAAATAGGCAATTTTTGCAGGCGGTTATCCGTGGTAGTTTTCCGCCCAAGGCGATAGTTGAGCATCGGGCCAAAATTAACACTAGAGGAAGGCACCACGTTCAACTTGGCTGCCGCACCGTTGGTGTTCATGCTTTCCACTGCCAGATAAAAATCATTATACGCTACTTTGCCATGCACCAATGGTACGGTTCTGTATTTGTTCGCCCCTTCAAACTTGGGAAGGGTTCCGGCACCCACGCCTATATCACCACTCCACCCGCTGGGCTTTGCGGCAACCTCTGGGGCTGGGCTTTTTAATGGATAGGGCTTTTCATAGTATATCGTTGTCCCTACAGGCCTATTGGCAGGTACAAACACAGGAGCAGGCATGGGCGGCGGTGGAGGAGCAGGCTGCGCCACTACAACAGGGGCGGGCACCGGGGCTTTATGGACAATTTTTTTCCTTGCTGGAGTCTTACAGGCCACCGGCGGCTTCGGTTTTTTCTTTTCTACTGTCTTGTGTTTATGCGGTGGGGTTGGCGGACAAGCAGGAGCATTAGCTTCGGCCACAGTGCTGAACAGAAGAAAAAAACAAAGCACAACCCCTACCCAACGGTGGCGTGCTTTTTTTGTGATATAAGTCATAAATCACCCAATATTATATTTTAAAGTATAACTTTTTACAAAAAACGCAATAGCTTTTCCTATACTCCTCCAATATTTTTGTACGTTAAGAATCTTAAAGAAAACTTACGACGAGCAAGGCTTCCTTTTTCAGACGCTTTTGTCTAAAGTCACGGCTATGCCTGATACTTCTTCTTCCGCAAACCCGTTATGGGGTGGCCGGTTTGCCGCAGCGGCGGCACCGTTGCTGCAAAACATCAATGCTTCCATTGCCGTGGACAAGCGTCTTTATCATGAAGACATCGACGCCAGCCGCGCCCACGCGGCCATGCTGGCCGATCAGGGGATCATCAGCCGTGACGACAACGCCGCCATTCAAAAAGGTCTTGAGATCATCCGCGATGAAATCACTGCCGGAAAAATGATTTTTACCCCCGATCTTGAAGATATTCATATGCACGTTGAGGTGCGCCTCAAGCAGCTCATTGGTGAGGCTGCTGGTCGGCTACACACCGGGCGTTCCCGCAATGATCAAGTTGTCACTGATTTTCGTCTCTGGCTACGTCGATCCATTAGCACAGTTCAAAGCGATATAGGGTCATTGGCGCAGGCGTTACTTCTTGCCGCCACGCCCCACGTTGAGACGATTATGCCCGGCTACACTCATTTACAGCCGGCTCAGCCCGTGACTTTTGCCCACCATCTTCTGGCCTATGAGGCCATGCTGCGCCGGGATTACGGACGGCTTACCGATTGCGCCACACGCCTCAATGAATGCCCGTTAGGGGCGGCGGCCTTGGCCGGGACAACCTATCCCCTCGATCGCACCAGCGTTGCCAACGCTTTGGGCTTTGATCGCCCCACGGCCAATTCGCTAGACAGCGTGTCCAGCCGCGATTTCGCGCTGGAATTTCTCGCAGCGGCGGGGATTTTAGGCACCCACCTATCCCGCCTGGCCGAGGAGCTGGTGCTGTGGATGTCCCCGGCGTTTGGTTTTGTAAAGCTATCCGATGCCTATACCACGGGCAGTTCCATCATGCCGAATAAGAAAAATCCTGATGCGGCGGAACTGGTGCGTGCCAAGGCACCCGGCCTGCTGGCCGCGTTTGGGCATTTGGCCGGGATACTTAAGGGGCTGCCCTTGGCCTATAGCAAGGATTTGCAGGATGATAAAAAAATCGTGTTTGAGGCTGTGGATACCCTCCACCTCAGCCTAAGAGTCATGGCCGGAATGATTGCCGACATGACAGTGAACGTCGCCGCCATGCGGACGGCCTGCGGCAAGGGGCATTTACTGGCCACTGAGGCCGCCGACTGGTGCGTGCAAACATTAAATATGCCCTTCCGCGAAGCCCACCATGTGGCGGCCTCCCTTGTCAATAAAGCCGAAACATTGGGCGTGGATATTGCCGATCTGCCCCTTGATGTCCTGCACGCCGTGGAACCACGCCTTGATGCGCGCCTCAAAAGCGTCCTAACCCTTGAAGCCGCCATTGCCCGCCGCGCCGTGGCCGGGGGCACCGCCCCGGTTCGCGTTCGAGAAGCCCTTGCCGAAGCAACGCAGTGGTGGGCCAAGGGGCACCTTTATTAACCTCATTTCTAGGGCGGGTGCCCTAAGGAATGAAAAAACCAGAACCATTCCTTTTCACTTTCTTTTTACAGCATCTAGGTTAAGAAGGAACGCTTTATTTAACATGAGGATGGTTTGGCATGGCAAAAATTGCAGTTAAAAACCCGGTGGTTGATCTTGATGGCGATGAGATGACCCGCATTATCTGGCAGCTTATCAAGGACAAGCTCATCCTGCCATTTTTGGATATTAACCTCAAATATTATGATCTGGGCATGGAAAGCCGGGATGCCACCAACGATCAAATTACCGTGGACGCGGCCAAAGCCATAAAAAAATTCGGGGTTGGCATCAAATGCGCCACCATTACCCCTGATGAGGCTAGAGTAAAAGAATTTCACCTCAAAGAAATGTGGAAGTCTCCCAACGGTACTATTCGCAATATTCTGGGCGGTACGGTGTTCCGGGAGCCTATAATTTGTCACAACGTGCCGCGCTTGGTGCCGGGATGGAAGCATCCGATTGCCATTGGCCGTCATGCCTTTGGTGATCAGTACCGCGCCACTGATTTTCGCGTCCCCGGTGCCGGAAAGCTAACTATTACCTTTACACCCGATGATAAAAACCAGCAAACGCTGCACTACCACGTTTATGATTTCCCCAGCTCCGGCGTTGCATTGGCCATGTACAATGTTGATGATTCAATTCGCGGCTTTGCTAGGGCATGCTTGAATTATGGCCTGCAACGCAAATGGCCAGTGTACCTGTCAACCAAAAACACCATTCTTAAAAAATACGATGGCCGGTTTAAGGACATTTTTCAGGAAGTTTTTGAAGCAGAATTCATCGATGCGTTCAAAGCCGCCGGTATCACCTATGAACATCGCCTGATTGACGACATGGTGGCCAGTGCCCTCAAATGGGATGGTAATTTTGTCTGGGCTTGCAAAAACTATGACGGCGACGTGCAATCGGACAGCGTGGCACAGGGCTTTGGCTCCCTAGGTCTGATGACTTCCGTCTTATTAACCCCGGATGGCAACACCATTGAGGCCGAAGCAGCCCATGGCACCGTCACCCGCCACTACCGATTACACCAACAGGGCAAGCCCACCTCCACTAACCCCATTGCCAGCATTTTCGCCTGGACGCGGGGTTTATGGCATCGCGGCAAGCTCGACGGCACCCCGGACGTCCAACGTTTTGCCGACACCCTCGAAAAAGTTTGCATCAACACCGTGGAAAGCGGCAAGATGACCAAAGACCTTGCGATTCTCATCAGTAATGATGCACCCTACCTGACAACCGAAGAATTTTTAAACACGTTAGAGAGCAGGCTAAAAGCGACACTCTAGGGTGTGCAGGGAAAAATGGATATGGAAAGTGTTTTGGTACTGGGGACTTTTTTGTTGGGGGCTGGGGCGTCGTTTGCGCTGGTATGGAATGTTGCCTTAAAAAATAAGGTTTCTAAAGCAGCATTTGATGCCATTACCGCCGCAAAACAGGATGCCGATATTAACATCAATTCCCTGACGGCGGAATTAAAAGCCGAGCGAGAAAAACACGAGAGCAAGCTGGACATCGTTAATGCCGCCCTGCAAACCGCCAAGCAGCAGCTCGTCAAACTGGAAACCGAAAAAGAAGCCTTCGCCGAAAAAATCCAGCAGCACAAAAGCGATCTCGCCACGATGGAGGAAACCTTCCGGCTCCAGTTTGAAAACCTTGCTAACCGTATTTTTGAAGAGAAATCCTCCACCTTTAAAAAACAATCCGAGGCTGGGCTTGGCTCCCTGCTTCACCCCTTGCAGGAAAAATTGCAGGAATTTAAGAACTCCCTGAATGAACAAGCAAAAGAACAGTTTTCTTTAAAGAACGAAATACGACTTATTGCCTCTGCGAACAAAGATATTACTCTGCAAACAGAACGCCTCACCAACGCCCTCAAAAGCGAGGCAAAAACCCAAGGCACTTGGGGGGAGATGGTTCTGGAAAAAGTGCTGGAAGCGTCCGGCCTGCGTAAGGGTTTAGAATACGATGTTGAGGTACATCTCACCGATAGTGATGGGAATCGTCTGCGCCCTGATGTGATCATCAATCTGCCGGATAGCAGGCATCTTATCATTGATTCCAAGGTGTCGCTAACCCACTATGAGCGGTATTTTTCCGAAACCGATGAAGCCCCGCGCGCCGTGCACCTTAAGCAGTTTCTAGCATCTATCCGCACCCATATCAACGGGTTACAGCAACGCCAATACCAAAATGTGGAGACGTTGGGCACGCCGGATTTCGTGCTGATGTTCATCCCTATTGAAGGGGCGTACGCCTTGGCACTACAACAGGAGTGCACCTTGCAGGAATACGCTTGGAACAAAAAAGTGGTGCTTGTCTGCCCGGCAACGCTTTTTGCCACCTTGCGCACCGTTGCCTCAGTCTGGCGGATAGAACGCCAGGCGCAAAACCATCTTGAGATCGCCAAACAAGGCGAAGAACTGTACAAAAAGATCAGTGGTTTTGTGACCACGTTCCAACAAATCGGCAGCCGTCTGTTTCAAGCACAGGAAAGCTACGACAAAGCCCTAGGGCAATTGGCCACGGGCAAGGGCAACGTGCTGAGCAAAACCCAGCAGTTAGCCAAACTGGGGGTCAAAACAGACCCCTCCTCGCCGATTCCGGCCTTACTAGCTGCCCATGCGGATGATGACGGTGATAATGCCCAGCAAGCGGCGTGATTTATTCAAATATTTGAATATTCCATGGCATCCCCCATCATCACCCGTTTTTCCGCCGCCGCGTCTGCCTATAGCCTCCACGCCGGGGTGCAGCAAAAAGCCGCCGCGTTGCTGGCCGATGCACTCGCCACTGCTGTCCCTACAACAGCTACGGGCTGGGCGGTGGACGTGGGTGCGGGGGTAGGACTTTCCACGTCTTTGTTTGCCCGACGATGGCCGACCCTGCGCTGGCTGGCACTGGATCGCGCCGAAGCGACGCTACACCATGGCTTGCTCCCAGCCGTCGTTGCCGATGCAGAACGATTGCCGATTGCCAGCACCGAGGTGCTCACGGCTAATTGCGTTCTGCAATGGCTCCATCATCCGCTGGATGTTTTTCAGGGCTGGCGCAGCCACAGCCGTGTTGTTGCCGCCACCCTGTTTATTGAGGGCACCTGCGCCGAATGGTATGCTGCCCTTGCCAAGACCGGGTTGCCAGCACCGCACCGGTTTTTATCGTTCGCACAGATAGATACCTTCTGCCGCCAGCATGGTATTACCGTTCGCACAGCCTCGTTTCCCATGCCATACCCCAACGGTGCCGCTTTTGTCCGCGCCGTACACCGCCTTGGTGCGGGCAGCCCGGCAGTGCCGGGGTACCCTAGGCTCACGCCAGGGCAGATGCGCGCCGCCTTGGCCTATCTTGAGACCGCCAGGCACACGGCATACCGTTATGAAGTGGCGTGTTTGCTTGCTGTTTGATACTACCCTCGCTGTCGCGCCCATGCTGGATGTTACCCATCGGCATTGTCGTTTTCTACATCGGCTGCTCAGCCCTCATGCGGTGCTGTACACGGAAATGATCACCAGCGCGGCTCTTGTCCACGGCAATCGTGAACGCTTATTAGCCTTCTCCCCCGAAGAGCAACCTGTAGTGTTGCAACTCGGCGGCAGCGATCCGGCTCAAATGGCCGAGGCCGCCCGCCACGCCGCCGCCGCCGGGTATCGTGAGATTAACATCAACGTCGGCTGCCCCAGCGACCGGGTGCAGGCCGGACGGTTTGGCGCGTGCTTGATGCGAGAACCTGACATTGTTGCCGCCTGCGCCAAGGCCATGCAGCAGGCCAGCGGCCTGGCCATCACCGTGAAAACTCGCCTTGGTGTGGATAATGACGACAGCGAGGATTTCCTGCGCCGTTTTATTGACACCGTGGCCAACGCGGGGGTGGGGCATTTTATCCTCCACGCCCGTAAGGCGTACCTTAAAGGCTTATCCCCCAAAGAAAACCGCACCAAGCCGCCGATTCAGTATGAGCGTGTCTATCGCCTCAAGGCCGAATACCCAGCTCTGCGCGTTACCCTCAACGGGGAAATAAACACCATTGACGCCGCACAACAGCACCTGCGCCATGTTGATGCCGTCATGATTGGCCGGGAAGCCTGGCACAACCCCTATTTTCTCACCGAGCTTGACCATGCCCTGTACGGCACGCCGTTGCCCGATCGCGCGATTATTGCTGAACAGTACCGCGCCTATACACTGGATTATCCCAATGATTCACCTTCATTATTAGTGCAACCGCTGCACGGCCTCTACCACGGTCAACCAGGGGCGCGGGCTTGGCGTCGTAGTTTAGGACAGCTTTAAATTGGCTCTTAGGCAAAATGGGTGGGTGAAAAACGCCTGCCGCTGTCCAATTCTAGGTTAGTGCCAGTGCCACAATGGCGTGGTGATAGCGCGTTGCGTTCAAGCTGTAGACAGTAGAGCGGGTTGCGTAATGAGCGGTAGACATTGATAAAGTCTTCAGCGCGCTATAAGTTATTGTTGTTCGGCCATTCTGCCGCGGCACTTTGTGCCGTGCGCTGGTTACAAATATACTTTAAATTGTGCAACCAGCTATAATTCTGCCTTTCACCCACAATCGTGTAGAAAAGCACTATCCCCAGCTGCATCATTATTACCTGGAGTAAGAAGTTTTTCGCCGTAAAAAATAGAATTAGCCCCGGCAATAAAGCACAATACTTGGGCTTCCCTTGATAAGGCTGCACGCCCAGCAGATAGACGAACCCTAGCGGTAGGCAACATAATACGTGCTGCCGCAACCAT
>JBKCUA010000030.1:0-36001 GCA_046318675.1 Holosporales bacterium
TTTCCTTGACTTGCAGAGCCCGTACTTCCGTTTCGCTGGTACGGGTTTTTCAGAAGAGAGCGTCATGGGGTAGCAAAAAGGCCTCTGAAATGGGGGTTTGAAGCTGTGTATCAGTCAAGACAAAACCACGGGGAAACGGCAGATTTACTGGGCTTCATGGCAAGGCCATCAAAAGCCATGAGCGCGGTTTGTTTCAAGTCAATGGCGGAGAGAGAGGGATTCGAACCCTCGATACGCTTTTGACGTATACACACTTTCCAGGCGTGCGCCTTCGACCGCTCGGCCATCTCTCCGCATCATCGAGGCTGTGTTTAGCCTGTATATGATACAAAGATCAAGCAAGCAATACTGTGGCCAATACTTTGGCCACAGTGGACACTGGCGTCCGGCCTGCTACCATCGCTGCTGATGGAGCAACCAGATGACTAAAACACCAGCCGCTTCCCATATGCTGGGGCATCGGGCGCGGCTGCGGGCGCGGCTCAACAAGGGCGGCGTGCTGGAGGATTATGAGCTGCTGGAACTCATTTTGTTTGCCGCCCACCCACGGGGGGACACCAAGCCGTTGGCAAAGGCATTACTCAAGCATTGCGGCGGCTATGCGGCGGTGCTGCGGGCGGAACCAGCGACATTGTTGCAAGTGGATGGGGTAGGGGAGGCCGCCGTGGCGGCCATCAAGGGGGTGGAGGCTGCCGCCTTGCGCCTGCTTGAAAAAGATCTGCGGGAACAGCCGTTGTTACGCAACTGGCAGGCGGTGGAGGCCTTCTGCCGCGCCCGCATCGGCCATAATAGCATTGAAAGCCTATGGATTTTATACCTCAACAGCAAAAACAGGCTCATCAACGCCGTTGAAGAACAGCGCGGCACCGTCAGCCAGACCCCCGGCTACCCCCGGGAAATAGCTCGCCATGCCCTGCACCACGCCGCCAGTGCCGTCATCCTGGTGCACAACCACCCCAGCGGCGATACCACCCCCAGCCCTGAGGATGTTACCTTTACCCGCGCTGTCCGTGGCGCCTTGGAGACGGTGGGCGTAAGCCTGCTGGATCATGTAATTGTCAGCCGGAGTGAGGCGTTATCGTTTAAAAACCAGGGGCTTTTATAGCTGGTTGCACAATTAAAAGTATATTTGCAACCAGCGCACGGCACAAAGTGCCGCGGCCGAATGGCCGAACAAAAATAACTTATAGCGCGCTGAAGACATTATCAATGTCTACCGATAATTACGCAACGCGCTATAACCCCTTAATCCCCTCAAACGCTGCCAGTGCCTTTGCCCGTGCCGCCGTGTGATCCACAATGGCCGCAGGCGTGGGCAGGTGCAGCGCCGCTAACGGTAGCCCGGCCAATTCAGGGCACCAGCGGCGCACATAGCCCCCTTGGGGATCAAACTTCTGCCCCTGCAAGATGGGATTAAAGATGCGAAAATACGGCGCAGCGTCGGCGCCGCTGCCCGCCACCCACTGCCACGAGGCCGGGTTGCTGGCCGCATCGGCGTCCACCAAGGTGTCCCAAAACCAAGCCTCCCCCGCTTGCCAGGGGAGCAGCAGGTGCTTGACCAAAAACGATGCCGCTATCATCCGCACCCGGTTGTGCATCCAGCCCGTGTGCCATAATTCCCGCATCCCGGCATCCACAATGGGATAGCCTGTCTTTCCCCGTTGCCAGGCCTGTAGGGCCTTATGATCCTCGCCCCACGGAAAATGATTAAACGACGCCCGCCAGTTACGCTGGTGCAGATCGGGAAAATGCCATAGCAGATGGTAGGAGAAATCCCGCCAGTACAGCTCGGCAATAAATCGCTCCCTATCCTTGCCCGATCCCAAGGCGCGAGCGGCGTGGTAGATAGTCCGAGCACTGATATCACCGCTGGCCAAATGGGGAGAAAGCCTTGAGGTTGCCGCCTCATCGGGGTAGTCCCGCTGCACGGCATAGCCCGTCAGGTGGCGGTGCAAGAAATCTTCCAGCCGCTGCTGCGCCCCCCGCTCCCCCGGCGTCCATGCCCCCGCCATGCCGCCTGCCCAATGGGGCTGAAAGGGCTTCCAGTCTGGAAAATCCAATGTTTCCGGCGGCGGGGGGAGTTCCGATGGCGGCGGTAGGGGGGCAGTAACGGGCACGCTATCCGCCGCCTTTGAAAACGGCGTGAATACCTGAAACGGTGTGCCGTCGCCTTTGAGCACCGCATCCGGGGCGTGCAACACGTTGCCCTCAAGGATATGCAGCGGCACGCCAAGGCTGGCCTGCATCAACCGCTGCTGCGCTGCCCGTGCCGGATCGGGGGAAGCGTTACAAAATACCGCCGCCACCCCTTGATCCACGCATAGCCTGGTGATGCCCTCCACCGCATCGCTGGTATGCACGTACAGCCGCTGTCCTAAAGGCTTGAGGCTCTCCTCCAAGGCCAGCAACGACTGATCCCGCCACCATCGGCTGGCCGCCCCGCGTGGCCTTGGCAGGCTCGCATCCGTCACGCAGAGTATCAGCCGCGTTGCGCCGTGCCGGGCTGCTTTTATCAACGCCGGGTTGTCCGCGAGGCGGAAATCGTTGTCCAGCCAGACGAGGAGGGGGGTGGGGGGTGGTGTCATGGGAGGGGTTTGTCAATTTCTTCTTGAATTCCAAATTTCTTCATTCTCAATTTGTTTAATGGTGATTCTTTGCTGATTCTTACAAGAGCTGTACGAATTTTATCTGGCACAGTTGGCTGTCCCTCTAGCGACTGGTCGGGAAAACTAAGTCCTGCTCTTATCCATGCAGTTAAATGACGATCTTTTATTTTTTTGAACAATTTATAGTAATCATCAGCAGTGGCTTTACTTAAGGCTGCGTGATCTTCAGGATTCCAGCTCTTTCCGGCAATTGTCTCCAACGCATCGCGCAGGGATTTTTTAGGTATTAATTCTTGATACCGTTCGTTGAGTCTCGGATGAAACTTTTTATCTCGTATAGGTTCCCACAAATGGCTTGGGCTTGTGTCAAAGCGTGCAGGGTCAGAGGAGTGTGCTAAATATGTATCAATTAACGCATCAGCTTTCTCATCGTCTCCAAGTTCTCGTAATGTACATATCACTCCATCAATATTTCCAAGCGATACATTGCCGATGCTCTTCTCACAGGCGTTGTAGAGGCTTGCTACCACCTCATTTTTATTGTCATCAAAACTATCATGAAATACATCCCAAGCCTTGTGAAAATCTTCTTTTGCTATTTTGTCTATAACAGATTGATTGTGTTTTCTTATATGCTCCCATAGGACGTCTGTATTAAAATAACCTCTTTCAACAGAATCTATAATTTCTCTATCAAGTTCATCGGTGTTGCCATAACTGTACTTTTCTAAAAATTTATGCCGCGGATCTGTTGGATCATTTTGTTTTTCTTTGCCAACATAATATTTAACGGATGAATATTCTTTGATAAAATCCGTGTCGGGAATTTTATCAGAGGTGGGCATCTCTATTATCCCTGATTCCGAAAGTTCTGGATCAACTGAATCAATGCTTTCTGAGGGCGGGGGTGGAGTTAATAGAGGTGCCCAGGTTGGGCCGTACGCTGCATATGTCGCGAGGGCGAGTGTTCGAAGCACAGAATATTTTGTGCTTTCATGAAAATTTTCTCTCTCAAAAATGTCTATTGATAGTTGGTTTAGAAGGTCTTTTATTTTATTGATTATTCTTATGTTTTTTATTCCTAAATCATGGCAGGCTTTTGTAATGGTCGTTTTATAATAACCTTCGGGCTGATAGTCTTTAAAAGCTATTTTTTCAACATCTTCTATAGATGTTTTAAATTGAATATCCTTGTCGATTACTTTTTCTTTCAGTTTTTGAAAATCGTCTTTTGATGTGGTCAGTTGTTCGTCGTTTAATATTAACACAACCTTGCAGTTTTTCTCTTCTTTCAATTGTGTAATAAGTCCCATAACGTCTTTAAGCTCAAGGTTCTTCCCGCGCCGTTCAAGATCATCAATGCAGATAATTGTTTGTTCTGGTAATTTTTCTATAAGAAACTTTAACGCTACGCTACCTGGAACACCGATTAATTTGGGAACGGCTTTCATGACTTCTTGTATGGATTGATGATTTTTTCCGATGTTTTTTTTAAACCAATGTGAAGATTGGCGAGTATCTCTGATTGAATCTTTATTCTGAAAAATGGCAAGTTTTAAATCATCAAGTGTGTTGATACCAAACAATGAAACATACGCATAATGGGATAGGGCTATTTTTTCAAAATTCTTTTTATAGCCCTCATTCCACGCATACGTTTTACCAATGCCCCAATGACCGCGAATACACAAAACCTCTGGCTTTGCCGACTCCAGAAATTTTGCAATTTGTTCATTGACCAGATCTAATGATGACATCAATGCGTTTCCTTACAGATAACTAAAAAGTATTCCCCAAGACGCATGTAGTCTTTGCCAACCAATTGTTCAATTGCTTTATCTTCAGTTCCCTTATTAAAGCACATTCCCCTTGCCCCCGCTCCGCTCCCCCCCGCATACCTGTTTTATGGCTTTGCCTTCTCTCTCTGTTGCCATTGTCGGCTCCGGCATTGCCGGGGCGGCGTTGGCGTTTTTTCTGCGTCAGAAGGGAATAATGGTTTTCGTGCTGGAGGCAGGGGGGGAGGTTGCCGCCGGGGCATCGGGCAACCCGGCGGCGGCGTTGTACCCGTTGCTGGCTATCCAGCCGAGTAAGGAAGCCCTGTTTTACCTCGATGCCTGGCGGTTTACCTGGGGCTTTCTTCACCCCTTGCCTGCGGCGTTGTTCCTCGGGCACCTCTATTATAGGGGGTTGCAACATTATAGCGCGTTGCGTAATTAGCGGTAGACATTGATAAAGTCTTCAGCGCGCTATAAGTTATTTTTGTTCGGTCATTCGGCCGCGGCACTTTGTGCCGTGCGCTGGTTGCAAATATACTTTTAATTGTGCAACCAGCTATAACAGAATGCTTAATCTTGAATCGCCCTCACTCTGGAAGGTCGATGGCCTTACGGGGCGGGGGTGAAAAGCATGATGTCAAATAATTGGTTTTAATAATTTTAAACACCCCCTTCCTCACCTTCCCCCGCTGCGCGGGAGAAGGGGGCAACAGGCAGCAGTTATCTTCTTCAAGGCAACGGCGTTGGTACGGGCTAATGCTGGAAAAGAGGCTGGGCACCTCTATTAACCCATTTATAGGGATGAGTGGCTCTGATGGGCTAGGCGAGCAAACGTAAGTGTACTCAAACGTACGTGCGGATTGCGAGCATAGACCTGACGACGCCAATCGCCCTAGAAATGAGGTTAATAGAGGTGCCCGTAGGATTTGTGTGCATAGGGTAGCCCAGTGGGAGGGGCAGGGGTGAGGGCGTTTAAATTTGTCTTTGGGATTTCATAGCCCCTACTCATTTCGCCCCATCGCCTTCACCAATTCCGTTACATTGTATTTGAACATCGCCTGATAGGTTGGGGCGTTGCCCTCAGCACCAGAAAGCGCATCGGCATACAATGCTGGCCCTACTACCGCCCCCGTTTCAGTGGCTAGTTGCTTGATAACATTGGGGTTGCTCATGTTTTCAAAAAACAGGGCGCGGATTTTGCCAGAGTTGATTTGTCCTATCAGCTGTTTCATTTCCTTGGCACTGGGTTCATCCTCGGTACTGAACCCAGTGGGGGCTAAGAATTTAACCTGATAGGCATCGGCAAAATAGCCAAAAGCATCGTGGGTGGTAATGACACGACGCTTTTCAACAGGCACGGTAGCAATTTCTTTTTTCACCCAAGCATCCAGGGCAGCGAGTTCCGCATCCAGTTTTTCGGCTCTCTCTCTATATTTCTGACTGTTAGGGGTATCGGCTTTTTGCAGTGCCGCCGCGATGTTTTTCACATACACTCGTCCATTCGCAATATTTTGCCACGCATGGGGATCGGTGCTCCCGTGATGATGGTGGTGATGGCCTTTTTCTTCTTCTTCCGCCATGGTCAGGGTTTTGGCAATGCCCTTGCTGGCCGTGACCACAACGGCTTTAGTGCCAGAGGTTTTAATAAGGCGGTTTATCCACCCTTCAAATCCAAGGCCGTTCACAACAATCACGTCGGCTTCTTTCAAAGCTTTGGCATCATTGGGGGTGGGTTGGAAAACGTGGGCATCGCCATCGGGGCCAACGAGCGTAGTAACCTTGACATCCTCCCCGCCCACTTGTTTTGTAAGGTCGCCCAAAATGGTAAAGCTGGCCACGACTTTGAGTGGTTCAGCATGGGCTGCGCTTGCGCTTAGGGCGAGTCCTACCCCGAACAAAAGAGCTGCAAGTATTTTTTTCATGAAAATCTCCTTTATTGATTGAGGTGTTTGAAGGGAAAATACCGCGCCCGGATGCTGCCAAAGCGGCCAAACAGCAGGGACAGTAGATACATCACCCCCGCCGATAAAATAATGGCGGGTCCAGATGGAACATTGATATAAAAAGAAATCAATAGCCCCACGGTGCTGGCGGTAATGCCAATACCAGCGGTAACCGCCACCATGGGGGCAAACCCCTGTGCCCAGAAACGAGCAGCAACAGCGGGTAGCATCATAAGACCAACGGCCATCAGGGTGCCAAGGGCTTGGAAGCTGGCCACTAAGTTCACCACCACTAAAATGAGAAACAACAGGTGAAAAAGTCCCGCGCCTTTGCAGACGGAACGGAGAAAAACCGGGTCAAATGCCTCTGCCAGCAATGCCCGATAAAATAGCGCAAAGGTTATCAGGGTGAAGGACGATACCCCCGCCATCAGGCGCAGGGATGCCGTATCTACTGCCAGCACACTGCCAAACAGCAGATGCATCAGGTCAACTGTGTTGCCCTTCAGCGAAATCAGCAGCACGCCCAAGCTTAACGCCATCAGGTAAAACGCCGCAAGATTCGCATCCTCCTTCACAATGGTGCTGCGGGTTGCCAGCCCCACCAGTACAGCGATAATAACGCCGGCGACAAACCCGCCGAAGCTCATCAAGGATAATGATGCACCCCCTAATAAAAACCCCACCGCTACTCCGGGCAGCACGGCGTGCGCCATGGCATCGCCCATTAAACTCATTTGTCTGAGCATCAGCAATACCCCCAGTGGCGCACTGCTAAGGCTGAGCAGCAGGCAGCCCAGCAGAGCTTTGCTCATAAAACCATACTCAATAAAGGGGGTAACAAGGATGGTATATACACTCATGCCGCACATACCTCGCCGCGGTCATGCCATGCCCGAGCCAGCGTATCGGCCTTGCGTAAGTTGTCTTCGGTCATAACAGTACTCGTCTCACCCCAGGCAATACATTCCCGGGCTAGTAACAAGGCTTCTGGAACAATGGTACGCACCTGCGGCAAATCATGCAACACTGCCACCACCGTTTTGCCGCCTTTGTGCCATTCTAATAAAACGTTCAGCAAATCGGCGGTGGTGCGGCTGTCAATGGCGGCAAAGGGTTCATCGAGCAGCAGAATATCGGCATTCTGCACCATCAGGCGCGCAAACAACACCCGCTGAAACTGACCAGAGGACAAGGCGGAAACAGGGCGGCTGGCGAAAGCCTCCATCCCCACCTTTTCCAACGCATGAAATGCTTGATGGCGTTGGTGTTTATCAATCCCGCCAAAGATGCCCCGTACTGGCCAGAACCCCAGCAGTACGGTATCAAAGACAGACATGGGAAAGCTGCGGTCAATCTCTGTCACCTGCGGCAGATAAGCCATACGGCAGTTGCCCGTTTTTTTGATACAGCCTGAGAGAGGCTTCAGCAGACCGACCATTGCTTTCAGAAGCGTGCTTTTGCCGCCGCCGTTGGGGCCGATAATCGCGGTAAGGCTGTTGTCCTTCAACGTACCGCACAAATGATGCACAGCGGGGTGCCTGTCGTAACCAGCGGTGAGGTTTTCAAACACCAAGCTCATGAGGCAACAATACCCATCAACAACCAAAATACCACTAACAACACACCCACAAAAAGTAGTCGCACCCCCGCCGAGTGTGATAAAAACGTGGATTTTGGGGTGAAATAGCTCATCGTTTGAATTGGTCTCAATAATCAAGAGGCGGTCATGCTATAATACCGCCTCAATTATAGCTAGAAAAATCGCCAGAAAAATCGCTGGGCACCTCTATTAACCTCATTTCTAGGGCGATTGGCGTCGTCAGGTCTATGCTCGCAATCCGCACGTACGTTTGAGTACGCTTACGTTTGCTCGCCTAGCCCATCAGAGCCACTCATCCCTATAAATGGGTTAATAGAGGTGCCCAAGAGCCATTTTTTAAGGGGCGGTAAAAACGAACCTGGTAAAAACGAACCGGTGGCCTGCGATTGTTCTGGCCTATAAGATACCATAGCTATTTTTTAGCAAAACAGCCGCCATCGCCCCCCACGCCGCCCGTACCCCTTGCACCTCTCCACCCACAGGTCGGCCGGGAAGATCACGCAGGTTCCATGCCATGAAATCCATATGTACCCACGGCACGTTAGCGGGGATAAATTCCTGAAGAAATAAGGCTGCTGTAATAGCACCAGCGTACCCGCCACCGCCAACATTACAGAGATCAGCAATGGGGCTGTCCAGCTGGCTGCGGTACCCGGCGAACAGGGGTAACTCCCACACCGGATCATCGGCGGCGGTACTGGCGGTCATCAGGGCTTCGGCCAGCGGCCTGCGATTGGTAAAAAAACCGGGCAGATCGGTGCCCAAGGCTACCCGCTGCGCTCCGGTCAGGGTTGCCGCATCAAGGAGTAATGCCGGATTTTCCCGCCCCGCCTCCCACAGCGCATCGGCGAGCAGCAACCTCCCCTCGGCATCGGTATCGCCAATCTCAACCGTCGTGCCCTTGCGGCTTTTGAGGACATCACCTGGGCGAAAGGCCGCGCCGCTAACGGCATTTTCCGCTGCCGGGATAAGAACGCGCAAGCGCACAGGCCACTGCGCCTGCATGATAAGCTGTGCCAGTGCCAACACCCACGCCGCTCCGCCCATGTCCTTTTTCATCAGGTTCATGGACGTACCGGTTTTAAGATTCAGGCCGCCGGAATCAAAGGTCACACCCTTGCCCACCAGGGTGAGCTTTGTTGCCGCCCTATCGCCCCAAGTCATGTCTATCAGGCACGGCGGTGCAACGCTGGCTCGACCAACAGCGTGAACAAGGGGGTATTGTTGTTCGAGATCGGCTCCCGTAATAACGCTGCACACGGCATTGTATTGGCGGGCGAGGGCTTGCACCGCCTCGGCCAAGGCCAGGGGCGGCAAATCCGCCGCTGGGGTATTAATGAGATCACGCGCCAAATTTATGGCTGCCGCTTCAGGCGACGTAGGAGCTTCTAGATGCGCGAGAGCCGGGGCTGCATCACTCTTATAGCGACGATAGCGGTACGCCCCCAACTGCCAGCCTAAGGCGAGGCGGTTGTGCGTTTCTTCATCTACAGGTGTTGCCAGTGTGTACATCCCCGGCGGCAGCAGGCTGCTGGCTCGGCCAAGGCTCCAAGTGTTTAAGGCTTGTTCAACCCCATAATACGCTGCGCCCCCGTCCGGTGCCAGCACGGCGGTGTGAGGTTTTGCCGCGAAAAACGAATGTAACAACCACGGCTGGCCTTGCTTTAGAGCGGAAAGTTGATCTGGGCGAAGAAGGTGTAAAGGCGTAGGCATGAAGGGTGTATAGCGAGAGCCTTAACGTCCCCCGCCATTACTTAGCACCGACATGAAATGCGAGCTAGGGCTAAGGATGAAGGTGGGCTGACTGCCACTACCAGACTGAGAGGTAAGGGCATTTTTATACGCCTCCAAGCTGCGGTAGAATTCATAAAACTTGGGATCAGTACCGTAAGCATCGGCGTGAATCTTAATGGCTTCGGCATCGCCACGACCGCGAAGGTTTTGTGCCTCACGCTCGGCCTCGGCCAGCTTGATCGTGCGCTCTTTATCGGCCTTGGCACGTGTTTCCTGGGCTTCTTTTTCACCGTTGGAACGCAGTTCCCGAGCTTCACGTTCCCGCTCGCTGATCATCCGGCGGACAATGGCGGTGCTGTTGGCCTCAGGAAGATCAGCTTGGCGCAGGCGGACATTGATGACTTCGACCCCTGATTTGATGAGTTCTTGGTTGAGTTGCTCTCTAATCTCATTCATGATGGTCTGACGTCGTTCGGATAGTACTGCCGACAAAGGATAGCGTCCCAAAACTTCCCGTAACGTGGACTCCAACCGTCCGGACAGAGCATTTTCCGCCCGCGATATTTCGGTGAAATTCTTAAAAAACATCAATGGATCAACGATTTTATAGTAAGCAAAAGCATCCACCACAAGGCGTTTTTGATCGAGAAGGGTAATCTCCGATGTTGGGGCACGCTCAATCCCCACGGCCAGACGCGGGTATTTCATCACCGTCTGGATAAAGGGCAGCTTGGCTTTCAGGCCAGGCGTGGTGTGGCTGGCTTTAAATTCACCAAATTGAAGTATCAGAGCTTGCTCTGTCTGGCCAACAACAAAAAGGGATTGGCTAACCAATAAGGCAAGAGCACCTAGGACAGCCATGATCGAGGTAAGACGATTTTCCATATACACCCGATACAATATTTATCCGTGTACTGCTACGATTTTTTCATAAAAAATCTTTATTATTATTTTATGAGCACCGGTAAAGCTTCACGCCCCATGAAGCCTGTATCCATGGAGGAATTAATTGCCAAGCTACCAGATTTTTTGGGCGGAAGGACACGGCTGAGTCCTTCTTCACGGATGTTTGTGCGGAATGGAAAGCATATACTATATTGGGTGCATAGTTGCCTAAGGATAAAAGAAAATCCTGCCTTTGAAATTGCGTGCGCACTTGCCAGACGCACGGCCACACCGCTGGTTGTTGTAATTGAAGTTGTTTTAAAAAACAATGTTCGTCAGATGGCCTTTGTTCTGGAAGGCGCAAGGGAGCTTACCGCAATACTTCACCGTAATAATATTGAGGCGGGTATTGTTATATCATCACCGGAACGCCCGGATAATTCCCTTATCGCTCTTGCCGAACAGGCTTCCATTGTTGTGACCGACGATGTTCCTATTGCTCGAATGATCAAGGTTATAAAGGATGTTGAGCGCGCCATTGAAGCCCCAGTACTGCGCGTAAATGGGAATACGGCACTGTCTTTATTTTCTTTTGGAACAATGAAATATAAAGATTTTTCTTTATTCAAAGAACAAATAGAAAATTTGCGTACACGTCAATTTGGTCGGTCATGGCCACGCTATACCATTCAAACGCCGTCCAGACCCAATCTGCGCATACCTTTTTTCGAACAAAACGATAAATCTCAAATTCCCCTGATACCATTATTATCCAGCCTAGCGGTGGATCAATCGGTAATGGCCAGTCCATTGTTTCGCGGCGGCACCAATGCTGGCATGGTTTTGTGGGATAAAATACGACGGCATGGACTTGATCAGTATCCTATTACAAATGCGTATGCACCAGCGCATTGTTTTCGAACGATGCTACCGTATTTACGTTATGGCATGGTGTCGCCGTTTATGATGCTTCATAGTGTTGTTTTAGAAGGAAAAGAAGGATATAATACTTTGTTAGAAGATGTTTTTTTATGGCGTGAATTTTGTTATGCTTACGACAATTTTTATATGCAAGGTGCAGCCGGCTCCCCACCCGAGCCTGTGGCTGGCGAAAGACGTGGTGTTGGGCTGGAAGCCCTGCACAATGGTCAAACTAACGATGCCGTCTGGAACCGTATTCAACAGCACCTCAAGACCACGGGGGTGTTGCCCGAACATTTTTTTCCGGCGTGGGTAGAACCACTGTTTGCGTGGTTAAAGCCTAACGCTTTTGCCATACAGACAGCCGAAAATTTGTACCAACGGTTTGCTCTGGATGCTGACGATCCTGTCGCTATTGCCAGTTTTCGCCAAGCAGTAGGGCAATACCCAAGCGATCCGGTACCTGGAACCATTGCGGGGCGGGATAAAGATATTGAAGTGTCATTGATTGATACTCTGCAAAGCAATATTTTGTCACCACCCCTTATTAATATTACTAACACAAAGCCAGTGGTGGCAGTGGTGGGTGCTGGCATGGCGGGGTTATCAGCGGCGAGATTGCTTCAAGATAACGATTTTGTGGTAAAAATTTTTGAAAAAAACCCCTCGCCCGGTGGTCGCATGGCGTCTATGCAGCTTGCAGAGAAGTCGTTTGATACAGGCAGCAGTATTTTTAGTGTTACCCACCCTGGTTTTCGTGCCGAAGTCAGGCGTTTGATGCAGCACCAGCGCATCGCTGTATGGAAACATAAAAACCTTATCGGGGATACCCGAACACAAAACCGCGTCGGTGTTCAATCATGGATAGCAATGCCATCCATGCAAGCCTTCGCGGAATTGCTCAGCCAGAAGTTAGAGTGCCACTACAATATAAGCATTAATAAATTAGAACGTCGTGACGGCGGATGGGTCATTTATGATACAAACAATGCGTCGTTGGGTTTTTACGATCAATTGATTCTTGCTATTCCCTCGACACAGGCAGCGGCTCTATTGAAAACTGTGTCTGGATTGCCCTCCAAGTTGGCAAACTTGATCAAAACCATGCCAATGATGCAACCGATGTGGAGCAGTATCGCCATTTTTGATCAGCCGCTTAAGATAGCACATGAATCTATAACAATCAGCGATAAAAATATTAGTTTCGCCTGCCGCGAAAATAAAAAACTTGGGCGGCAGATGGAGTTAGATTCCTGGGTGATACATTCAAGTACCGAGTTTGCCAGCCTGCATCCCAATATTTCCCGGGATGACATTGCGCGAATGCAAGTAAAATCATTATTGGAATATTTTTCCCTGCCGATGCAAGAGCCGATAGCCACAACGGCGGTGTTCTGGCCGTATGCCGCTGCACAAAAGCCTTTCGGCCAATATTACGCATTGCATCACAATATTGGTTTGTGTGGGGATTGGTGCCTTGGTACGCGGCTTGAGGATGCGTATGTCAGTGGTACATCTCTGGCTAGTTCTTTGATACATAGTTATATTTTGAAAAATTCTGGCGTTTCTGCGTAATATCCCCTCTTGTCCCACACTGTTGATCGCCTTATGAAAGGCCATGCGTATCCTTTTATTAGGCAGCGGCGGCCGTGAGCACGCCTTGGCCGAAGCCCTCAAAGCCTCCCCCCGCTGCACCGCTTTGTTTGCCGCTCCGGGCAACGCCGGCATTACTCAATATGCCCAGTGTCTTGCCCTTGATCCTTGTGATCCTATGGCTGTTCTGCAAGCGTGCCGCGATCAAGCCATTGACTTTGTTGTTGTGGGGCCGGAGGCACCCTTGGTAGCCGGGGTAGTGGATGCGTTGACGGCGGCGGGCATTACCGCCTTTGGTCCTACCGCGCAGGCGGCAATTATGGAAGGCTCTAAGGCTTTTGTGAAAGATATCTGCGCCGAATATAAAATTCCCACAGCGCGCTTTGCCCGGTGCACGACTCTGTCCGAGGTGACGGCGTTCCTCGACACCGTTGCTGCCCCCTACGTTCTCAAGGCCGATGGTCTGTGCGCCGGCAAAGGTGTGATTATTACCCCCGATCGTGCAGAGGCCGAAGCCATGGCGAAAGAAATGCTGGCCGGGAAATTTGGCGCGGCCTCCACCACTCTTGTTGTGGAAGAATTCCTGAGCGGAGAGGAGCTGAGCTATTTTGTTCTCACCGATGGCGAAACCGTGTTGCCATTTGGCAGTGCTCAGGATCACAAACGCGCCTATGACGGTGATCATGGCCCCAACACTGGCGGCATGGGAGCATATTCCCCCAGCCCTAAAGCCACCCCCGCCGTTGAGCAGGCTATTCTGGAGACGATCATTGCCCCAACGCTCAAAGCCCTCAAAGAAAAAGGCATTCGTTACCGGGGCTTTTTGTTTGCCGGGTTGATGTTGACCGATACCGGACCGAAACTTATTGAGTATAACGCCCGTCTTGGCGATCCAGAGACGGAGGTTTTGTTGCCCCGCCTAGAAAGCGATCTGGTGGATTTGCTCCACGCCGCCGCTACAATGGGTCTGGCGGGTAAAAAAGCGCTTTTTAAGGATACCCATGCGCTGACAGTGATTTACGCCAGCCAAGGCTACCCAGGCTCATACACATCGGGCACGCCGATTGCTGCCCTGCCAGCGGACAGCCCCGATGTTCGCGTGTACCATGCGGGCACCAGCCGTGATGCAAAGGGTCAGCTCATTGCCACCGGGGGCCGGGTTCTGGCCGTGACCGGGGTGGGACGTACCCTTATTGCCGCCCATGCAGCGGCTTACGGAGCCGTAAATAAAGTGCGTTGGGAGAACGGCTTTTACCGTCGTGATATTGGGGCGAAGGGGATAGCCGCTGGGTAATAGAAGTGCCCTTGAAAATGATCGCTTGAGTCTTGCTTGAAAGAGGGTAGAGATCGGCTATGACTCCTAATGCTTTTCTTGAGGCCGATCAGCGCACGATTCTTGTAGGTGCCCTAAACGGCGTGTTGGCCAACACCGTGCTTTTAGCAGTAAAAACCCAAAATTTTCACTGGAACGTGACGGGGTTGGAGTTTGCCGCGTTGCACCGTTTTTTTGGCGAGCTGTACGAGGAACTGTTTGATGCCATTGATGATATTGCCGAACGCATCCGGGCGTTGGATGGAGTGCCGGTGGGCAGCCTCAAACAGTTTTTAGAGCACGCTACCCTCCCAGAGACAACCCATGTGCCCAAAGCACCTGAAATGCTCAAGATTCTAACGGCGGACACTATAAAGATTGCCGAGATTGTTCGGGGCGTTCTGCACGTTGCGGCTGGGTATCAGGATGAAGTCACTGCTGATTTGTTGACCGAACGTCTGGCCGCCCATGATAAGGCTGCGTGGATGCTGGCCAGCCATATTAAGTAATTTTTTGGCTCTCATGTAAAATGAGTGAGGTGCATTTAATTGACAGAGTGTACTTTTGGGCACCTCTCTATAAGTAAACCACCCATTTTGGAAAAGAACCTCTTTGCACCATCTGATTTTTCTGCTGCTGTTATTAGGGCGATTCTCCTCAGCCTTTGCCGCAGAGCCGCCGTTGTTGAGCTTTCCCCTTGCGTGTACCGTCGGGCGTGATTGCTGGGTGGTCAATTATTTTGATCATAATCCCGGCAAGGGGTTTCAGGATTACCGGTGCTCATGGCGTGGTTATGATGGGCACACGGGGATTGATATCAGCATCGGGACACTGGGGCGCATGAATGCTGGGGTATCCGTTTTGGCGGCGGCGGATGGCATTGTTATTGGCGGGCGTGATGGTGAGGAGGATAAGGGTATTGCCCACGGTGAGGTTTTAACTACTAAAGAATGCGGCAATGGCCTGCGTCTTGATCATGGTGGTGGTTGGATAACGCAATATTGCCATATGAAAAAAGGCTCCGTCCGGTTTCAAACCGGGATGAAGGTGCGCCGTGGTGATGTGTTGGGGCTTGTGGGTCTGTCGGGCATGACGGAGTTTCCTCACCTGCACATTGAGGTACAATATTACGATAAACAACATCCGGTTGATCCCTTCACCGGTTCTGTGACCAGTTGTCAGCAACCACCGCGCCCCTTGTGGGATACTGAGACCTTAGCCAGAATGCCGTATCGACCGGTGCAAATTTTCTCCTCTGGTGCGGCAGATCGCATTCCCGATCGTACGGCATTACAGCAAGGCACGGGGGAAGCCCGCCGCATTTCAGCCACCAGTGAACTTTTTATCGCTTATTTTCAAACTTATAGTGTACCTAAGGGTGCAACATTCATCATTGATGTCACCGCCCCCGATGGCACACCGTTTTTACGGCGTGAAATAGTGCAAGAACGCTCACAGATGCAGGCATATGTTTATGCTGGAAAAAAACGCGGGACAGCCCCCTGGCCAACGGGCACATACCGTTTTACCGCCGTGGTACAAGGGGGCGGCAAAGACATTAAGGACACGCAAGATACTGAAATAACAGTATATTAAATCGATCTTATTTTTCTGGCTATTGTTCTGAAAAATGGATATTTTAGATTTCAAAAATTTTTATGCGTACCAATACACCAGCACTGCGGTGGGCTATCTTGATGCTATTACTGGTGCTTGGTTGGTCTCCGGCCTGGGGACAAAGCCCATCAGCGGTAGAGCGTTCCTTGCAACTTCAGGCACAGAACCAAGCCAGCCAAGGGGTGTGGCTGCGCGATACTATCAGTAATTGCGCGATTTGGGTTCCCAGCTTTGCCACCCGCGTGGATATCAGCGGTAAGTGCGTCAACGACAGGGTTGAAGGGCAGGCCAGCATCACCCTTTACAACGATGTCTATTACCGGGCGGCCTATGATGGTTATTTTCTGGCCGGGTACTATATCGCCCCGCAAAAGGTTGAGGGCAGCGTGGGGGAGGCTCCGACTGGGCTTGGTACCATGTTTGAATTTCGCACGGGGATGAATGGCCTTCGCTTATATACCAAGCTTGTCCCACGTACTAACCAGCGTAGCAGTGCCTGCAACAGCACCTTGTATGCCGCCATTAACCCGCAGCAAGTTATCCTCTCCCCAGAGATTACCAAAAGAATTGGCGAAGTAGCACTCACCAAATTTCAGGAATTGTGCAGCACGTTTGGCTATGATGGTAGTTTTCCAAAAGTCACCATCGCCTTTGTGCCAATGGGGTTTTTCACCTCGCCCACGCCTACGGTTCTGTCTAGTGTGGAGGCGGTGTGGAATGAGGATCGCTGGCGTCTTATGGACACAAAAACCTCTGGTACTGGCACTTCGGCAACGCCGCCCGTCTCAACCCGGCCTAGTGTTTCCTTGACCCTCAGTGCTTTTGTTACCAGTAACACCAGCCTTGGATATCCTGTATGCCAAGCAAACTTTCGCCTTGCCAACGTGGGGGCAAGCACTATTACCGGCATCACCCTGATTGGCAATGTCGCCACAACAAAGCGGCAGATCATCACCACTATCAGGGCAAGCCGGGAAACAAGCCTTCCTGTCAATGCTCAAACCACTATTCGCAGCAACCTACCCGCCGCCGCCTGCCCTTTTATTGGTTTTATTCAGATTACTCAAGTTGCCTGCCAAAGTGGGGATAATTTGATTACGGATTGCAAACCGTTGATTCGAGTATTGCGTGATGATCCGGCGGTGACGACGGCGGGGGGACTTCCTGGGGTACAGGTGGTGTTTTAATAGAGGTGCCCAATAGTCTGTTGTGCACAATAGGCGGAGAACAACTGCCCGTTTTGCGAGAGCCGTTATTTTCTTGATGCAACAATAAAAAATACGCTATAAGTCTTACCATGTTTTTTTCCCGCTTTCATCGCATTGTTCTATATATAACCTTCGGGAGTTTGGTTGCGGCAATAATGTTACTGGCCGGGGCATGGGTGTATAAAAACACCACGCCTGCGCCTGTTGCGGTGGCATCAGTGGGCGCACCCTTTCAATTAACGAACCAATATGGCGCGGATGTCACCCAAGACACCTTTAAGGGCAAGCCTTTCTTGGTATTTTTTGGTTTTACCCATTGCCCCGATGTCTGCCCAACGGGTTTAGCCACCATCACGACAGCACTAAAGGCCTTACCGCAAGCCCAACAAGACGCCATCGTCCCTGTCTTTATCACTGTTGATCCAGCACGCGACACCCCGGCGGTGCTCAAGGACTACCTTGCCGCGTTTCATCCCGGCTTTATTGGCCTTACGGGGAGTGAGGAATCCATCAAAAATGTCCTCAAAGGGTATCGCGCGTACGCCGCCCCCAGTCCCGCCACCGCTGGCCAGAAAGACTACCTCATGGATCATTCCGCCCTTATTTATTGGATGAACGCACGAGGTGAGTTTGTCCAATTTTTCAGCGGTGATGCCAGCGCAGCGGAAATCACTGCCGCACTGGCGGCTGGCCTTTGACGGCCTTGTGAATCCTTCATTAACTGACTGGCGTCGCTGGATGGCGGCGGATCATCATTGCCGTAACCGTGTGCGCCCCAAAAATGCCATGGCTGATGAAGCCGAAGGTGCAGATCGGGTGATGCGGGTGCTGTTTTATCCCGATGATCGAGTTATTTTTGGTGAATTACGTGAGCGTTTTACCAACACCAAGCATGAGGTCGAAAACCTTGAGGCGGCTCAGGGTAAGTTGCTTCGTCAGCGGTTGTTGGCCAATGGCTATCGCCGTACGGTGCATCATCTTTTTTTTGGCATTGCCGACGGCGGCGGTAGTATAGCAAGCTCACTATCATCGGCAGATAAAGATGATTTTACGCGGCTTTATGTTGATATTTTTGCTCAAGATAATGCCGATGAAGCCCTTGAGAACGCCCATAAATGCCTGAATGATATATTATATCGCAATATTGTGATACGAAGTACATCAGGCGACGCCATCGGTATTGGTTCGATTGCCAAAGGCGATGGGGTAACGCTGTATTATAATATTGGTGTTGCCCTTCATCAGCGTCGTCGTGGCGCGGGGCGTTTAGTGATGCAGCACCTTCAGGCCATCGCCCCCACCGGGGTGCCGGGACTGTTAGAGTGCGAAGCAACGGACATGGGGTTAATTCACTTTTATGAACGGGCGGGGTTTACCGGGCTGGCCTATGGGGAGGTGTGGGTAGGGTAGATGCACTGTATAGCCTTATAGCTTAATACTCTATATCCCCCACCATCCCTTATTCATGCTGCACGCCCTAATCCATTTTTTTGGTAACATCTGCGCTCGCTGGCCGAGTTTATAGCCCAGCAGCTTGGCCGCTGTGTGCAATGCAGCGGGGATCAGCCACAAGGGATGATGACGCAGCAGCCAGGCCGCCTCCGAACGAACAAAGCGCAGACCTTCCCCTTCTGCCCCGCCCAAGGTATCGCGCAGCCACGGTGTACCGGTATGCATGGCTCCGATATCCACACTGCGGCGGAAGTCTTCCATCATGTTATAATTATGACTATGGCGCACAGCGGCGACGGCGCAATAGCCCACGGCAAAGTCTTTGGTAAGCATTTTTGCGGCTACCTGCATATCCTCACCAAACAGCACCGGGGAAGGAAACCCCCCCACCGCCTCTAATGCTTTCCGGCGATAGGCGGCAAAGGCATCGGACAAAAACGCCGCCCGCATCCCCAAGCTGGGAATATCCGCCGCTGTGCGTATCGCGCTTTGCGCCGGGTAATTAAACGCCCGGTGGTGAATGGCCAAGGGGTTGGCGTCGTGGTGGGGCAACTGTCGCCCCCCTGCCGCGCCAAGGCGGTTATCCTCACGCAAGAAGGCCACCAAGGTGGCCAAGGCATCAGGGCTGTCCAGCACCGCATCCTGGGTCAAGTATACCAGAATCGGCAGCGGCGCGGCCAATGCCGCCAAATACTGACGCGTACCGCCGTGATCAAAATCCTTTTTAACAATTCCATGCACCGTGTACCCGGCGGCCTGTGCCCGTTCCGGCGTACCGTCGCTGGATTGGGTATCCACCACAATGACCCTTGCCGGGCGCAGGGTTTGAGCTTGCAATGCTTCGATAGCTTGTTGAAAAACCTCCCCCCCGTTACGGGTAGGAATCAACACCGCAACATCATCACCGTTCACCATATCGTACCCATAAATACTGAACCACATAGTAAGGCAGGTAGAACAGTAACCACGGGTGCTTCATGGCTAACCAAATATTGTTCCGGGCACTCAGGCGACGTGCCCAACGCGGTGCCTGCTGACGATTTTTATTCCAACCCCGACAATGGTAGGCCAACAGACGGCGATTGATAATGAGTTTATAACCTGCTCGACGCAGGCGCAGCGAGGCATCAATATCCTCTTTATACATCCCGAATCGCTCATCAAAAAAACCACCCGGCTGGCGCAGGAGGATATGCACCACCGTTGCCGGTACTAGCATTAACGCCCCGCACAACGCCGATACCTCTACCGGTGTTACGGGCAGCACCCGGCAGGCCTCCCCTTGGGCAATATCATACCACCGACCGTACCAAGTGCGGTCAATACCAAGAGAATCATACAAACCGGTGGGTTTATCAGCAGCAATGTTAAAACCGTATAACGGTGACGACATAACCGTTTTTTGATCCATATCCTGCATTGCCTCCGCCAACCATTCCGGCGTCAAAAAACAATCAGGGTTGACGAAAAGAAAATGCGTGGTATCTGGCGGTGCCGCCTCAAGGCCACGGTTATTAGCGGCCGCAAAGCCGATATTGTCATGGTAATGCACCCGGACGGTATCAGGATAACGATTCTGTAGCATTTGAACATAACTAGTATCAGTTGAACCGCTATCAACAATCTGAATACTTGCCAATTTTAATGTTTGCACCTCCAGCAGCGCAATAGCCAAAGGCACAACGGCCGCGCTGTTATGCGTTACAACAATAGCAGTAACTTTGGGGGTGATTATCATAACAGATTATTTGTTCCCAACTGATACTATACTGTTTTTTACGGCTGAGGCAACAGCTTGCTTAAACTCTTTTTTAATATAATCACACTAGGAAGAAAGTTAATTAATACATGTCTACTTTCAATGGAGCGACGGTTGATGACCAAGAAAAATTTAATTTTTCTGTCCATCGTGGTCATCATGCTGTTTTCAGCAGCGAAGCAGGCTGAGGCGGTGTGTCCTACATCAGGAACAGTTGCATCGTTAACACTCGACAACGGTGATGTGAATTGCGGTCCCTATACCTTGACGGGCACAGGGGCAGTCTCTGTTGCAAGTGGCGCAAGCATCGCTCCTACCACCGCGGGCGCTACTGCACTGACCATTAATACTGGTGCAAACATCACTTCTTTTAGCAATAATGGCTTGATATCAACTTCAACGGGTACCGCAATACAATTGAATGGTAACAGCTCTATTGTAGGTACGGCATTTTCTAACACGGGCACCGTAAACGGTGGTACTGGCAATGCCTTAGAGCTCAAGGACAGTAGTTCTATTTCTTTCAGTCCCATTACCCAAGGTGATACAACAACATATAATGGCGGGATAACGGGCAATTTTACATCTGGTGCCACTGGCCCAAAGGCTACGGTGATTTTGAATACAACAGCATCAACAGTTTTTAATATCGGCAGTAGCATCACTAATACTAATACAGCTAGTGGTGCGGTTGCCCTTTCCATTGATACAACCCCAAGCGGCAGTGATGGTGTGATTAACTTAGGTACCATCTCTTCTGGTATAGGCACCAATGCCGCTGCGGTACGTTTTAAGGCGGGAGGCAAATTCACCAACAGTGGTACAATTACGGGTAAGATTATTGATGATGGAGATGATCTTAACGTGACCATCATCAACAGCGGCACCATTAGTGGTGGTGTGGTTCTCGATAGTGGTGGCGACAATACCTTGACGATATTGAGTGGTAGTATCACGGGCGGGTACACTGGTGGTGAGGGTAAGGACACCTTGAACTTAAACGGCGGCACTATAACGGGGGCTATTAATCTCGGCGCGCATATTACTAATTTTGCGGTCAAAGATAGCATTATCGTTGACGGTACCTTTGCGACAGGGGGTGCAATTACAGCTACAGCTATTGACACTAATAATAATAATAGTGTGGTACAGGGCGGTATCAACCTGACTGTTGGCAATTCGACTGTGAGTAATTTTACAGTCAATAATACTGTGAATTTGGGGTCTGGTGATATTGCGGTGTATTCGGGTAGTACTTTAAAGATAGGCACGGCTAATCTGACCAGTACAGGAGCCTTATCCAACATCGGCACCATCATGATCGCGGCGGGTCAATCGCTGACCGCGGGCACCATGACTGCTAGTGCTTTAGGGGCATTAACGATTGGGGTCAGCCCAGCCGCGGGGGCAAATCCATCTTCAGCGGGAAAATTGGTATTGACCGGTGGCGGCGTGGATTTAAATGGTGCTACTATTGATGTTAAGGTTACTGGCAATTCTGGGTTTATTCCGGTCGGGACAACATTTACAATCATTGATGCAAACGGTGCCTTGACTGGTGCTTTACCCACCAGTGTCACGTCGGATTCTATTCTCTATAAATTTGCCCTGAGCAGTGTAGGAAGTCCTACTAACAAAGATGTATTACTTACCGTCACCAGTTCTGTCGGCAACGTAGCCAGCAATCCAAACAATACTAACGTTGCCAACACCATGTTGAACCTGGGTTCAGTCAATGATGTTTCATTAAACCAGATTCGGCAGAATTTGCTCAACGCCCCCAATGAGGCGGCGGCCAATAATATCCTAGAATCTGCCCTGCCTGTTGTGGATGGCGGTGCCCAGCAATCGGCACTTAATGTCAGCAATCAGGTGCAAGGGATTACCGAAGGACGCCTGCAACATATTCGTGAGGGCTTTAATAACCCAACCAGCAGCGTCATCCGGCAAAACAGCTTTGCCCCAAGCCTGAGCCAGGCCATAGCCCCCGACCGCGCTGGGTTCAGCAACGCCAGCTACAACACCGTTGCGGCGGATAGTGATATTCGGGCGATGCTGGGCAACAATGAAACCCGGTTGTCCGTGGCCGATAATGTCTGGCTGCAAGGATTTGGTCAGAAGGCCACCCAAAACACCCGCAATTTTGTCCAAGGGTATGATGCGACAACCTACGGGATTATCATGGGCGCAGACACCCATGAGATTTTTGACAGTGGTACGGTGGGGATAGCCTTTAACTACGGCAAAGCCAAAGTAGAATCAAAGAATGCCAATACCGCCCGCAGCAATATTGACAGCTACGGGGTCATTGTTTACGGGACGCACCCGGTCACAGAGACGGTCTTTTTTGATGGTCAGGTAGGCTATAATTTCAATAAAATTGATAGCCATCGGGATAATGTTGGTGGTACTGGCCTCACTGCAAAGGCCGATTATGGTGGGAACCAGTATTCAGCCCGTGGTCTTTTGGGAAAAGATTACCTGGTGGGGTCTGGATTTACGGTGACGCCCACGGTGAGTTTAGCCTATACGCGCCTGTCGGTGCAGGGCTTTACCGAAACCGGGGCTGAGGGTGCAAATTTAAAAGTCAACGGTATGGACTATAACATTCTTGATCTTGGCCTTGGGGTACGGGCGGAACGCCTCTTTACCACGGCCAGCGGTACGCAACTCCGGCCTAGTGTCCATGCCGGGTATCGTTATGATGTCATCGGCGATAAAATGCAGACAACCTCAACCTTTACCGGCGGCGGCCCTGCCTTTACCACCACGGGCGGCGAACCACAGCGGGGCAAGTTCAATATCGGTGGCGGTATTGGGGTGGGAACCCTTAATGACTGGCAATTGTCAGCAGAGTACGATTACGAGCTGCAACAGGAGTACAGCGCCCATTCCGGCTTTATCCGGGCGTCTAGCCCTTTTTAAGCAAGCCCTACATCCATTTGGTAACGGGCGAATAAATCGGCAATGGCGCGGCACGAATGGCGGTTAGAACATCCTCTGGCTTATCCACAATCGTCACCAGGCGGCGGGTATCGGGCTGAGCATAGCCGTTGTCCACGATGTGATCGAGAAGGCCACGCAGGGGCTGCCAATACCCGTCAATATCACAAAGGATAATCGGTTTATCGTGCATCTGAAGCTGCCGCCAGGTAAGCATCTCAAAAAATTCATCCAACGTGCCAAACCCGCCAGGCAGAACAACAAAGGCATCAGACTGATCAAACATCATTTTTTTACGCACGTGCATATTCTCAACGATGTGCAGCTTGCTCACCCCTGTGTGACCCACCTCATATTGTTCAAGGTGTTCGGGGATGATCCCCACCACGGTGCCGCCGCCGCCCATGACGGCATCAGCGATAAGACCCATAAGGCCAATACGCGCCCCGCCGTACACCAGGGTTACTTTTTCCTGCGCGAAAAGAATGCCCAGTTTTTGGGCGGCCTCAATATGCCGCGGGTTGCGCGGTCTTGAGGAGCCGCAATACACACACACGGCGTTCAGGGGAACATTATTCGTCATTTAGTGAGTCCTAGTATAAGCGAGAAAAATATCTTCAAGATTGGGGGCGGCGATACTCATGTCCTTGAGCGGGATGGGGTTATCGGCCAAAGCCTTGAGGATACCATCCATGCGTTGCAGTTGCGGGTCATAGGTAAGATGAGCCCGCAGGTGGTTCTCATTTAGATCAAACCCCAAAGCCGTCAAGCCAGCGGGCAAAGCAGGAATCGCCTCACTCAATTGCAAGGTCATGGTTTTATGTTGCACTTTGCTGAGCAGGTTGCTCATGCTGTCCCGGGCGACAATGGCGCCCTTGTTGATAATGGCGACTTCATCGCAGAGGGTTTCGGCTTCCTCAAGATAATGGGTGGTCAAAATCACCGTTGTGCCCTGGCGGTGCAAATCCCGCACATAGGCCCAGAGTTGCTGGCGCAATTCAACATCAACCCCGGCGGTGGGCTCATCCAAAATCAGTATCTTGGGGTTATGCACCAAGGCCTTGGCCACCATGAGGCGGCGGCGCATTCCCCCCGACAGGCTGCGGGCATAGGCATTGGCCTTATCGGCCAGCCCCAAGGCCTCCAGAATCTCCATCGTCCGGCGTTTTCTGCTGGGGACGCCGTAAAGCCCGGCGTGGAGTTCCAAGGCCTCCTTGGGGGAGAAAAAAGCATCAATATTAATTTCCTGAGGCACAATGCCAATGCGCCGCTTGGATTCAATGCGATCGGTGTCAATGTTGAGGCCATCAATGGTAACAACCCCGGATGTTTTGCGGCACAAACCCGCCAGAATGTTGATAAACGTGGATTTCCCCGCCCCGTTAGGGCCAAGCAGGGCGAACATGCTGCCCTGGGGAATGCGAAGCGATAGAGATTCCAGCGCCGTCTTGGCGGGGTTTTTGCTGGTCTTGGGGTAAATCTTGACCAGATTTTCAGCAGCAACAGCAACACTCATAAAGCGATGCGTAGGGGGCGATAGCGGCGACGTCAAGAGGTGCCCCTTTGAAAAATGCCCCTTTGAAAAAGATAGATCGCACGATTCACCGCTCTGGTCTTTTTGCAGGGTTTTCTTTATAAGCGTCTCTTGTATGTCCTCCAAACACGTCCATATCAAAACCTTCGGCTGTCAAATGAATGTTTACGACAGCCGTAAAATGTTGAGCTTGCTTGCCCCCCTTGGCTATGCCGAAGTGGACACGGCGGAGGCGGCGGACTTGGTGCTGCTCAACACCTGCCATATCCGGGAAAAAGCCGGGGAAAAAGTCTATTCCGATTTAGGTCGCCTGCATAAATTGAGCAGCCAGCGGCAAAAAAACGGCCAGACACCGATAGTTCTCGGGGTCACGGGCTGTGTAGCGCAGGCGGAACAAGATGAAGTTTTCCGCCGCGCACCTTATGTTGATCTGGTGGTAGGGCCGCAGGCGTATCACCGCCTGCCGGAGCTGGTGGCTGCCGCCGAAACCAAACACACGGGCCAGCGACCCCGCTGGAACGCCACCGATTTTACCCCGCAATCAAAGTTCGATGCTTTGCCCATGGCCGGGAGCAAGCAAGGGGTGAGCGCGTTTTTGACCATCCAAGAAGGCTGCGACAAATTCTGCACCTTCTGCGTCGTGCCCTACACCCGGGGGGCAGAGTATTCCCGCCCTGTGGCGGCCATTATGGAGGAAGCGCGCATTCTGATTGCCGAAGGCGCGCGGGAGATCACCCTGTTGGGGCAGAACGTCAACGCTTACCACCACAATGGCGTGGGTCTTGGAAAATTGTTGTTCTTGCTGTCTGCTTTGCCGGGGTTGGACAGGTTGCGTTATACTACGTCGCACCCACGGGACGTGGATGAGGAACTGATAGAAGCACACCGGGACTTGCCCAGCCTGATGCCGTTGCTGCACCTGCCTGTGCAGTCCGGATCGGATAAGATTCTGGCGACCATGAACCGCCGCCACACGGCGGACGATTACCGCCGGGTTATTGATCGGCTTAAAAACGCTCAACCTGCCTTGCAGTTTACCAGTGATTTTATTGTTGGCTTTCCGGGGGAGACCGACGCCGACTTTGCCGCAACAATGAAGCTGGTGGAGGATGTCGGCTACGCGGCGGCGTTCTCGTTCAAGTACAGCCCCCGCCCCGGCACCCCGGCGGCAGTGCTGGAAACCCAGGTGCCGGAGGCAGTAAAAACCGATCGCCTCGCTGGGTTGCAGGCACTGTTGGCGCAACAGCAACACTCTTTTAACCTTTCTGTGGTGGGAACGATACAGCCAGTATTGATCATGGAGCCGTCCAAACGCCCCGGGATCATGTTTGGCAAAACCCCGTTTTGGCAGTCGGTGCTGGTCACTGGCACCGCTGAACCGGGGAGCATTACCCCCGTGCTGATAGAGGAGGCCGCCCCCGGCACCCTGCATGGCCGGGTCGCACATCAACCCTTGCAAGAGGCCACCGCCGCGTGACAACAACCCAGCAGCTTACCTTTGAAAACAATGCCCTTTTATTACAATTGCTGGGCGAGCATGATAAGAATCTTGATATAATAGAAGACGCCCTAGAGGTGCAAATCGCCACCCGAGGCAATCAAATTCAGGTGAGCGGTAAACCCGCCGCTGTGGGGGCTGCGGCGGCGGGGCTGCATTCCCTTTATCAACGACTTATCAATGGCCAAATGATTGATGCAGGTGATGTTGCGGCGGCGGTACGCCTTGCCCAAGCTGGGGCTTTGCCCGATGATGGCGATATTGCTGGTATTCGCACCCGTAAGCGCCTGATTAATCCGCGTACTAAAACGCAACAACAGTATCTTGAGGCACTCAACCGGGATCAACTGGTCTTCGGCCTTGGCCCTGCCGGGACGGGCAAAACCTATTTAGCCGTGGCTAAGGCGGTGGAATTCATGCTGGCTGGGAAGATCAGTCGCCTGATTTTGTCCCGTCCGGCGGTGGAGGCGGGAGAGCATCTGGGCTTTCTGCCCGGCGATCTGCGTAGTAAGGTCGATCCCTACCTGCGCCCTCTGTACGATGCTTTGCACGATATGCTGCCCGCTGAGGAGGTCGAAAAACGCCTCGCCAATGGGGAGATTGAGGTTGCCCCTCTCGCCTTCATGCGTGGCCGCACATTGAGCAACGCCTTTGTGATTCTTGATGAAGCGCAAAACACCACCCATGTGCAGATGAAAATGTTCCTGACCCGCCTCGGCGAAGGCTCCCGCATGGCCATTACCGGCGATTTAAGCCAGGTTGACTTGCCCAAGTCCGTGCGCTCTGGCCTGCGGGAAGCGATTGCCGTTCTCGACGGCGTCGCCGGGGTGTCCTTCGTCCGCTTTCAGGATGAAGACGTCGTACGCCATCCCCTCGTAGCCAGAATTGTTAAAGCCTATGACAAGTTTGAACGTCGGCAGGGCAACCCGTATGAGGTGGAGAGATAATGTTTTTTTATGCATTAAATATACATGGCCGGAGTGATTGATGTCCGATTATGTTTTTTGGCGTTCGCCTACCCATAATAGACCAGTGTATCATAATGCACACAAATCCTAACATTGGCTAATTTCCAGCATTAGCGCGTACCAACGCCGTTGCCTTGCAGGACGACCACCGCTGCCTATTGCCCCCTTCTCCCGCGCAGCGGGGGAAGGTGAGGAAGGGGGTTTTTAAAATTTTTAAAATCAATGATTTGTCTTCATTCTTTACACTATCATCAATAGAAGTGCCCTACAGACGGCTCAGTGAAACTGATCCTTTTCCGTTGATTCCTTATACGCCGTGGTTGAGCTTGCACCGCCACTAATCGCTAAAGAAACAGCATCGAAGTATCCGGTGCCGACCTCGCGCTGATGCTTTGTCGCGGTGTAACCAAAAGCCTCAGCGGCGAATTCAGCCTGTTGCAGGCGGCTGTAGGCGGCCATGCCTTCAGTGCGATAAGCCCTAGCCAGCTCAAACATACTGTAGTTAAGAGCGTGAAACCCTGCCAAGGTAACAAATTGGAATTTATAACCCATTTCGCCTAATTCACGCTGGAACTTGGCAATCGTTTTGTCATCAAGGTTAGCCTTCCAGTTAAAGGAGGGCGAGCAGTTGTAGGCCATCATTTTGCCGGGGAATTCTTTTTGAATAGCTTCGGCAAAGGCCTTGGCCTCGGCCAGGTTGGGGCGGGACGTTTCCCACCACAGCAGGTCTGCGTAGGGCGCGTAGGCAAGACCGCGGGAGATGCAATGCTGCAAACCAGTACCGTTTTTAAGGCGATAGAACCCCTCTGAGGTGCGTGTGCCTTCCTCAATAAACGGACGATCACGTTCATCAATATCGCTGGTGATCAGCTTGGCACTTTCGGCATCGGTGCGGGCAACAATAAGGGTTGGTGTACCGCAAATATCGGCGGCAAAGCGGGCAGCGTTAAGGTTACGAATATGCGCCTGAGTGGGGATCAGGACTTTACCCCCAAGGTGGCCGCATTTTTTTTCAGAGGCCAGCTGATCTTCAAAGTGCACGGCGGCGGCGCCAGCCTCAATGTACGCCTTCATAATTTCAAAGGCGTTGAGCGGACCACCAAACCCGGCTTCGGCATCGGCGATAATCGGGGCAAACCAGAAGGTTTGTTCCCCCTTATCTTCCATTGTGTCAATTTGATCGGCACGCTGGAGGGTTTTGTTGATTCTTTTTACCAGTTCCGGTCCCGAATTAGCGGGATAGAGTGATTGATCCGGGTACATGGCCCCGGCAATATTGGCATCGGCGGCGACTTGCCAGCCGGATAAATAAATAGCTTCCAGCCCGGCCTTAACCATTTGCATCGCCTGATTACCGCTGAGTGCCCCCAAGGCATGAACAAATGGGCGATGGTGCAGCAATTCCCATAGCCGATTGGCCGTCAGGGTGGCTATGGAGTGCTCAACCCGTACCGAACCACGCAAGCGGCGCACGTCGGCGGGGGTGTAATCGCGGCGCAGACCAAGGAACCGCCCCTCGGGTGCTGTTGGTACCAGGGTATCGAAGCTTTCGGCTTTCTTATTAAACGATGAGGCGGTCTTGGTCATGGGAAGTACTCTCCTAAAGTTCGGCGTAACCGGTGATTGTTAAAAACTCGTAAAAGGTTGGTGAAAAAGTTAATTGGCGGAATAACGCCAGTGCCTTGGGCAGTGTCGGCAAGGAAACGGATTCTGTAAGCTTTTGGTACTCTTGCCTTAATAACTCTTCTATGATCGCATCGGTGATTGCCCGGCCATCGGCCAGTGTCGCGCCGTGCACCCGCCATTGCCACACCTGGGCACGGGCAATTTCCGCCGTTGCCGCATCTTCCATGAGGTTGTGGATGGGGACACAACCCTGGCCATTCAGCCAAGCAGCGAGGTAGTGCAGGCTGACCTCAATATTGCCCCGAAGTCCAGCTTCGGTAATAGTGCCCGTAGGGACACGCAACAAAACATCCCGTGTTACGGCGTTGACATCGGGGACAATATGATGCTGGTGGGCTGTAGGCATCAAGCGATCAAAAACCTCTTTAGCCACAGCCACAAGAGCCGGATGCGCCACCCATGTACCGTCATGGCCATCGCTGGCCTCACGTTTTTTATCGGCGCGGACTTTTGCCAAGGCGGCGTCATTGGCCACCGGGTCATTTTTGATGGGAATCTGTGCCGCCATGCCGCCCATGGCATGGGCACCCCGGCGGTGGCAGGTGTTGATGAGCAGTCGGGAATAGCCGCGCAAAAATGCCGTGGTCATGGTAACTTGCTGGCGATCAGGGAGGACAAAAGCTCTATGGCGGTTAAATTTTTTGATAAAGCTGAAAATATAATCCCATCGGCCACAGTTCAGGCCAACGATATGATCCTTTAACGCAAACAAGATTTCTTCCATCTGGAACGCGGCCAGAATAGTTTCAATAAGCACCGTTACCCGGACAAACCCACGGGAAAGCCCCAAATACTCTTCTGAAAATGTTATCACCTCTTCCCACAAACGGGCTTCTTGATGGTGTTCCAGCTTGGGCAGGTAGAAATACGCCCCGGTGCCCCGGCGGTGCAGCTCACCAGCGTTATGAAAGAGGAACAGACCAAAATCAACAAGGCTGCCACTAGCATTATAACCATTAATTGTTATATGTTTTTCTTCAAGGTGCCAACCCCGTGGGCGTACCATAAGGACGGCGGGTTTAGCATTGAGTTGATACTTTTTACCGCTGGTGGGATCGATATAGGAAATCGTGCGGCGCACGGCATCTTTCAAATTTTGCTGACCGTCCAACATGGCTGTAAAGACCGGGCTGCTGGAATCTTCAAAATCCGCCATGAAACATGATGCGCCGGAGTTAAGGGCGTTGATGACCATCTTGCGATCAACAGGACCGGTGATTTCCACCCGGCGATCCTGTAAATCCGGAGGAATAGGAGCTACCCGCCATTGGGCATCAAAGCGGATATCTTTTGTCTCAGGCAGAAAATCAGGGAGTTCGTCGGTATCAAGGCGTTGCTGCTGCGCCTTGCGGGCGTTGAGTAATGCCGTACGCTTGCCAGCAAAACGAACGTGCAGTTGACCTAAAAACGCCAAGGCTTCGGGGGTGAGCATAGCCTGCTGGCCAGCGGATAAAGGAACAGTAACAGCAATTGATGGGGAAGACGAAGCAAAGGAAGATTTTACCATAGATAAAACCAACCTAGCCGATGGGCAGGGGGTGTCAATGGGGTGTTATAGAGGTGCCCTATATAGCTGGTTGCACAATTAAAAGTATATTTGCAACCAGCGCACGGCACAAAGTGCCGCGGCCGAATGGCCGAACAAAAATAACTTATAGCGCGCTATAGACATTTGATCACGAGATTACCGCTTTACGTAGTAATATCTACATATTAAACGTAAAGCGGTATAACCCATCGCCAGATTACGCAGCCTTCAACGTATCGCCGCCAGTAGGCCGATTGCAGGCGCACAGCTCATCGGTTTGCAGGGCGTCAAGAACGCGCAGGACTTCCGCCGGGTTACGGCCTACTTTCAGATCGTTAACGCTGCTGAAGCGAATCACGCCTTCGGGATCGACGATGAACGTGGCGCGCAGGGCAACACCAGCCTCATGGTGAAGAATGCCAAGGGCGCGGCACAGCTCATGCTTAATGTCTGAGAGCCATGGAAATTTCATGTTGTTCAGGTCTTTATGGCTTATCTGCCAGTTCAGGTGTACGAAATCGGAATCGGTGCTGCCGCCGATGAGAAGGGTATCACGGTCGGCGAATTCTTTCGTTAATTTATTAAATTCAGCAATTTCTGTTGGGCAGACAAAGGTAAAATCCTTCGGCCAAAAGAACACCACGGCCCATTTGCCGTTCATGTCTTTGTTACTGAACGGGCGGAACGCTTTGTCCGGGTTGGTGCCTTGAACGGCGGTTACGTTAAAATGGGGAAATTTGTCACCGACGGTGAGCATGGTCTGTTTCTCCTTATAGGGTTGCTTGTCTTAAATAAGATTTATTCGCAAAAAAAACCAGTCTTAATCGGAAAAATTTTCCAACCATGATAGTCCTGACCTTCTTGAATTTACAAAAACCCCACCGGATCAATATCAATGGCTACTTTTGCCCCCTGTGGCAGGGGTGGTGCCGCCTTAAGCCATTCGCGCAGAAAACCAGCCAAGGCCGGGTTCCGCGTCGGTTGCATCACCAAAAAGCGTACCCGGTGCCACCCACGCAGCACCGCCAGCGGTGCCGCCGCTGGCCCCAGCACCATCGGTGCGGCGTCCGCCGGGATAGCCGTTGCCACGGCGCGGGCGGCACGATGGGCTTCCTCTTCGCTTTTGGCTGAAATAATAATAGCGGCAAGGCGACCAAAGGGGGGCAGCCCGGCGATGGAACGCTCTTCCAGCTGGGAGGCAAAAAAACCGGCTCTATCCCCCGCCGCCAAGGTTTGCAGCACCGGGTTTTCCGGCTGATAGGTTTGCAGCAACACTTGCCCCGGCTTTTCCCCCCGCCCGGCGCGGCCTGATACCTGGTGGAGTAAGCTCCACGTCTTTTCCGCCGCCCGCATGTCACCACCGCCAAGCCCCACGTCGGCATCCACCACCACTACCAGCGTTAATCCCGGAAAATTATGACCCTTGGCAATAACCTGTGTACCGATGAGCAGTTGCGCCGATCCATCGGCAACCTTTGGCAATGCTTCCCCCCATGCTGTCGCCGTGGGTAAGTGATCGGAGGAGAGTAATAATGGCTGAAAATCGGGGAAGGCGGCGGTTGCCTCCTCGGCCAGGCGTTCAATCCCGGGGCCGCAGGCGGCCACCGTATCGGTACCACCGCAGGCCGGGCAGGTGGTGGGAATATCCTGCTGATAGCCGCAATGATGACAGTGCAGCTGCCCCGTGCGGCGGTGCGTCACCAGCCACGCGGTGCACGTTGGGCATTGCCAGCGATGACCACACGCCTGGCACAGGGTGAGGGGGGCATAGCCCCGGCGGTTGAGGAACAGGAGGGCTTGCTCCCCTCGTGCCAGCACTTCGGTAATGGCCGTGCGTGCCTTTGTGCTGAGCCATTGTCCTTTGGGGAGTTTTTCCGCCCGCATATCAATCATAGACACAGTGGGCATTTGGGCGATGCCGGCGCGACCCGGTAGGTTCAAGTGGCGGTAACGGCGTTGCTGGGCATTATAGAGGCTTTCAAATGAAGGTGTGGCCGAGGCCAATATCACCGGCACGGCTTCCTCTTTCGCTCGCACCACTGCTAAATCCCGGCCGTGGTAGCGCACCCCGTCGTCCTGTTTGTAACTGCTGTCGTGTTCTTCATCCACAACGATAAGGCCAAGATTCGGCAGAGGTAAAAACAGCCCCGATCGTGCCGCCAGCACCACGGCCGGTTCCCCGGCCATGAGGTGCCCCCACGTGCCCCGCCGCTTCGCCGGGGTCACATCAGAATGCCATAAGAACACCGGAGCGTCGGCGTGGCGGGCGATGCGCTCGGCCAGGCTGCTGGCCAGGGCGATTTCCGGGACGAGGATGAGGGCCTGCTTGCCCTGGGCAACGGCAGTGTTCACCGCGCTGAGAAACACCTCCGTCTTGCCCGAACCCGTGACCCCGTCGAGGAGAAAGGCGGCAAAGCCCCGGCCAACAGCAGCACCCAAGGCCTGAACAGCCTCCGTCTGGGCAGCATTAAAGTGGACATCGGGGCTGCGGGGGGCTTGGATACGGCTGTCAATGGCGCGCGCCTTGGGCGGTGGCGGCTGTACATAGTCGCCCAGCACCATTTTGACGTACGCCCCCACCTCGGCTACGGTGTACTCCGCCGCCCAGGCCAAAAAACGGCGAAAGCCGGGGCGCAGCGGCGGGGTGGTGGTAAGGACTTCAGCAATGGGTTGCAGCTTGCCAGTATAAGCATCCGCCGGGTTGACCTCCCACACCACGGCTAGGGTATCTTTACCTCGAAGTTTTACCCGCACCACCGCGCCGGCAACAATGCCCTCAGGCTCCTCCGGCGCGGCGTAATCGTACAGACCGGCAAGGGGAGAACTCAAGGCAAGGCGGGCGACAGTGGGCACACGGTGGTGATAGCGTGTTGGCGGCGGGGGGACAATGGGGATGGATAGCGGTGTCTAATTTGAGGGCACCTCTATTATAGCTGGTTGCACAATTAAAAGTATAGTTGCAACCAGCGCACGGCACAAAGTGCTGCGGCCGAATGGCCGAACAAAAATAACTGGCTCTTTCCCAAAATGGGTGGGTTTCAGTTGCCACGCCCTCACCCGCCAAAGCTAACGCTTTGACGACCTCTTCCGGTGGGAGAGGTCGCCGCCAACGGCGGCGGGTGAGGGCGTTTTAAAATAGAACATTCAGTAATGATGCAACGTCTGAATGCCAAAAAAATGCCAACATCACTCGTTCTCGCGTCCGTGTGAAAAACCCGCAAACCAAGGCGGATAGCCATTCTTCAGAGAATGACGATGAGGGGGAGAGAAAAGTTCAGAAATGGGCAATGGCTCCTCGGGAGGGATTCGAACCCCCGACCAATCGGTTAACAGCCGATTGCTCTACCGCTGAGCTACCGAGGAACATAGCAGCATTGAACGAGGGCACATAAAGCCAAGAGATAAATATTCTGTCAACAACCTTATCATCGGAAAGATAAAATATACTGTTCTTGGGAAGATTAAAACAAGGCCGGCAAAGCACAAGGTAGGCTCTAGCCCGGCGCTCTTCCTTGTGCTAATCACCATTTTATGACCCATGCTGCTGTAATTGTTTTTCCCGGTTCTAACTGCGATCGTGATGCGGCGCAGGCGTTACAGGAGGCGTATGGCCGCCCGGCATTGAGGGTATGGCATACCGAGGCAACCCTGCCGCCTCAGGTAGATTTAGTGGTATTGCCTGGGGGGTTTAGTTACGGTGATTACCTGCGGTGCGGCGCGATGGCGGCACAAAGCCCCATCATGGCCGATGTACGCCGTTTTGCCCAACGTGGGGGGCGGGTACTGGGCATTTGCAACGGGTTTCAGATTTTGTGCGAGAGTGGCCTGCTGCCCGGCGTGCTCTTGCGGAACCGCGACCTGCGTTTTATTTGCCGCGTGGTGGAATTGCATAGCGCGGGGGCATTAAAGGGACTAGGGAATATCGCCTTAACCATCGCCCATGCCGAAGGAAACTATTTCGCCGATGCTGATACCCTCGAGGGATTGGAGCAAACTGATAAGGTTGCCCTGCGTTACCAGCAAAACCCCAACGGAGCTCAGCGGGATATCGCCGGGATTTTTAACACCCACGGCAATGTCCTCGGCATGATGCCCCACCCGGAACGGCATCCGGGAATGCTGTACCAAATAGTACAAGCATGGGCGGGATAAGGGAACAATGGAGTCCTCGCCCCTTCCCCTTGCCGTCGCCCTAGTACGTTGCCCCAGCGTCACCCCGGACAGTGCCGGGTGTTTTGAGGTGATAGAAAAAGAATTGAGTGTTTTGGGCTTTACCTGTCGCCGGTATCGCTTTGGCAATGTAGATAATATCTACGCCCGCATCGGCACCGCCGCACCGAATTTTTGCTTTGCTGGGCACGTGGATGTGGTGTCGCCGGGAAATGAGGCCGCGTGGCGAGTGCCACCCTTTGCTGGGGCGATTGAGGACGGCGTCCTGTGGGGACGCGGCGCGGCAGACATGAAACCGGCCATTGCCGCGTTTATCAGTGCCGCCGGGGACTTTCTGGCCAGCGGCGCGCCTTATGGTTCTATCAGCCTTCTCCTCACCGCCGATGAGGAAGGCGAGGCAGTGAACGGTACGGTGAAGGTGCTGGAAGCCTTGTCGGCAGCAGGCGAACGCCTCGATGCCTGCCTGGTAGGAGAGCCGACGAACCCTGCAACGCTGGGGGAGATGATTAAAGTAGGCCGCCGGGGAAGTCTTAATGCCGTCCTCACGGTGCACGGGATCGCGGGGCACGTTGCCTACCCGGAACGGGCGGCCAACCCGGTGCCGGTGCTGCTGGACTTAACGGCAGCCCTGCGCCCGCCGCTGGATACCGGTACGGCGCATTTTCAGCCCTCCAACCTTGAGATTACCTCCCTTGATGTTGGCAACCCTGTTACCAATGTTATTCCAGAGCGCGCCGTTGCCCGCTTTAATGTTCGCTTTAATGATACCTTTACGGGGGCGAGTCTGAAGGCATTGCTGCGCCATCGTCTTGACGCTGTACCATTGGGATCATGCCGCTACACCCTCGATGTGACCATCAGCGGGGAGCCGTTTTGCACCGGTGATGCACCCCTCAGCCGCCTAGTGGCCGATGCCGTTCACACAGTGACGGGGAAAACTCCGGTGCTCAGCACGTCTGGAGGCACTTCCGACGCTCGGTTTATTGCGCGGTACTGCCCAGTGGTGGAATTCGGCGGTGTCGGCGCGACCATGCACAAGGTAGATGAGCGTCAGGATGTGGCGGATATCCTCGCCCTCGCGGCGGTGTACTGCCAAGTGCTCAAAGAATTCTTTCCTATTGCCCCAACGCCCGTGACCTAAGATAACCACGCCATGCGTATTGCGATTATTGGTACTGGGTACGTCGGGCTTGTGAGCGGCGCGTGCTTTGCGGAATTTGGCCACCAGGTGGTGTGCATTGACAAGGACGCGGCGAAGATTGACAA
>JBKCUA010000031.1:0-37327 GCA_046318675.1 Holosporales bacterium
TTTCCTTGACTTGCAGAGCCCGTACTTCCGTTTCGCTGGTACGGGTTTTTCAGAAGAGAGCGTCATGGGGTAGCAAAAAGGCCTCTGAAATGGGGGTTTGAAGCTGTGTATCAGTCAAGACAAAACCACGGGGAAACGGCATATTTACTGGGCTTCATGGCAAGGCCATCAAAAGCCATGAGTAAGGTTTGTTTTTAGTCAATGGCGGTGAGAGAGGGATTCGAACCCTCGGTACGGAGTTACCCGTACGGCGGTTTAGCAAACCGCTGGTTTCAGCCACTCACCCATCTCACCAGAATGGAATTCAATTTTACTAGCGCGAATAAAATTCTAATACAAGGTTTGGTTCCATTTTTACCGGGTAAGGCACTTCAGTCAATTTTGGCTGGCGCACAAAGCGTACGGCAAAACCGTTCTCTTGTACCTCGAGGTAGTCAGGAACATTACGCTCTTGACTTTCTACGGCACCGATAACTACCGCTAACGTACGTGTTTTGTCCCGCAAAGCAACAGTCTGACCCTCGCGTACTGTGGCAGAGGGAATGTTAACCCTTTTACCATCTACTGTTATATGGCCATGACTAACGAGCTGACGAGCAGCAAATACAGTCGCGCCAAATTTAGCACGATATACAACGGTATCTAGTCGACGCTCCAAAAGACCAATCAAATTTTCCGAAGAATCGCCTTTGCGACGAATGGCTTCTTGATAAACGCGACGAAACTGACGCTCGCCAACCCGACCATAATAACCTTTGAGTTTTTGCTTTGCTTTTAACTGAATGCCGTAATCCGTTGGCTTGCCTCTTTGTTTGCCGTGCTGACCAGGGCCTGAATTCCTAGTATTAAAGGGGCTCCCGGGTCTTCCCCAAAGATTAAGGCCTAGGCGGCGATCAATTTTATGCTTAGAGGCAGGTATTTTAGACATTGATAACAGTATCCCTATTGGTCAAACAATTATAGTTGGACAAGTTTATCTGTCAACTATTAGTCTGTTAATCTAGGTAGTAACACTCCTCTTGTCAACGCTCCATTCGTCTGGCATTGTTCTTTCATGCTTGGTACAGGAGCATAGCTCAATTGGTAGAGCAGCGGTCTCCAAAACCGCAGGTTGGGGGTTCGACTCCCTCTGCTCCTGCCAAGTGCTTTTTAGGGGAGATTGCCTTATTTATGGCTAAGACAACCGTTATATCGAAAAATAATCCCGTGGTTCTTGCCAAGGCTGTGGATAGGGATTCTGAGTCTGTTGCGCCACGGGTATCCGCAGCTCAATACGTACGTAATATTAAGTTTGAAATTGCTAGGGTTGCGTTTCCTTCTCGAAAAGAAACCATGATCACAACCCTGATGGTGTTTTTGATGGTTAGTCTTATGGCGGCGTTCTTTTTTATTGTGGATCAAGCACTGTCGTGGGGAATTAAAATAATTTTAGGTTAATAGTCATGATTTTATTGACTGGTGGCACAGGATTTATTGGCTCTAATGTTCTAGCAGCCCTAGCCAATCAGCCTGTCGTTGTGGTGGATATTCTTGGTAATCAAGAGAAATGGCGTAATATTGCTGCCTGCCGCTTTGAACGATTGCTGCACCCAGCACAACTAGCTAGTTTTATTAATAGTCCAGCGGCAGCAGCAATTAAGATCGTTATTCATATGGGTGCGATTTCTAGCACTACTGAGCGTGATGCTGATTTGATTGCCGCGGTTAATATCGCTCTGCCACAGGATTTATGGCACTGGTGCACTGCTAAGGGAGTACGTTTTTTATACGCCTCATCCGCCAGCGTGTACGGCGATGGTAGTCTTGGATTTAACGATGATCTTAATCTGGAAAGACTCAATAAATTACGTCCCTTGAACCCATATGCTTGGTCAAAATTGGCTTTTGATCGATTTGTGGTCAATGAAATAGCACTGGGTCGTTCCGTTCCTCCTCAATGGGCGGGATTAAGGTTCTTTAATGTATACGGGCCCAATGAGTTTCATAAAGGCAGCCAGCAGTCCGTTGTGCCACAGTTTTGCCGCCAGATTGTTGAGACTGGAAGCTGTCGTTTATTTAAATCCTATCGCGCTGGCATTGAGCATGGCGATCAACGCCGAGATTTTGTTCATGTTGATGATTGTGTTAATGTTCTTGGTTGGCTCTGCGCCAATCCTTCGGTTAGTGGTCTTTTTAATGTAGGCAGCGGAATAGCCTCTACTTTTAATGCTTTGGCTAATGTAGTATTTGGTGCTTTGGGCAAACCCCCTTTACTTGAATATATTGATATGCCGGAAAGTTTGCGTGCGGCATATCAATATTATACCTGCGCTGATCTGAGCCGCCTTAGAGCGGCGGGGTATCATGCCCCTATGCGTAGTTTGAATGATGGCGTGGGCGAGTACGTTAGCCGCTACTTAGCTGCTGGCACTGCTTGGCGATGACTTTTCGGCGTCGTGCTATTGTTGCCATGTCCGGAGGCGTGGATAGCTCGGTGGTGGCGGCTCTTCTGCATGAGGAAGGATTTGAAGTTATTGGGATTACAATGCAATTGTACGATCATGGGGCGATGATCCAAAAAACTAAGGCTTGCTGTGCCGGACAGGATATTGCCGATGCCAAGGCTGTGGCTGATACTCTAGGAATTACCCATTATACATTTGATTATGAGAGTCTTTTCAAGCAAGCAGTGATGGATACATTTGCTGATAGCTACTTGCGTGGGGAAACCCCAATCCCGTGCATACAGTGCAACCAAACAGTAAAATTTCGGGATTTGTTGAATGTTGCCCGTGATTTGGGCGGGGAGTTTTTGGCTACTGGGCATTATGTGCGACGCATTGAAGGATCACATGGTCCAGAACTTCATCAAGGTTTTGACGCAACAAAAGATCAGAGCTATTTTCTTTTTCAGACATCAAGACAGCAACTTGATTTCTTAAGGTTTCCTTTGGGCGGGCAGACAAAAACGGAAACTCGTGCGCTGGCATCGCGCTTGGGCTTAAATGTTGCGGATAAGCCTGATAGTCAGGATATTTGTTTCGTGCCCAACGGCGATTATGTTAGCGTTGTGGCTAAACTTCGTCCGGAAGCTCACCAACCGGGGGATATCGTTTTGCAGGACGGTACTGTTGTTGGCCAGCATGAGGGTATTGTTCAGTTTACCATTGGACAACGTCGGGGTATTGGCGTTGGTGGCGGAGAACCGCTCTATGTCTTGCGTCTTGAACCCGATACCCGCCGGGTAGTAGTGGGGCATAAAAAATATCTTGGACAAAAAGAGATGCATCTCATGGGGCTAAACTGGTTAGGTGAAGAACCTATTCCTGAGAAGGGTTTTGAAGGTAGTATAAAAATTCGTTCTGCTAAGTCGCCCGTGCCTGCAACACTATATCCCGATGGACGGGTTGTTTTTGCCGCTCCACAGGAGGCTGTGGCACCTGGACAGGCGGGAGTATTTTATCATGAAACACGATGCCTAGGCGGCGGGTGGATTAAGCGCCCTGATTATTATAGTGGGTTGCATAATTATGTAGGGGCATAATAACGCTTTGTTTTCAATATGTAGATGTTATTCACGTAAGCTCGCGTGAAGGTTGAGCCAATCATTGTGCCATCATTTGATGGTAAAATGATGTCGGTGTACGAAAAAAGTATTCTTATTGATTTAAAGGAAGAGGGAAGATTATGCTTCCGAACATTGTAAACGATGGAATCTTTAATATGGAGCGTCCTGTAGGTACCATACCCACCACGGCTCGAGAAGTTGAGGCATTAAGAAATCTTAGCTCTTTGCAATATCATGTGACCCAAAAAGGAGGCACGGAACGCCCGTTCCAGAATGCCTATTGGGATAATAAGCGCGAAGGCATTTATGTGGACGTGGTAACGGGTAGGGTATTGTTCTCGTCCACCGATAAATACGATTCGGGCACGGGCTGGCCCAGTTTTACCAAGCCTATTGATGAGAATGCTCTAGTCTCTCACGTTGATACCAGTCTTGGCATGACCCGCACGGAAGTGCGATCAACCGAGGGCAACTGCCACCTTGGTCATGTCTTTGATGACGGCCCTCACGATAAAGGCGGGCGGCGTTTTTGCATGAATTCAGCGGCACTGCGTTTTGTGCCAAGGGAAGAGATGGCAGCCCAGGGGTATGGGGAGTATCTGGGGTTGTTTGGGAGCTCTCGTTGTTGAGCGGTGCTTAAAAACGACGCATGTTAAACCACCCGCGCTAGCATCTCCTGTTTAATCGCCCCAATCGCCTTGGCGGGGTTAAGACCTTTGGGGCAGGTACGGGTGCAGTTCATGATGGTGTGGCAGCGGTAGAGGCGGAAGGGATCCTCAAGGTTGTCGAGGCGTTTGCCCGTGGCTTCATCGCGGCTATCGGCGATCCAGCGGTAGGCTTGCAATAAGATGGCTGGGCCGAGGTAGCGATCCCCGTTCCACCAATAGCTTGGGCAGCTGGTGGAGCAGCAAAAGCACAGGATGCATTCCCATAAGCCATCCAATTTTTCACGCTCTGTAATACTTTGACGGCGTTCGTGGCGAGGGGAGGGGGTGGTATCGGCCTGCATCCAAGGCTCAATGGATTGGTATTGCGCGAATAATAATGAGATATCGGGTACCAAATCTTTAACAACTTCAAGATGAGGAAGAGGGAAAATCTTTACTGCACCACGCACCTCACTGATCGGTTTGAGGCAAGCCAGCGTGTTGGTGCCGTCAATGTTCATGGCGCAGCTGCCACAGATACCCTCGCGGCAGGAGCGACGGAAGGTCACCGTCGGATCAATCTCATTTTTGATCTTAATCAAGGCATCCAGTACCATGGGGCCGCACTTGTCGAGATCAATCTCATAGGTATCGAGGCGCGGATTGTTGGTATCCTCTGGGTTCCAGCGGTACAGAATAAAGCTGCCCTTGCGTTTTGTCTCCGCCGGGGCGGGGTGGGTTTTGCCCTTAGTGTAGCGGGCGTTTTTCGGCAATCTAAACTCAGCCATGGTGCTTTCTTAGCTCCTCATTGAAAATTAAAGCTGTTTTTCCTGCTGTGGACAGGAATCGGGAATACTGAGGTCAAAACTGCGCCCCTGAGAAATGTCCAGGCATCGACCAGTAATTAAACGCATACTCGTATGCCAAGGAATGGATGATTCGTAGATAATATGGCATTTTAATTGGTTCTTATTGTCAACAGATTTTACCAATATCTGATTATAGAAAAGGCTTGTTTGGATAAAGACATTATTGGGTATGGTAACTTTAAAAGGGATATCAGTCTCGGGAGTATAGAGAACGGCTGGTTTTATACAATTCCCGCTTAAGGGGGTGTTTTTGTATGTCACATTAATGGTGGGGCACGATGGGTCTTCGTATAAAATATTGCCTTGTAATGGAATTATTTTTAGCATTGATGTGCCATTTACATCAGTAAACAGCAGTGGTGAAGTCCGGCCAATTGTTTTATTGAATACACAGATAGGATCGCAGGCTGTTACGCTCGCCAATAATAAAAGTACTACTAAAATTCGAAGGGAGAGCAAAGAAATCTCCTAATATTTTCTGACTTGTGGAGTAATAAAAGGCGTTTCAGGTGTCAGGGTGTATTGATGTACCGGGCGATAGTCGAGGCGTACCTTGCTGCCGCCTTGCCACCAAGCTAGGGTATGCTTGATCCAGTTTGCGTCATCGCGTTGTGGAAAATCTTCATGGGCATGGGCACCGCGACTTTCTTTGCGGGCGTTGGCGGAATGAAGGGTGACCACCGCTTGGTTGAGAAGGTTGTCTAGCTCCAGCGCTTCTACCAAATCGGAATTCCAAATTAAGGAGCGATCAGCCAAGCGAATATCAGTAAACCCACTAATCGTTTTACTTATTTTGTCGACGCCTTCGGCGAGTACTTGCGTGTTGCGGAAAACAGCGCAGTTATTTTGCATGATTTTTTGCATTTCCAGGCGCAATGCCCCCACGTTGGTACCACCATGGGCGTACCGAATTTTATCCAAACGACTCAAGGCCGCATCCGTGGCTGTTTGGCTGGGTTTGGGGTGCGGGGTGTTGGGGCGAACAATCTCGGCGGCACGTAAGGCGGCGGCGCGGCCAAACACGACGATATCAAGAAGAGAATTGCACCCCAACCGGTTGGCACCATGTACCGATACACAGGCTGCCTCGCCAATCGCCATGAGGCCCGGGGCGACGGCATCGGCATTGTCTTTTGTGGGACGCAAGACTTCCCCATGATAATTGGTTGGAATCCCGCCCATGTTATAGTGAACAGTGGGTTGCACAGGGATGGGAGCTTTAGTAACATCAACCCCGGCGAAGATGCGCGCTGTCTCGGAAATACCAGGAAGACGTTTTTTGAGAACATCAGCACCAAGATGCTCCAAGTGCAAGAAAATATGATCGTTTTCCGAGCCAACCCCGCGACCCTCTCGCACTTCTAAGGTCATGGAACGGGAGACAACATCCCGTGAAGCCAAATCCTTGGCGTTCGGGGCATAGCGCTCCATAAAGCGTTCACCCTTGGAGTTGGTTAGGTAGCCACCCTCGCCCCGCGCGCCTTCAGTGATGAGGCAGCCGGCACCGTAAATGCCCGTGGGGTGAAATTGAATAAACTCCATGTCCTGAAGAGGTAATCCAGCTCTTAGAACCATGGCGTTGCCATCGCCGGTACAAGTATGAGCAGAGGTACAGGAGAAATACACCCGGCCATAGCCGCCTGTGGCCAGCACTGTCTGGTGAGCGTTAAAGCGATGCAAAGTGCCATCGGCTAAGCATAATGCCAATAAGCCGCGACAGGTACCGTCAGCATCCATGAGTAAGTCTAAAGCAAAATATTCGTTATAAAATTCGGCTTTGTGCTTAAGGCATTGCTGATACAAAGTGTGCAGAATAGCGTGGCCGGTGGAGTCCGCGGCCGCACAGGCGCGTCGCGCCATTTTTGCGCCATGGCCGATAGTGTGACCGCCGAAGGGACGCTGGTAAATTCGGCCATCCTCAGTACGGGAGAAGGGCACGCCAAAATGCTCTAATTCAATAACTGCCTGAATGGCATTTTTGCACATATATTCAATTGCATCTTGATCCCCAAGCCAATCTGAACCTTTAACGGTATCGTACATATGGTCTTGCCAAGTATCATCATCTAAGTTGGCAAGAGCCGCAGCCACCCCGCCTTGAGCAGCAACGGTATGGCTGCGCGTGGGGTAGACTTTGGTGACGCAGGCTGCCTTCAGACCAGCAGCCGCCATGCCTAAGGTCGCTCGCAAGCCGGCACCTCCAGCTCCTACGACAACAACATCATGGTAATGATCGGTAATGGGATAGGCGGTGGTCACGGATAGTATTCCTATTATGCTGAAATAATGAGTTTTGCAACAGCTAGCCCCGTAGCAATAATACCAGCGGCGGCCAGAATTTTAATGGCAATTAACAGTACGATTTTTGCTGTTTTCCAATGTACATAATCTTCAACGACTACGGTTAAGCCCAGTTTGGCGTGCCACAGCATAGCAGTCAAAAGGGCAAAGATTCCTATGCCTTGCAGGGGAGTAGACAAGAACGCTGCTGCGCTGGCAGCATCCAGTGTGGGCAGTTGCACCAGAGCCCAAAACGCCCACAGGGTTAAGGGGATGAGAACGATGGCCGTCAAACGTTGATACCACCAGTGCTGGACACCGGACTTTGCACTGCCGAGTCCTCGGGCACGCTTAAGAGGGGTAGTTAAAGAATCAGCCATGAAGACACCATAATGTTAAAATAGTTACACTCAGTGATATCAATACCACGGCGGTGCCGCTTTTGTAGACAGAGCCAAGACTAAAGCCCTTGCCTACATCCCAGAATAAATGCCGAATGCCATTGGCGAAATGATAATAAAACGCAAAAATCCAAATGGTAGTTATAATTATCCCAAGAGGATATTGTAATAATGAAGTTCTGATATCCTCAAACAATACCGGGTGAAATGCAGTGCTATATATCAATAAAGTAAGCACCAACGCCCCAGCACTCAAAAAAACACCCGTGATACGGTGCAAAATTGATAAAACACTGGTTAATTGCGGTTTATAAATTTGCAGGTGTGGCGATAAAGGTCGAGAAGATGAAACAGGCATGAAAATAGACCCTTTGAAATCTTCATTTTTCTAGCAAAAAATCTGCTTAGACGGCAAGGGGTAGTTTTTATCATGACAAGGTAAAAATATCCTTTAGAGTTTGTTGGTAGGGTATTATGAACCTCTCATGATTCTTGTTACTGATATTGAGGGGACTACCACACCGATAGCCTTTGTTAAGGATATCCTGTTTCCGTATGCGCAGAAACATTTGCCTGATTTTGTCCGGGCGCATGCGGGGAATCCGGAGGTTGCCGATGCACTGACCGGGGTGCGGGCGGCACTAGCCAAACCCGAGGCCAGCGTTCAAGAATGCATGGAACTTCTGGAAAACTGGATGCGCCACGACGTCAAGGCGACGCCGCTGAAAACTCTGCAAGGTTTAGTGTGGGAAGATGGATATCGCCGCGGCAATTTTGTTGCTCCTGTATATGCCGATGTGGTGCCGTTGTTGGAGAGATCTCGGGCAAAGAGGGTGCCTGTTTATGTGTATTCTTCTGGTTCTATTGCGGCTCAGAAACTGCTTTTTAGTCACACCGATAAAGGAAATCTTTTAGGGTATTTCAAGGATTATTTTGACACCACAAGTGGCCTGAAAACCGAAGTATCTTCCTTTCAAAAAATTGCCGCTGTGCTTGGTGTGTTAAACCTTCAAGATATATTATTTCTCTCAGATAGTGCTGCCGAGGTTATGGCGGCGCGCAAGGCCGGGTGGAAGGCAATACAGGTGTTTCGTGATGGTTCGGCCACAGGTGACGGGATAACTTCTTTTGAAAGCATTTTATCGTGAGCAATCCTCGTGTCTCAGCACGGAAAAGGCGCAGTGCTAAGGATTGGAGACGGCTGTGGCGTAACTTGCGAATGGCCTTTTGGATATTGTTTTTGGGCGGATTTGTTTTGTGGTTTGTCAAAATTGATGTGCCCGGACAGATTTATAAAGGTCTTTTGAGTGCGGCGGCGAAAACGGGTCTTAAAATTCGGCAGATAACCATTGAAGGCAATAGTCGGACGGATGCTATTGTTATTCGGCGGATGCTGGGCGTTGAGGTGGGTGATGCATTGCCGGGATTTGATCCGCACCAAGCAATGCTTAAACTCAACGGCTTGCCTTGGGTGGCTAAAGCACGAGTTGAGCGACTGGCGCCGGATACGATTCATGTTGCAATAGAAGAGCGTGTTCCCATGGCTCTTTGGCAGCGAGGAAATAAATTATATCTACTGGATAGTGCTGGTTCTATTATCGTGGAAAAGCCGGAAAGACAGTTTGATTCGCTGATTTTGCTGGTGGGTGATGGCGCGCCAGTTGCAGCAAAAAGTCTGCTGGAGCTTTTAGGACAACATCCGGCTCTTCGGGCGCGAGTCACATCGGCGGTGCGGGTAAGCGATCGGCGCTGGAATCTTTTTTTTGATCGTAGGATTGAAGTGCGCTTACCGGAAGAAAATACCCAAAAAGCTTGGAATACCTTGGCTAGACTGGCAAGCACCAGTGATATTTTAAGTGGACGGCTAGAGCGGATTGACTTGCGCCTTTCTGATAGGATTATTACAAAGGCGGCTGAATCTGGGGAAAAGAAATCCCCTTAGGGAATTTGGCATGGCTAAGATTGCACATACATTACTACTTGCGGCTGTTGATGTGGGTAGTTCTAAAATTTGTGCAATGATTGCCCTTGATCGTCCTGGACAGGCTTTGGAAGTTATTGGCATTGGACACACGACAGCTGGAGGTATCAGAAGTGGTGTGGTGGTTGATTTAGAGGCTGCTCAGTATGCTATAGGTCGCGCGGTACAAGAAGCAGAGGACGCTACAGGAGAGCGTTTAACATCTGTATTAATTAATATTTCTGGCGGAGGAATAGAATCTCAGCGCCTTGTGGTTCACCGAAACATTGAAGATGAAGAAATTACCAGTGCAGATATGTCGGCATTGCTGGCTACGGCGGTGCCAGAAACGGCGGCAGCAGAACGCCTTCTGCTGCATAAGATTGCGGTTCAATATACCCTTAATGATACTATTGTGGTAGATGATCCCAAGGGTATGGCAGCACAACGATTGTCTGCAGATGCTCATCTTGTACACACCGATCGTACGGTCGCAACAACCTTAGTTCGGGCTGTGCGAGGCTGTCATCTTGAAGTAGCAAGCGTGGTGGCCTCGCCCTATGCCTCGGCTTTATCGTGCCTAGTAGAGGATGAGCGGCAATTAGGAGCCACCGTTATTGACATGGGGGCAGGTACCACAACGGTGGCGGTGTTCCAAGGTGGGGTTTTAATCTACCTTGCCTCTATTCCTGTTGGTGGTCATCATATTACAATGGATATCGCTAGGGGATTGTCTACCAGTGTGGTGGATGCCGAACGCATTAAAGTTTCCCATGGGTCGGCGTTAGCTAATACGTTGGATGACAGGGATATTCTCGAAATTCCTATTGTGGGTGAAACAGACAAGACGCATACCAGTCATGTTCCAAGATCGTATTTAACCCGCATTATTCAGCCGCGTATTGAGGAAACATTTGAGATGGTGCGGGCATTATTGGAAGAAGCTGGGCTTGATCGTGCTACAGGTCGTCTTGTGGTGCTGACTGGTGGTGGTGCTCAACTGCCTGGCGTGCGTGATGCGGCGGCGCAAATTTTGGAGAAAAAAGTCCGCCTTGGTCGCCCTTACGGCCTGGCGGGGTTGCCTGCGGAATGCCAGGGCGCGGCGTTTGCCACGGTGACGGGGTTGCTGCGGTATGCGCAAATGCCTCCCGTGGACGCTATGCGTCTGCCTACTGCGAGCCGCAGGCGGCGTGAGGGTACGTCGGTAGGGGGATCGGTTTCCATGGGCGGGTCGCGGCTGGCAAAGGCGGTAGGGTGGTTAAGGGAGAATTTTTAGAGAATCCTCCGCAACACCCTTGACCCCAGCCGCGTGAGAATTTCATAAGCAATGGTTCCTGCATCGGTGGCGACGGCGTTGATGTTATAGTGTTCTCCGTAAACAATGGCCTGGGTTTGGCGTTCCAGCAGTTGTTCGGGAACATCCTGAACATCGACTGTTAATAGATCCATGGAGACGCGACCCACAACAGGGCATCGAATATTGCCAATATGAACAAAGCCTTTGTTAGATAGGGCGCGGGGATAGCCATCGGCATAACCAATACCCAGCGTGGCAATACGGCGGGGTTCCTGGCCTGTGCCCCAAGTGGCATCGTAACCAACATACTCCCCCGCCGGAACCGTGCGTATTTCCAAGATGGGAGCTGTGAGTTCTATAATTTGTTTTAATTCTTCACGAGGAATGGCTCCATATAAAGCCGCCCCCAAGCGTACTTCGTCCAAACGCCAAGAGGGATCACCAAATATTCCCCATGATGCCGCTAGGCCAAATTTTGCATTTGGCCAAAAATTCTTAGCTTTCATCAATTTTTGATATTGGAGTTTATTGAAAGATACATTGGGATTATCGCTGCAAGCTAGATGCGAGAATACCAGAGCCGGGGCAATGTGCCGAGCCACGGTAGGCCAGTCGGCTTCGGGTAGGCCGCTGCGGTGCATACCAGTTTCCAATTGTAAGCGGGAAGTCAGCCCTACTTGAGCGCATAAAGCAGCCTGTTCCACGGTATTGATAACGGGTGTTAAACGCAGAGCTTTAAAGCGGCTTTTTTCTTCAGTTGAAAATCGATTAAAAACAACTATATCGGCAACAGGCAGAAGGCGGCGTAATTCTTCCCCTTCGTCGGGGGTGGCCACATAGAAGGTTTTCGCCCCTGTTTTGATGAGGGTATTGGCAACAGTCTCAAGGCCAATACCGTAAGCGTTGGCCTTGACAACAACGGCGGCTGTCGCTGGAGCGGCAAGACGACTTAACATAAGGTAGTTTTGCGCTAATGCTTGTGTGTTTAGTGAGAGTATGGGGGATGCGGTCATTGCTGATCGTCCGGCCAAGATGCCCCTGCAAGGCGAGGATAAAGGGGAATGCCTAGGGCAAAATGCTGTATGCCCAATTCACCAATCGGGATAAGCCCTTCTTCGGTAAAAGGTTCGGGTGTATCGTCATCAGCAGCGATAAGATGACGATCTTCTAGTGCCTGCAATGTTGCCGCGTCAGCGCAAAAGCATTGGAAATGTTCATCAATAGAATTAGTAACTGGTTCAGATGTAACGCAACAGGGCTGTATCACGGTTCCATAGACATGCCCAGAGACGAGCCAAGCATCTTTGGCCAAGTGTGCAGGTCTAACTTGATAATCAAAAGAATAAACCGTTACCTCAGATACAAGCAGCCGCTTTGCCAACTCTGTTCTTATTTCGGAAGGAGCCTTAATTTTTCCATTTGTTTCGTTATCCCCAAGGGATTGAGGGTCAAGGACAAGATAGATATCAGCTGTGCTCATGCGGCTTTTTGTAAATTTTTGCTTAAATCGCTCACGGAATCAATCCCTAGAGCATGGCAATAGGTTTCGAGAATGGCTTCAGCCTCTAATCGTTTTTGTTCATCCATTTTGCGGATTTTAAGCACTGTTTTCATGATTTTAGTATCAAAGCCGGTGGCTTTTGCTTCGGCAAAAACTTCTTTAATGTCTTGGCTGACAATGGCTTTATCTTCTTCGAGTCGCTCTAGACGCTCAATAAAGCTACGCAACTGATTGGCGGTGCTGGTATCTATGGTTTCCATGGGTGGGTCTCCTCAAAATAATCGAGAGTCATAGTGCCGATACTAAGTGCTTCGTGCAACAATTTCCTTGAGGTGTGCGCCATCGCGCAGTCAAATATTGAAAATTAGGTTATGAGATTTTTGCATGAGAAAAATATCATTATTTACCACTGCCGCTGGTTGTGCTTTAGAGGCCATTCGTGCCGAGGGTCGGTATCGCACCTTTATGCCTTTAGCACGTCAAGCAGGGGCATTTCCAACGGCGCGACTCCACGGGCGTAGTATTATAGTGTGGTGCAGCAACGATTATCTTGGCATGGGCCAGCATCCGGTGGTGCTGGAGGCCATGCACAATGCATTAGAAACCTACGGTGCTGGGGCAGGGGGAACTAGGAATATTTCTGGTACAACACAGGTGCATACAGAACTGGAAACAGAATTGGCAAATCTGCATCGTCAGGAGGCAGCACTTTTATTTACATCAGGATATGTTGCCAATGAGGCGGCATTGTCGAGTCTTGGTAAATTATTACCAGATACGGTCATTTTTTCTGATGCAGGCAACCATGCCTCCATGATTCACGGGATTCGTCAGGCCGGTGTAGATAAGCGTATTTTTCGTCACAACGATGTCGAGCATTTAGAGGAATTGTTGAAGCAAGCAGGGAATAGACCCAAGTTAATTGCTGTTGAATCTGTATATTCTATGACGGGTAATATTGCGCCTTTAACCGCTATTATTGCGTTGGCGCGTCGTTATGAAGCGTTATTATATGTTGATGAGGTGCATGCCGTCGGGCTATACGGAGCCGAAGGTGGCGGTATCGGACAATCTTTAGGGCTTGATGGCGAGATTGATATTATTCAGGGTACCCTAGGCAAGGCATACGGTTTGATGGGTGGGTATATTGCTGGGCGTAGTGAATTGGTGGATTATGTGCGTTCGACTGCGGCACCGTTTATTTTTACAACGGCTATACCCCCAGTATTAGCAGCGGGTGCACTGGCTAGTATTCGCTATTTACGTCGTTCAGAGCGGGAACGGTTTATGCATCGCCAGAGGGTTCTATCCCTTAAAAAGTTGTTGCGAGAAGCAAGTGTGCCTTTTTATGATGGAGAAAGTCACATTGTTCCTGTGATGATTGGTGATGCTGTTTTATGCAAAAAAGTGAGCGATATTTTATTGCAAGAGCATGGTTTTTATGTCCAGCCTATCAATTACCCCACTGTTCCTCGGGGAACTGAGCGGTTACGAGTGACGGTGACACCCCAGCATTCTGAGGCAAATATTCACACATTGGTTGCTGCCTTAAGACAGTTGGTAGGCATTAAAAAAGAGGTGGAAGCAGCGGCGTGAGAATATTAATTTATATATTTGTTATTACTTTTTCATTTGATGTGTTGGCACAGGATGTTAACACTTTTGGTCTTAGGATGTGGCCTGAAGCGCAGTTGTGGAAGGATAGCCGCCGCTCCGAAGTCCAGGCACTGCTTTACAAGTTGAAAGAAGCCAGCAAGCAGCCGAGCTTTCGCGATGCTCTTGTTCCTGTACTTACGGCTTCAAGTTTAGCGCATCCTGTTGGGTATGGTAGTATCGGGGCTCCGTTCTTGGTGGCGCGGGCTGAAACATTAGCATACGCTGGAGCCGTGCAGGAGGCAAAGGAGTTATTGGCTTTGTTGCCTGTTATTGAGCGACGTATTGAACATCATCGCTTGCTTGCGGGATTGTTACTGGTTGAGGGAAAATACCAAGCGGCGTGTCCGTTGGTGGATGAAGGCTTAAAAGAACAATCAGATCCAGAGTTGCAAGCGTATCGGGCACTGTGCGCGTTGCAAGAAAAAAATAATACCAAAGCGGATTTAGCATTGACGATCCTTGAAGAACAAACAGACCTTTACAAAAACTTTTTGTTGGCGGCTCGTGCGTGTGTCCATCAGGCTGCGATACCACAGAGTTTAACACTATATGCTGATGTGCCGTTAGCGTTATTGTTACGCGATTGCTCGTTGCCCGGAATTCGTATTGTCACGGATGCAAGCACGCCTCCTATGATATTGCCTTTGTTGGCAAGCAACCTTACCATTAGTTCGCTTAGTCGCGTCAGGGCGGCGGAATATGGGGTGTTGCAGGGTGTGGTAATGCCACAGACCCTTGCTCGGCTGTGGGCGGAGTACACGGATTTTACTTTGGAACAGCGGGCTGCCCCATTGCTCAGCCTTGCAATGCTGGATCGTTCGGCGGCGAATGCTTTATTGTGGCAGTTATTTGCTGAGACAAATGATTTGAAAAAAAAGGCATCTTTGTTGCCTGTGGTGTGTGAGGCTAATGCGCACGATGGACTGGTGCGGATGGTGGCATTGGTGTATGCGCCGACTTTAACAGTGTTACCGCTGCCGGAAGATGATTTAGGTAAGCGTACTTGGATAAAGATCAATGCTATTGGAAATAATGCCCGTTATCCTTTAGAAAAAGATAAAGAGATGTTGGTCTATGCTTGGGGTATAGGGCAGTTTTTCCGGACAGACATGGTATCATGGGATAGAGGTATTTATAGTGATTGGCAGGGGCGTTATGGCGGTAAGGTTACTGCACTGGCGGGATACCTCGAAGCACGGGGTTATAATCTCAGCTTGGCTGGGCGTGGGTTTGCATCAGCGCAAACTACTAAAAAAACAGCATTATCTACCGGAGTGAGAATTCTGCAAGCATTAGTAGTTCTGGAGAGTGCGATGCATGGCCAAGCAAGTCTTGCCGATACGGATATTGCTCTGGCGGTACTGGTGGATAATGGGTTGGTGGCTGCAGCTGGTAAGATAGCATTGGAATTAGCCTTGCGCCAGGGATTATGAGTGTTGAACTTTTTCTTGAAATGCTGGCAGCTGAACGAGGCGTAAGTATTAATACCCTTGCCAGTTATCGTGGTGATCTTGTTAAATGGCAGCAGTTTTGTGTAGGTCAAAATATTCAGTCGGATCAGGCAAAGGCGCCTGATGTAGAAAAATTTATTAGCAGTGAGATAGTGTGCGATTTAGGTGCGGCTAGTTTGGCGCGGTTGCTCTCTGCTCTTAGGCAATACCATCTTTTTTTGCAATCCGAAGGGATTCGTTCTGATAATCCTACCCGTGATATTTTGCGCCCACGCCTGTCCAAACGATTGCCGAAAATATTGAGTGTTAGGGATGTGACCCGGCTGTTGGAGGCTGCTGCTGCTGACCCTACTGCTGACGGGTTGCGCCTGACGGCTATTTTGGAACTTCTTTACGCTAGTGGTATGCGGATTTCTGAGGTCATTTCCTTATCGCTTGGTTCTGTGGCTGAAGGTCAAGATAATTTAGTGATTGAAGGTAAGGGGCGTAAGCAACGGCTGGTATTGTTGACCCCGGCGGCGGTGGCGGCGGTGCAGCGATATTTGCCTGTGCGCCAAGAATTTGCGCCTACGAAAGTTAACGGCTTTTTGTTTCCCGCCCACAGTCAGCGCGGCCATGTTACCCGCCAGCATATTGCCATTCAGCTCAAGGCCCTAGCACGGGGGCTTGGCTTTGCAGAAACAGCGGTCTCGCCCCATGTGCTGCGCCATGCCTTTGCCACGCACCTATTGGCCGGAGGAGCCGATTTGCGCAGTATTCAGGAATTACTTGGCCATGAGAGCCTTGGCACCACGGAAATTTACACCCACGTTACGCCCCAAGGGGTTAAAAAAGCGGTGTTTGAGCATCATCCATTGGCGCATGGGCAGGCATCTTGATAAAGAAGACAAATTTTTGTACGATAAGCTCATGTCTTTACTCACGATACGTACTGCTCCCGATCCTGTTTTGAAGCAAACAGCCGCGCCTGTGGCAGTAGTGGATGACGGCGTTCGGCAATTGCTGGCCGATATGTTGGAAACGATGTACGCCGCCAATGGTATCGGCCTCGCCGCCCCGCAGGTGGGCGTGGCGCGCCGGGTGATTGTGGTGGATACGACGTGGAAAAAAGAATCGACGGAAGCACGTGTTGTTTATCAAATGGTAAATCCTGAACTTACTTGGGTGTCTGAGGATGATAGCACCTATGAGGAGGGCTGCCTGTCGGTGCCCACCCACTACGCCGATGTGGTTCGCCCGGCGGCCATTCGTGTGCGCTATCTTGATCCGCAGGGGCAACAGCAGGAATTGTCTGCCGACGGCTTACTCGCCACCTGTATCCAGCATGAAATCGATCACCTCGACGGGATTTTGTTTATCGATCATTTGTCAGCATTAAAGCGTAATATTATTTTACGAAAATTGCTGAAGACAAAAAAAGAACTAGAAACACGACCGCTGCTTTAATAAATTCTGGCTTCTATCCTTTCGCCGTGCTTAAAGATATGCGGTATTCTTGAGAGCAAAGAGAGACAGAAAAGATGCCCAAGTTTGTGGCTTTGGATGATGTGTCGTTACAAGGCAAGCGCGCCTTGGTGCGGCTGGATATTAACGTGCCGATGCGCGACGGGAGGATCACGGATACCACGCGGCTTGAGCGTAGCCTGCCCACCGTGCGCAACCTTGTCCGCCAGGGCGCGGTGGTGGTGATTCTTGCCCACCTTGGCCGTCCCAACGGCGTTGTGGTTCCGGCCTTGAGCCTTGAGCCTCTGGCGGCGGCGATTGCCGAAGTGCTGGCTCCAGTGCCGGTGCGGTTTGTCCCTCAGGCTATTGGCTCAGAGGCGGCGGCGATTGTTGCGGACGCACGCCCGGGGACGGTTTTGGTGTTGGAAAATATTCGTTTTTACCCTGGTGAAGAAACGAATGATATGGCCTTTGTCCGTGAGTTGGCTAGCTTAGGCGATGTATATGTTAATGACGCTTTTTCTGTCGCGCACCGTGCCCATGCTTCTACAGCAGGGTTGGCGCAGATACTCCCCGCCATCGCAGGGCGGTTGATGGAAGAAGAATTAAATGCCCTTGAGGGTGCTCTTACCGCCCCGGTGTGCCCAGTGGCGGCGGTGGTGGGCGGGGCAAAGGTTTCTACCAAAATTGCATTGTTGCGTAACTTAGTTTCTAAAGTTGATGTGCTGGCCATTGGCGGTGGTATGGCCAACACGTTTTTAGCGGCATTGGGGCACGATGTAGGAGCCTCGTTGTATGAGCCTTCGGCGATGGCGACGGCACTGGATATTCTTGGGTTGGCGGACGAGGCTGGCTGTCGAATTTTATTGCCTACAGACGCTTTGGTGGCTCCGCGCTTTGCCGCCGACGCCCCGGTGCAAACTGTGCCGGCTATGGCGGTGCCTGCGGGCATGATGATTCTTGATATTGGCCCTATCACTATTGGCGCGTGGGCCAGTGTTCTCAGCGAATGCCGCACGATTGTCTGGAATGGTCCAGTAGGCGCATTTGAATTAGCTTCGTTTTCCAGCGGGAGTATTGCCATTGCCCAGCTTTGTGCCGGGCAAACGCTTCAGGGTGCCCGTACCGTGGCCGGGGGTGGCGATACCATTGCGGCGTTAGTGTTGGCCGGGGCGCTCGATAAGCTGAGCTACGTCTCCACCGCTGGGGGCGCGTTTTTAGAATGGCTGGAGGGGCGAGAGCTTCCCGGCATTAAAGCATTGGAAGAAGCCGTCGGCTTGCACCTGCAGCCCGCTTGAGGAACCTATGACCGATCAACATCGTCTGTTTGCCGCTTTAGGGCTTTCCCTTGTTATTTTACTGGGATTTCATTACTTTTTCGAGAAGCCGCGTATGGAGCGGCAGCTAAAGCTGCAAAGGCTTGCTGCGGCTAACCAGTCTTCTCCTGCTGCACCTGCTTCGATAACGATTCCTCAGGCACCGCAGGATCGAGGGGAGGTGTTGGCTAAAACCCCTCGGGTGCCTCTTCTCTCCCAAGCGGTTCAAGGTAGCATCAATCGAACCGGTGCGCGCCTTGATGACTTGGCACTACGGCGGTATCATAAAACCCTTCAAGATAAAACTCCTGTGGTATTGCTGTCCCCGGCCAATACGGTAGGTAGCTACTATGTTCAGCATGGTTGGCTGGCTACGGAGGGTGTGCCTGTACCTACTGCGGATACGGTGTGGGAGGCATCTGGAGAGGCCTTGACCCCTGAAACGCCTGTGATATTGCGTTGGGACAATGGCGCTGGGCTGGTTTTTGAAAACGAATACCGCCTTGATGCCGACTATCGCATCAGCGTGCAGCAGCGGGTACATAATACTGGGAATGGCTCAGTAACCCTCTATCCCTATAGTCTTACCAATCGTACAGTACCTTTTGTACACAGCCAACAAACCGTGTTTGAAGGTCCGCTTGGGGTATTCGAGGAAACTTTAAAGGAAATTGACAGTGCTAAATTACTGGAAACCGGCACGGCCAGTTTTCCCGGCAAGGGTGGTTGGACGGGGTTTTCTGATCATTATTGGTTGGTGGCTTTATTACCGGATCAACAAGGTGATTATACTTACACCTTTAAGGCAAACGCAGCCTTGAAACCAACACCATCATTTCAGGCGGATGTACTGGGCGGCGCGCAGCAGCTTTCCCCTGGCGGGATGATCACTGTGACCAGCGCGGTATTTGCCGGGGCAAAAGAGGTGGAAGTTTTAGATGCCCTAGCCAAAAAAGAAGGGCTGTTCCTTTTTGATCGCACTATTGATTTTGGGTGGTTTTATTTTCTAACGAAGCCAATGTTTTATCTGCTGCATTATTTGTTTAATGCGGTCGGAAATTTTGGCGTAGCGATTATGATCCTCACCCTGATTGTGCGGATTGTTTTGGGGCCGTTGGCGCATAAATCATTTGTTTCTATGAACAAAATGAAGGAGATGCAGCCGCAGGTGAAAGCCCTACAAGAACGTCACAAAGACGATCGTGCTGCCATGCAAAAAGAAATCATGGAGCTGTATAAAAAGCATCAGGTTAACCCCGTGGCTGGGTGCCTGCCGATCTTTTTACAGATTCCGGTGTTCTTTGCATTGTATAAAGTATTGTTGGTATCCATTGAAATGCGTCAGGCACCGTTTATCGGGTGGATTCATGATTTGGCCATCCCTGATCCCACCACGATGTTTAATTTATTCGGCCTGATAGCGTGGCAGCCGCCGCAGATATTAATGATTGGTGCGCTTCCGATTCTGGTGGGGGTTACTATGTTTTTGAGCCAGAAGCTCAACCCGCCCCCTGCCGATCCAGTCCAGAAAACGATGTTTAGTGTCATGCCGCTATTGTTCACGTACATCACTGCCCATTTTCCTGCTGGATTGGCGGTGTATTGGGCATTTAATAATATTTTATCGATGATACAGCATCTTATTATTAATATAGTGACAGGTAAGCATAAAAAACCCGAAAAATGATAGAGCTTGTTCGTGCCAGCTTTGCTTTAGGCGTCACCGATCCGGCGCAATTGCCCAAGGCTCTGGTGCCAGAGATTGCGATTTGCGGGCGATCTAATGTGGGTAAATCGAGCTTGATCAATGCCATCACCGGGCGGAGAGCCTTGGCTAGGGTGGCCAAAACACCGGGTCAGACCCAGCAGATTAATTACTACAGCCTCGGCGAGGGTGCCGCCTACCTCGTGGATTTGCCGGGCTATGGCTACGCGAAGGTCAGCAAGAGTACCCGGCGGCATTGGGATGATTTGTTAGGTGCTTATCTTACCCAGCGGCGGCAGTTGGCATGCGTGCTGGCTCTAGTGGATGGCCGTCACGGCGTTAAAGCTAACGACCATGAATTTTTTGCTTTTTTAGAGAGTTTTGGCGTGCCTTTTGTGGTGGTGATGACTAAGACCGATGCGGTGAGCGCGGCGAACCTTGCCGATACTCGCCGAGCCGTTGCTGAGGCTATTAAAACCTACGCTGCCGCTGCTCCGGAGATTTTGATCAGTAGTAGCCGGGATAAAACAGGCCTTGATCCGTTGCGTAAACTTATTTTGAGTCGCGTCGGCGGTTAAAGAAATCCTTTAATAAAGCCGCGCTGCGCTGTTCATGAAAGCCGCCGTACACGTTGGGGCGGTGGTGGCAGGTGGGGTGATCGAACACCCGTGCCCCGTGCTCAACCCCGCCGCTTTTCGGATCAAAGGCCCCGAAATACAGGGTTTCCACCCGTGCCCAAGCAATAGCTCCGGCACACATGGCGCAGGGTTCGAGGGTAACAATGAGGGTTGTATCACTGAGGTTTTTTCGTCCCAACACTTGTGCTCCTCTTTGCAGAACAAGAATTTCCGCATGAGCTGTTGGATTGCTGGTGCGTTCCACCTCATTGCCGCCGGCGGCCAGAAGGGTGCCTGTGCTGTCTACTAGCACCGCGCCGACAGGCACATCCCCGGCGTCCCCGGCCAGGGTTGCTTCGGTAAAAGCACGCTCCCATAAAGTTTGCAGATCAAGGGCCACGATGCACCTCTATCCATAGAGCCGCGTGATCGGATCCGTGGGGCACATTTAATGGTTGCAATGCCTGTATTTTTACTGTTGGGGATGTTGCTACTAAATCAATGGGAACCCGGCTGATGGCGGGAAGATGGTTATTCCATGTCCCTGGCCAAAAAGGGCTTGGGTGCCAAGATACTAATGCGGCATCGGTAAGCATCTGACGGTAAACAGGATGCCATGGCGTGATGTTGTGATCACCGACGACCAGCATAGGGCTGTGTATATTCCCAAGATAGCGCCCAAGACGGGTAAGATGTTCATTGCGAATAGCGGTATGAAAAGCACTTTTGGGAGAATCAACGTGAAGCACTATCAGGCGAAGCATATTTCCATCGCCTAAGGGAATTCCCGTGATGGTGACAAACTTGTCTAGAGGGTTTGGGTCTTGACCAAAATGATAAAGATGCGGGTTATCTAAGGGCAGTTTACTGGCAATGACTGTTTCTCCATCCGCATTTTGAGGATAAAGATAGGGGTAAGAGGTTTGATTTTTCAGGATAGCGTAGGCGGCGGGAGATACTTCTACTAAGGCTAGGACATCGGGATTACTGGAAATTAACGCGCGGATGGCAGTATCAGGATCAGGATTGTCAATATAAAGGTTGAGAAAAGCGATCGAAATTTTTGAGGAAATTGCATTTTTTTGTGGCAATAAAGATTGCACAGGAACAGTTTTGGTGTGTACCCACGCCGTGGTTACAGGGGCAAGAAAAGCTGCCCAAGTGACTATAAAAATTATGCTCACACGGGGGCGGCGATCACACCAGGCGGCTGTGGCAAGAAGGATAGAGGCGAATCCCAGTTGCGGACGGAAATGACCGATGAGATCAAAAACCCACCATAGATGTCCAAGAAATGCAGCGATAGCTAACCCTGTAAGCCCGATCGCTGTCGTGCTAAAAAAAATATTACGCAGCCGTCGGTGCATAGGATTTGGCTAGAGTGCTGCGTACATTCAGATAAGCTAACAGAGGTGCTGCCACAAAAATTGTTGAGTAAGTACCGATAAATAATCCCCAGAGCATGGCTAAAGAGAAGCCTGATACAGCTTCACCGCCGAAGAAATATAGAATTAATAATACAATTAAAACGGTGGATACGGTAAGTACCGTACGGGAAAAAGTCTCATTAATACTGAGATCAACAACCTGAAAGATAGATAGGCTTTTATACTTTCGGAGGTTTTCCCGAATTCTATCATAAATAACTACGGTATCATTGATAGAGTACCCGGCAATAGTTAGCACAGCCGCGACGGTTGTCAGATTAAATTCAAGCCTAAATAGGGAAAATAGCCCCAATGTTGTAAGGCAATCATGCAGCAAAGCGATTACCCCGCATAATCCAAATTGCCACTCAAAGCGCAGCCAGATGTATAGCATGATCCCGCCCAAAGCGAACAATATCGCTAATGTACCTTTAGTTTTTAGATCATTCCCGATTCTGGCTCCGACATATTCTGCGCGGCGAACTTCAGTTCCTGCGCCGAGTTCATGAATTAGTTTTTGTTGGATAATGCTGGCTGCTTGTGGTGTTTCTTCGGCAACGGGGGTAACAATCAGGTAATCGGTGGGGCTGCCAAATTGTTGTAGGTTGATATCGGGAATATTAAGCGAGGCAAGGCGAGCGCGGAGATCGTCGGCTGCCACGGCTTCGGTGAATCGAACCTCCAATGCTAGGCCACCACGAAAATCTACGCCGTAATTTAAGCCACGTTGTGCTAATAGTAAAAACGTTAATAGAGTCAGTAGCCCGGTAAAACCAAAAGCAATAAAGCGATATTTTGTAAAATGGAGATTGGTTCGTGTTGAAAACCGTTTGATGAGTGCCATAATAAATCCTCAAATCGGTAGTTCTTTGGGTTTCGTGCGATGCAACCATACCACTACAATATAACGAGTTAGCATCACCGCGGTAAACATGGAGGTTATCACTCCAAGCGTTAAGGTCACGGCAAATCCCTTAATGGTGCCTGTGCCAAAAATATACAGCATAAGAGCGGAAATAAGCATGGTGACGTTGGCATCAACAATCGTCGAATACACCCGTCCAAACCCCGTTTGCAGAGCACCTAACACGCCCTGACCTAATTTTACTTCTTCGCGAATGCGCTCATAAATAAGAACATTAGCATCAACAGCCATGCCAATGGTCAACACAATACCGGCCAGACCAGGAAGAGTTAAGGTTGCCCCAAATAAACTCATGGCGGCCAATAATAATACTAAATTCATGGCCAGTGCCAGTGTCGCAAAACCGCCAAATAATCCGTACACGGCAATCATAAAAATAACGGTCGCTATTAGACTGATAATCGATGCAGTGGTGCCTGCACGAATAGAATCAGCCCCAAGCCCGGGACCGACGGTGCGCTCTTCTACGACGCTGAGCGGTACAGGTAAGGCACCGGAACGAAGTAAGAGAGCCAAGTCTTCGGCGGATTTTGGGGTGAAGCTGCCACTGATGATGCCGCTGCCGCTGGTAATAGGTTCATTAATGCGGGGTGCGCTGATGACTTCCCCGTCCAGCACGATGGCAAAAGGTTTGCCGACGTTTTCACTGGTTGCTCTGGCAAACTTTTTGGAGCCGCTGGTGTTAAAGCGGAAAGCAACGACGGCTTCGTTCTCGTGGAAACTGCCGTGGGCATCGACGAGCTCGTCGCCATTGACCAAGGCGCGACGAAATACCGCCGCATAGGTGCGTCCGCCAGCAAAAGGTAATAATTGCGTATTAGGGGGAACAGCAGCTGTTTTGCGATCAGTAATACCAATATCAGTATTGACTAAATGAAAGGTTAGCTTGGCGGTGCGACCCAGCAGGGCTTTAACACGAGCCGGGTCATGCACACCGGGAAGTTGCACAACTATTTGATTTCGACCTTGGCGCTGAACCACTGGCTCTTTGGTTCCGGTAGCATCAATTCGGTTACGGATAATCTCTAATGCCCGGCCTACGGCACGATCCTCAGTAAGTTTTATATCCTCTTGGGGAATAAGTACGGTAACAATTAAGTCTTGTACGCTGGTGCCAAACGATTCCTCGGTGTTTTGTTTAATGGTGGTATTGGCCAGCTCTGCTGCATCTAAGGCTTCAAATTTTAGAGTTATTTGTGTATTTTCAATTTTTACGGATAGTGGTTTTAGATTCTTTTCTTTCAGAATATTTAGCAGATTTTGTTGTTTTTCAATCAAAAATTCACGTCGCAACTCATCCAATTCAACTTGGATCAAAAGATGTGCTCCACCCTGTAAATCAAGTCCTAAGTTTACAGTGCGGTTGGGCAGCCAAGAAGGCCAGTGTGTTGCACGCCATGATGCCGCAAAAAAATTAGGCAAAGCAATTATTAAGGCCGCCAAACATATGGTTGCCATAAAAATAACGGTAGTACGACCGAAACGCAGCATGGGAATCAGGATGTTGTTTTTGTATCTTTGTCATCCCGGGGTTCGGGCTTGGAGATAACCGTTTGCACGGCACTACGCAAAATTTTGATTTGAACATTATCTGCTATTTCTACAATGATTTCTGCCTCATCTACTTTGGCAATTTTGCCGATGATACCGCCAGCCGTGACAATCTTATCACCACGCCGCAAGGCGTTGACCATTGTTTGATGCTCTTTAACTTTTTTTTGTTGGGGTCGGATAAGAAGAAAGTAGAAAACTACTAATATTAATATCATGGGGGCAAAGCTGAGCAACCCAGAAGGTGCCGCCCCAGAAGTCGTCGAAGTCGCGGTATTCAGAATATCTTGGGCAAAAGCTGTGGATGCAAACATTATAGTTTTCCTTTATGAGAGCTATTTGGCTTTACCGGGTGTTCCCGATGCAGGCAAGGAAAACGTGTTGCTATTTTTTGCTCATTTGCAATTATGGTTTTTAAGTGTTGAAAATAATTATTAATATTCGGCATTGGTGCGGGCATTCAGATGATGTTCTTGCAAGCGGTTAAAGGTTGGCGCGGCGATCGAGTAAAATTGTGCAAGCGTTTCATTAATTGAGAGTATTATGGTAAGCATAATGCAATAAATTAGCAGGCGAAAACATCATTTTATATTTTGCATAGGGATTTTTTTTGTGATACAAACTGAGAGTAAGAATTCTCGCGATTATTTTAGGAGAACTATTGTGCGGTTAAATTTTTTACTTTCTGCTTTGTTTTTTTTGTCTTTTAGCGGTGTCGCTTTGGCCGCCAAACAAGTTGGTAATATGGGCATTGTGCGTCTTGGGGCATTGGAAAGCTTTGCCAGTAATGACGCTATTGACGCCGATCGCTTGGGAGCTGGTGCCGTAGCTATGAATAAAAAAGCAGCATCATCTCCGGCGCACAAAGGAAAAAAACCAAAAGCTAGCACCCTCAAGAAAACTAATGGTAAAAAAGTTGTACGAAAGCAATCAAGTGCTCTTTAGTTTTTGAAGGTATTTCTAATGTCTGTTGATTCTTTGCGCCAAGAAATAGAGTCCCTTATTAACGAATACTCGGTAGTGCTGTTCATGAAGGGAACAGCGGACTTTCCGGCGTGCGGATTTTCCAATTTAGTTGTACAGGTTCTCGAACAGTTTAACATTCCCTTTCACGATGTGAATATTCTTGAGCGTGCCGATTTGCGCCAAGCCATTAAGGACTACACAAACTGGCCAACATTACCTCAGTTGTATGTGAATGGTGTTTTTATTGGCGGTGCTGATATTGTTAGGGAAATGTATATGGATGGTACCTTTGAAAATTTATTGCGGGAGCAGGGACTGCTTACAGCAGCAGAATAAGTGTGATTCGATAATGTGTCGTAAAGGCGATGGCGAATTAAAGCTTCGCCCCATGGTGCGTCGTTCTTCGGAGTTCTCGCCAGAGCGGTTCGCTACCAATCTTTCTAAGGCCACAGATTTTCCATTGGCACGGTAGGATTGAATCGTTTCTGTTTTTTTTACAAAATGCTTTAAGATCAAAAAAGTGGGCGTGGGCACTGTCGGCTACTACGACGTAAGTTTGATGTGGTGCGGTCACCATGATGATGCTCCTACAAAAACAGTTATAGTGCGCTGAAGACTTTTTAGATTCTACTGTTAATTGCGCAACGCGCTATAGTAATGTGTCTAGGGCACCTCTATTAACCCATTTACAGGGATGAGTGGCTAGAAAGGGCTAGGCGAGCAAACGTAAGCGTACTCAAACGTACGTGCGGATTGCGAGCATAGACCTGACGACGCCAATCGCCCTAGAAATGAGGTTAATAGAGGTGCCCTCTATAGTAACGTTGACAGCGGTTTCGATTGTGTTTGTTGGTTCTTTTCAAACTAGACATTTGTATGACCAGTGCTTTATAATTCCGCTCATAATCAAGGATAGGCTTCGTTATGGATATCATCGCTTTGCACGCTCGGGAAATCTTGGACAGTCGCGGCAATCCCACAGTTGAGGTAGACGTAGAACTTGAGGATGGTAGTTTAGGTCGTGCGGGCGTACCCAGTGGGGCTTCTACCGGTACTTTTGAAGCGATGGAAGTTCGAGATGGTGATGCTGGGCGTTACCACGGTAAAGGTGTGCTCAAAGCCGTGGAAGCAGTCAATGGCGAGATCGCCGATGCCATTGTGGGAATGCCCGCTTTTGACCAATTGGGCATTGATGATGCGCTCTGTCGTCTGGATGGTACGCCGAATAAAAGTCGTCTGGGTGCCAATGCTACACTGGGGGTTAGCTTGGCCGTTGCCAAGGCTGCCGCTGAGGCCGATGGATCGCCATTATACCGCTATTTAGGCGGTGCTTATGCACGGTTGTTGCCTGTGCCGCTGATGAATATTCTCAATGGCGGTGCTCATGCCGACAATCCAATTGATCTTCAAGAATTCATGATCATGCCCGTGGGTGTCAGTAGTTTTCGCGATGCCCTGCGCGTGGGTGCCGAGATTTTTCACACCCTGAAGAAAAAACTTCAGGCTGCTGGTCATACTACCGCTGTGGGTGATGAAGGAGGGTTTGCCCCCAATTTGTCTTCGACTGCGGCTGCTCTCGATTTTATTATGGAAGCTATTATCGCTGCTGGATTCAAGCCGGGTCGTGACGTGGCTCTGGCACTTGATGCTGCGGCTAATGAATTTTACCAAGATGGTCGCTACGTTCTTCAGGGCGAAAAAAAGGTTCTCAGCAATAATCAGATGGTGGAATGGTACGCCAATCTGTGCAAAGATTACCCTATTGTTTCCATTGAAGACGGCTGCGCTGAAGATGATTGGAATGGTTGGCACGATCTGACTAAGGCTTTGGGGGATCATGTACAATTGGTTGGTGATGATTTGTTTGTCACTAATACCCTGCGCCTGTCTCAGGGGATTGATAGAATTGCGGCAAATTCCATTTTGATTAAACCTAACCAAATTGGTACGTTGTCGGAGACAATCTCTGCTATTGAGTTGGCGCACCAGCACCACTTTACTGCAATCCTTTCCCATCGCTCTGGCGAGACTGAAGATACAACCATTGCTGATATTGCTGTGGCTACGAGGGCAGGGCAGATAAAAACTGGATCGTTGTGTCGATCCGATCGCTTGGCCAAGTATAACCAATTGCTACGTATCGAAGAACAGCTTGGAAGCGATGCGGTGTACGCTGGCAACCGGGTATTGCGCCACAACCCGACAACGGCGATGTCGTCAAAGGCAAAAAATAAAGCCGCTTAGTGATGATATTAACCCTCCCTTAAACGTCGCTGCATAAACTCCCCTGCAAGAGCGAGACAAGCCGCGGGCACCCAAGGGGAGGAAAATCAAGTAATGCAGCAACAATCGTTGCCAATTGGCGGCGTTAATAGTAACGTGCCGCAACAGGCTGTCTTTAATGGCTTGCTTGCGGATGCGCGAATAACGTTTGCAACCCCCAATGCGCTACAGCTTTCCGGTATTGCCTTTGGTATTGGAGAAAAACTGGCGCGTTTTCGCTTGGCGCAATTTCCTGCCGATGCGATTACACTTGCCGAACTCAAGGCAGTATATGGCATTTTAACGCATCAACATGGCTTGGTATTTTTTCGCAGCCATGCCGATATGGATTATGACGCCCTGCTCGACCTTGTTTCCGGCATCCTTGATGACGATACCCCGGCGGATGTTGCCGTGATGATGGATGTGTATAATGCGGTTTGGAGTCTTCATTATAGGCAGTTTGAAAAAGACCCCGCTAGTGCTTTGGCGGAGTGGAATGTTGAAGATAGTTTTCAGACGCGTGCTGTCAGGGCGGTATTGTTTGATATGCCTTTTAGCCGAGTATTGCACTTATCATTAGCCATTGTGGAAAGTTGCCTCGATGTTGGGCAGCATGGGGCAAGTAAAGATATTGTGGAAACAATTAACAAAAAACGTGCACTTGTTTTGAACATTCTCCTCAATCGTAAGGAGGCAGAAACAATTCTTCCTAAAACATTAGGACAACGTTCGGCTGAAAAACAGGCTCATGCTTTGCGACAAGCGATAGAGTTCCTGCAAAGAAAATAAAAAACTTGTTTTGTTGACATTTTTCGTGGCTTCCACGATGGTGGATTGTCAGGCGTTAGCTTCCAAAACCCGGCTAGGGTGGAAACACAGCAACCGTATGGATACGTTGGCGGGTTGACTGCCGGGCGCAGGAAACTGCGCCCGGTTTGTTTTTTGGTGATGTGTTGGCCTGGTACGTCGGCAAATTTATTGCTTGTCAGCAAAGCTCAGTTTGAGAAGTTCCAACGGATCCACCTGTACCCGTCCCACTGCCGTCCCCCAGTGCAGGTGTGGTCCCGTTGCCCGGCCTGTCGCCCCAACAGTACCAAGACGCTGGCCTTTCGTTACTGTATCGCCGACAGCCACATCAATACTGTGTAAATGAGCAAAAATCGAGGTGACACCATAACCGTGATCAATCATCAGGGTGCCGCCAGTCAAAAAGAAATCATCGCTGGCAATGACCACCGTGCCATCGGCAGGGCTGACAAATGGGGTGCCTACCGGGGCGGCAACATCAACGCCGAAATGAGGCTGCCTTGGTTCGCCGTTGAGGATGCGCTGGCTGCCGAAGACGCCGCTGATGCGGCCTTCAAGGGGCATGATGAAGCCGCTGCGGTACCAGGGCTGCGGTGTTTGTAGGCTGCGTTTTTCAAAAAAGCGCCCCTGATCGCGCTGGATTTTTGCCTGATCCTCAGGGTTCGGGGTTACTTTAGTTTGGGGAAGGCCGTCAATGCGTTGTACCTGCCAGGCGCGCTTTGCGATGTGGAGGGTTTCCTCTACATTGCCGCCGTCGGGGGCGGTGATGCTGAGGCGTGCCGTTGCCGGGGCGTTATAGGCAAAAGCAAGGAGGAACACCCCGTCTTCAGCAACAAGGATGGGGGTATCGTTGAGGCGCACCTGACTGCCGGGTATGGTCTGCCCCACGGCAACGCCGCCTTGGCTTGGGGCGGGATTGAGGGGGATAGCGTATGCAGGAAAACAAAAACAAGCAGCTAAAAAGAAAACAAGGCGGTGCATTAAAAAAGTTCTCCTTGCTGCGGATAGGGAGGTATCGTAGCGGTTTTATGCTTTGGTGCAATAGGCTGTACCATTACCGTGCCGTTGGCGTGGACAATTTCGGCTTTGCTAAGCTTTTGCCATTGGCTGGTGCTGGTGATGAGATGTCCATCGGGGGTTCTGACTAGGGCAAACCCACGGGCAAGGGTACCACGGTAACTCAAGGCATGAAGGATGCGCGCCGTGCGGTTCAGGGTATGGGTCTGTTGGTCGGCAAGTCGCTGTAAAAGGCCGGGATGAAGCCGTTGGTTTAGGGTATGGTAGTGCGTCGCAGTGCGTTCTAAAAGCCGTTGTCCTGCCGCCGCAAGGCGGTAGCGTTCCAGTTTCAGCCCCGCCCGCTGTGCCAGTTGGTTCAGGCTGCTGCGCCGTCGGGTGTGGAGATCGTCAAGGCGTTGTTCCAGCCTGGCCGGTACCTCCCTTAGGCGGCGCAGCCGCTGGGTCATCTGGGTAAGACCCGCAGCCAAGGCTCGGCGATCCGGGGTAGCCATTTCCGCTGCTGCCGTGGGGGTTGGGGCGCGGGCATCGGCGGCAAAGTCCAGCAGAGTGGTGTCGGTTTCATGGCCAATGGCACTAATGACGGGAATGGTGGAGGCGGCGGCGGCTCGGCACAACGCCTCATCATTAAAGCACCATAAATCCTCAAAACTGCCGCCGCCCCGTGCGATGATAAGAACATCTGGGCGGGGCAGAGAATCATCAGCAGTCATCGCATTAAAATACGCAAGGGCTTTTAAGGCTTCCGGGGCGGAATTGGCACCTTGTACCGTGATAGGGTAGAGCAGTACCCGCAGCGGCCAGCGATCCTTAATACGGTGCAGCATATCCCGTATCACCGCCCCGGTGGGGGAGGTAATCAGGCCAATCACCTGGGGATAGCGGGGCAGGGGCTGCTTGCGTGCCGCATCAAAAATGCCGTCGGCTAACAGGCGTTTCTTGCGGGCTTCTAGCTCTTTGAGCAATGCCCCCTCCCCCGCCACCCGCAGGGTTTCGACGATAAGCTGATACCGCGACTGGGCGGCAAAGGTGGTGAGTCGCCCCCCGGCCACCACGGCCATGCCGTCTTCGGGTTTTACGTCAAATGCCGCCGCCATGCCTCGCCACGCCACCGCCGCCAGCACGGCATTGCTGTCCTTGAGGGAAAAATACACATGGCCACTGGCGGGGATTTTAACCCCGGACACTTCGCCGGTGACTTCCACAAAGGGAAAGCCGTCTTCAATCAGACCCTGCACGGCATCGGCCAGGGCGGAAACGGTGAGGGGGGTGGGGGAGGGGGTCATGGGGTTCTTAGACCGAAGGGTGTTCCTTTGAATACAGCACCGTCGCTTGTTGATCCCTTCCCCCGCTTGCGTGGGAAGGTGAGGAAGGGGGTTTTTAAAACTATTAAAACCAATGTTTTGCCCTCATGTTTCTCGCCACCTCCCCGCAAAGCCATCGGCCTTGCGCCTCCTTCGCAAGCAGGGAGTTCAACCGAGCACTTCAACAAACTCACAACACTTGTGTGCATAGGCTATCCCTCCAGAGCAGGGGTGAGGGTCGCTGGGTTTTATCCCGATCCTGATGCGTCAATATAAGGTAGTCTCTTGAACAGGGCATGGCGGCTCACTGGAAAAATATTTATATTAAATTTTACGCAGTGTGACACACATCATCGCCTCGCCTCGCCTCGTAGAGTGAGGGCAGAAGTTGTTTCTGTCAAAGCTTTTTTGAAGAAAAAACATACCTTGTAAGCATGGAGTTAAAAACACATGAGTGATGATTCTGTTGAACGCTACAATGTTATTGCAGACATCAAAAAAGCTGCTTTGGAGAATCCTAAAATAGCGTGGGCTATTGAAGAAGTTCAAGAACAAATACAAAGAGAGCAAGAAATGGAATGGTGTGTGAGTGCAGAAGACCCTAACAATAACAATCAGGATGCGGTTTTTGAGTGCAAGTTGTTCATAAATTTTCCAGACGTATGGCAGATGTTTAAGTATCGTTAAAACCCCGCACACACCCATTGACCGCTCCCGGCCAGTTCTCTAGTGTCCCTCTTTTTTCAATAGAGTACCAAAGTTTTATGCTGGCTATATCCGATTTGACCTACCGCGTGGGGGGGCGCACGTTGCTGGAGAAGGCATCGCTGTCCATTGCCGCTAAGCAGCGAGTCGGTCTGGTGGGTCCCAACGGGGTGGGAAAATCAACGCTTTTCAAGATTATCACCGGGGAGCTTACCCCCGACAGCGGCGATATTAACCTGCTGAAGAACACCACCATCGGCTGGGTGAAGCAGGATTTACCCGAAGACGATACGCCCCTGATTGATGTGGTGCTGGCCTCAGACACTGAGCGGGCCGCCCTGATGCGGGAGGCCGAAACCGCCCACGACCCCGAACGCCTGGGGGATATTTATACCCGCCTTGAGGAGATTAGTGCGTACGATGCCCCGGCGCGGGCGGCGACGATTTTGGCCGGGCTGGGGTTTAACGCCGAGGCGCAGCAGCGGCCGATTTCCGATTTTTCTGGCGGCTGGCGGATGCGGGTGGCGTTGGCGGCGACGCTGTTCTTACGCCCCAATTTGCTCATGCTGGATGAGCCGACGAACCACCTCGATTTTGAGGCGATGGTGTGGCTGGAAAACTACCTGATGCGGTTTACCGAAACCCTCATTATCATTAGCCACGACCGGGATATTCTCAATAAAACAGTAACGCATATCCTGCACATGGAGAACAAGAAGCTCAACGCCTACACCGGTAGCTATGATGATTTTGAACGCCGCCGGGCGGAGAAGATGCTCAACCAGCAAGCCTTGCGGGAAAAACAACTGGCGCAAAAAGCCCATATGCAAAAATTTATCGATCGCTTCGGTGCCAGTGCCAGCAAGGCCAGCCAGGCGCAAAGCCGCCTGAAAGCCATTGCCAAAATGGATATTGTTGATGCCGTGATGGCTGATCGGGTGACGGCATTTGTGTTCCCGGAACCGGCGGAGCTTAAATCGCCGCTGATCACCTTGGACGGTGTGGATGCGGGCTATGAGGCGGATAAGCCGGTGCTCAAAAACCTCAACCTGCGGATTGATATGGATGACCGGATTGCCTTGCTGGGGGCTAATGGCAACGGGAAGTCCACGTTGGTGAAGCTGCTCTCCGGTCGCCTGCCTGCTTTGGCCGGCGATGTGCATAAGTCGCAAAAGCTTAAAGTTGGGTATTTCGCCCAATTTCAAACCGATGAATTGGACGTGCGCCTGACGCCGTATCAGATCATGCAGGAGGTTATGCGCGGCGTGGCCGAACCACGGGTGCGTGGTGCGCTGGGCAAGTTCGGCTTTGATAAGGATAAGGCAGACACCAAGGTGGGGGAGCTGTCTGGGGGCGAGAAAGCCCGGCTGCTCTTCTGCCTGATGAGTTTTGACGCTCCGCATATCATGCTTTTGGATGAGCCAACCAACCATTTGGACATGGACGCTCGGGAGGCATTAACTCAAGCTCTGAACAACTACACCGGCGCGGTTATATTGGTCAGCCACGATCCGCATCTGGTGGAGACAGTGGCCGATCGCCTGTGGCTGGTGGCCGATGGCACTTGCGTACCTTTTGAGGATGATTTGGAGGCCTACCGCAACCTTGTTATCCAGCAGCGCCGCCGGGAACGCGACACCAACCGCGTCGAGGCTCGCAGCAAAAAGGCCGATAAAAAGAAAGCCCCGGCCAAAAACCCTGCGGAAAAAGAAGTCGCCCGTCTGGAGGCGTTACTGGCGGATGTCATTGCCCGCAAGAACGAGACGGAAAACGCCCTAGCCACGCATAGTGCTGAAGGCGATCCGCACCAGATCAAGGCACTGCATCAGGCCTATATCGCGCTGGAACGTGAACAGGCGGCCACGGAACAGGCGTTGGAGCAAGCTATAGCACGGCTATACTCAATGTAATGAAACGCCCTCTCCTTGGTGTTCCGCTGTAGGTTTTAACAAATTTTCCAGCGCGTTATTGTCGTTCGCTCTCTGCCAGAGCAGCCTTTAGGTCATTGAGTCGTACCTGGGTCGAAGGTTCGTCCTTCAGCAGTGGTTCCGCCCGGCGTAGAGCGGCGGCCAAGCTGCGGCGATCGCCTTGGCGTAAGGCGCGCTCAGCATCGCATAGGGCAGACCAACCAGGTTGACCCAAAGCCTCATGGGCTTTGGCCATGAGGCGCCAGGGTTCGCTGGTGTCTGGCTCACTGACGGTGACCGGGCGAAGGAGGGTGAGAACTTGGGGAGCATTCTTGCTGATTGCCGCCTCATCAGCCAGCAAGGTTTTTGCCAGTGCTATCCGGATCATCGCCGAATCTGGGGCGCGGGCAAAGGCCGTTTGGTAATCGTCGAGTGCCCCGGAAACATTGCCGCTTTCTAACCGTAACTGACCCCTTGTATCGTACAGAAAAGCATCATGGGGAGAGGTCTTGATCAGCGAGGAAAAAGCCTCTTCCCCGGCTCTGCTGTCCCCAAGACGATAAAGGGCAATAGCTCTGGCATAGGCCAGAGTGGCGGGGCTATAATTTTCCTGTCCGGTACTGATGAGAGGGTTCAGGACTTGCTGAGGATTGCCCAAAAAGCCCAAGAGCTTGCCCCGCATCCGTTCTTGCCGGGATTGCAGTTCGGCACTCACTCGGCGTCCTTTGAAGGGTGATTTTTCCTGCTGATTTGTCAAGAACTCCACCCGCTGATCGGTGAGGGGGTGACTTTGGATGTACGGGTCAATACTGGAGCGGTATATGCTGCTGCGCCCTAAGATTTTCATAAATTCCAACAGCCCTTGCGGTGGAAGCTGGGCATTGGCCAAAAATTTAACCCCCGCTTGATCGGCGGAGGATTCCTGAGTCCGGCTATAGCGAAGCATAAGGCGTTGACCGATTTGACTGCTGCCACTGACTACTGCGGCAACACCTTGCCCGGAACCGGCAACGGCGGCCGCTGCTCCCCCCACAACCATGGCGGCAATGGTTGCTGCGGAGAGATTGCTCATCTCCTCTTGTGCCCGTGCCAGATGACCACCGGCAACGTGCCCTAATTCGTGCGCCAAGACACCCATAACTTGCTCTGGGGTTTCTGCACGTAATAACAGACCGCTATGAAAGAAAACATTTTGTCCGCCGGCAACAAACGCATTAAGACTGTCGTCTTGAATAAGGTATAGGCGCACCGCCACAGGGTTTAGGCCTGCCGCTGCAAACAGGGGTTTTGAATAACGATTTAAGGTATCCTCAATCTCGGCGTCTCGTAAAAAGCTTATCTTTCGGCCTTCTTGTGCGTGTAAACGCGCTGGAAAAATAACGCACATAAGTGCAATAAGGAATATCCTAAGATCGATCATAGTGTAAGTATAGCATATCTTGGCCTATCTTGGCCATTTAAAGGGTAGGGCACCTCTATTAACCCCATTTCTAGGGCGATTGGCGTCGTCAGGTCTATGCTCGCAATCCGCACGTACGTTTGAGTATGCTTACGTTTGCTCGCACATCCCATCAGAGCCACTCATCCCTATAAATGGGTTAATAGAGGTGCCCTTGTGTTTGAAAAGCAATTATACCTTAAGAACAAGATTTTAAAAAGTACGTAGCATCCGCTCTCGCTCTTATGCCATAATCCCCCCACAATGCTTATCTACCCCCACACCCACCGCGTTGTGCTGCGTATTGCTGGCACTGATGCTGCGTCTTTTTTGCAAGGTCTTATTACTACCGATGCAGTGGGGTTGGCCGTGGGGGCGGCGGCGTATGGGGCATTGCTAAGCCCCCAAGGGCGTTTTTTGCATGACTTTTTTCTCTTTCGACCTGATGAGACAACATTTTTGGTGACCCCGGAAATGTCTCGGGCAGGAGAGTTTTTAACCTTGCTCAAACGCTACGTCCTGCGCGCCAAGGTGGCGTTAGCGTTGGTGCCGGAGCAGGCATTGTTTTCGGTGGATAATCCCATGCCCGGGACGGTGGTTGATCCCCGCTGTGCTGCGCTGAGCTTTGTGGGTATTGGCACGCCACCCCAAGGGAACTTATGGGAAGACTATGAAACCCTGCGTCTGCGCTATGCCGTCCCGGACGGTAGCCGGGATATGCCGGTGGGCGAGGCTCTTATTCTGGAGTATGGTCTCGACACCCTTGGTGCGGTGGCTTGGACAAAAGGCTGTTATGTTGGTCAGGAAGTAACAGCCAGAATGCATTACAAATCTCAGAAAAAAAAGGCTTTTGTCCCGATTTTCCTAGAACAGGGGGCGTTCGCACCAGCGGGGGCATCCTTGATCCCCGCCGGGGTTATGGGAAGCCATCATCAGCAATGGGGGGCGGCACTACTGCCTGTTGATCAAACGGCAGCAGAATGGCCGGACGGCGGCAAAGCCCGTGTGGATAAATCGCTGTGGACAAGTCCTTGACCAGTATCGGCTCATCCTGCAAGGATTAACCGATGAGCAGAGCAGACAACGAAGGTATCACTATTCACGGCGAAGAAGGCTTTTCCGGGATGCGAAAGGCTGGACGATTGGCAGCACAAACACTTGATTATATAACCCCTTTCGTGGTGCCGGGAGTGAGTACCGGGCATCTAGATCGCCTGTGCCATGATTTTATTGTCCAGCATGGGGCGATTCCCGCCCCATTGGGGTATCGCGGGTTTCCCAAGTCTATCTGTACTTCGATTAACCATGTAATTTGTCACGGGATTCCATCTGATGACAAGTTATTGAAAGACGGAGATATTATCAATATTGATGTGACCACGATTGTGGATGGTTGGCACGGGGATACCAGTCGGATGTTTTTGGTCGGCAAGAATGTCTCCCGTCTTGCCCAGCGGTTGGTGCAGGTGACGTATGAGTGCCTTATGCGGGCGATTGAGTTGGTGCGTCCCGGCGCGTATGTAGGTGATATTGGTGCAGTTATTCAAGAATATGCTGAAAAAGAAAGATTTTCTGTGGTGCGGGATTTTTGCGGTCATGGTCTGGGCAAGGTTTTTCATGCCCCCCCTAGCATTATGCATTATGGTAAGCGTGGTACGGGGGTTCAGTTGCAAGAAGGAATGTTTTTTACTATTGAACCGATGATTAATGCGGGCAGTTACCATTCCACCGTGCTGGCCGATGGTTGGACAGCGGTGACCAAGGATCGCAAGTTGTCGGCGCAGTTTGAACACAGCCTCGGTGTCACGGCAACAGGGGCTGAGGTTTTCACTTTATAGCGCGTTGCGTAATTAGCAGTAGACATTGATAAAGTCTTCAGCGCGCTATAAGTTATTTTTTCGGCTATTAGGCTGCGGCACTTTGTGCCGTGCGCTGGTTGCAAGTATACTTTATAATTATGCAACCAGCTATAATTTCTTGTATAAATATTTAGTTTTAATAAAATCCAATATATCAGGCCAAGCCTTCCCCGCCGCATAAGAAGCGGGGGGACGGGGGGATCAGTGCCCGCGAGCAGCGATGGATCTGGGGTCCCGTTGTTTTGTTTGGTCCTGGTGTCCTGCTTGGGGGAAGCTCTTTGACGGCCTGCAATCACAAGGGGGAGAGATTTTCCTTCTCTCTCCCGACTCTTGCGTCGTACTTTCAAAAAACGCCTTCCGGGAAGGTCTTTTTGGAAGCTGTCCGCCGCTGTTCTCGACTTTTCTTCCTTGGGTGTCTTGGTAGACAGATGAAAAGGAGAAGAGCGGTAGAGCCCTCGGTGCCTGGCCA
>JBKCUA010000032.1:0-78858 GCA_046318675.1 Holosporales bacterium
AGTAAGAAGTTTTTCGCCGTAAAAAATAGAATTAGCCCCGGCAATAAAGCACAATACTTGGGCTTCCCTTGATAAGGCTGCACGCCCAGCAGATAGACGAACCCTAGCGGTAGGCAACATAATACGTGCTGCCGCAACCATCCTAACCAAATCAATGGGATCAACAGGGGGTCTATCTGCCAACGGGGTTCCGGGTGCGGCCACCAACGCGTTAATGGGCACACTTTCCGGGACTGGATCCAACGCCGCTAAGGTAGCAAGCATCTGCGCCCTATCACGCCAAGATTCACCCATGCCGATAATCCCACCACAGCAGGTACTAATGCCAGCTTCGGCCACATTCCTAAGAGTTGTTAGACGATCATCGTAGGTTCTTGTGCTGATAATTGTATTATAATAATCTTCACCCGTATCAAGATTATGGTTATAAGCCGTTAAACCAGCTTCTTTGAGACGGACAGCCTGCTGTGCTGTCAACATCCCCAAAGTTACACATGCCTCCATACCCAGATCACGAACACCCCGAACCATATCGCACACGCGATTGAATTGTTCTTCGGCCTTGGGATTGCCTTTTGGAGCACTCCGCCAAGCAGCCCCCATGCAAAAACGACTCGCACCAGCGTTTTTAGCTTTTTGTGCTGCCTCCAGAACAGTGGCTACTGGCAATAAATCCTCTTTTATGGTGCCAGTGGCACTGAAGTGAGCCGACTGAGGACAATAGGCGCAATCTTCGGGACAACCACCTGTTTTAATAGATAATAAGCTAGCAAGCTGCACTTCCCCGTTAGGAAAATGCTGACGATGCACGCTCGCTGCTTCAAAAAGAAGATCAGGGAGAGGACGCTTTAATAAGGCTTCAGTGGACTCTACAGTCCATTGGTCTGTTTCAGATTCGTTCATTGAACCTTTATAAAGCCTAGCACCTTATTACACAATCCTGTAAAAAGAGCCCATGACCAATACAGGAGGCTTTGACGCAGAGGCTTTATTAGCCTTGCAGCGTGCTTGGCAGGAGCAAATAACGGCAACACTACACGACCCGCAGGCGGCGGCAGCCATACTGCCACTTATGCAAGCATGGCAACAGCTTGCCGCAGCCCAACAACTCCCCTATGCTGAGTCAAAATCCCATGCTGGCACCTCGTCCACTACCGTTACATCTGAGTCTGGCGGCTCTCACCACACTGTTCTTGCCGAACGCCTTGCCGTCCTTGAACAACGGCTTGCAACGCTCGAAAAACGCCTCGCCCGTCTCGAATCTTGAGCATCTTTCAGCAATAGCATTTGCAACGGCACAATGGGGCAAATTTCAGGCTGGTGTAGCAAAACTTGCCGCCATGCCTACGCCGATACAATCATCGCCATTAGGAAATGTGGCCGCTAATTGGAACGGCACAATATTGTATGATGCCGGAGCACCACCGGGAAAAACACTATATCGCCTATTGCTTATTCCATCTCTCATTAATAAGCCTCGTATCTTTACCTTAAAAGAACAAGAAAACATTGTTTCTTTCCTGCGTGAAGCTGGAATACATTGTTATATCCTAGACTGGGGTATTCCCGACGAAAAAGAGCGATCGTTTGATTGTAAGGACTTTCTGGAACAACGTCTGCTACCCGCAATAGACCACTTACGGTCTTTGCCTGATACAGCACCTTTGTGTCTTCTTGGTTATTGCATGGGAGGATTATTTGCAGCGGCGGCGGCCAAACAAAGAGAAGGTGCCATTGCAGCCTTAATACTATTGGCAACACCGTGGGATTTTCATGCCGCCGCCCCAGCAGGAATACGCGTCTGGCTTGCGGGGCTTCGACCCACATGGGAAAATATCTTGCGCCAACCGGGTATAATGCCAGTAGATGGTATTCAAGCTCTACTGCTCAGCCTTGATCCTTTTGGAACGGTAAACCGTTATATTGCCTTTGCTGACCAGAATGATAAAGATGAAAATCAACAATTTCAACGTGTTGAACATTGGCTAGCTGACGGCGTACCACTACCTTATGGTGTGCTGCGGGAAGCATTATTTTCATGGTATTTGGAAAACACACCCTACACCGAAGGATGGCACGGAATAACACCTAAAAACCTATCCCTACCTGTGCTGGTAGTGGCACCACAGCGAGACGGCGTAGTACCCAGCGCAGCAGCACTAGCTTTTCAAAGCCAGAACCAAACAATACTATCGCCCGTCACTGGCCACTTAGGCATGGTGGCAGGACGGCATAGCACAGAACGGGTATTTATACCTCTTCTGCAATGGCTTAATAAACTATGAGTGTTACCGAGATATTTTCACGATTAGCGCAAGCCAATCCCCACCCAACATCAGAATTGAACTATAGTGATCCATTTACGCTTCTTGTAGCGGTAGTCTTATCCGCACAGTCCACAGATATCTCCGTCAACAAGGTCACGCCTGCTCTTTTCGCCGCAGCACCAACACCAAGTGCTCTAGCATCACTTGGGGAAGACGGCATTCGCCCCTATATAAAAACTATAGGTCTCTTTAACAGCAAAGCGCGTAATCTTGCGGCACTGGGGCAAATGCTGGTGGACGAATACGAAAATCATGTCCCGGACAATCGGGAGGCATTGATGCGCCTGCCCGGCGTTGGTCGTAAAACCGCCAACGTCGTACTGAACGTAGCATTTGGGCAATCCACAATAGCAGTAGATACCCATGTCTTCCGTGTCAGTCGCCGACTTGGTCTATCTTCATCCACAACCCCCAATGGAGTAGAAGAAGATTTAATACGTTGTATTCCCAAAGAATACTTACAGCACGCGCATCACTGGCTTATTTTATTGGGACGATACACCTGTACCGCACGCAAACCACGGTGCAAGGATTGCCTTCTTAATTCTGTCTGTCCAAAGCTTATTTAAAGCACAATTTTGCTATTAACAACGATCCTGCCAGAATAAGACTGACTAAGTTTGACAAAATAATCGGGTAGCTATCTGACAATAAACCATAAACAAACCATCCCACAATGCCAATGACATAAATAACCAATGTTCCCACCGATAGTGCAGCAGTATCGCGGGTTCGCCAAGCTTTGAGGACTTGCGGGGCAAAGGCAACCGCCGTCAAGGTTCCGGCCGCATATCCAATAAACTCTGTTAATGTCATACACCATTCGCCACAGCCCAGCGTCCACCTGGACGACAGGCTTCAAGATAGGTAGGCAAAATACTATTTAAACTAGTAGCGTTCATACCAAGAGCATCAAAACCCAAGGCACCTTGCGGCACAACATTATCAGTTTTAAGCAAGTGCAGTTGATCTATGGTAAAAAAAGGTCTGGGAAGAATTTTTTGCATCCAAGCAAGCACCCTAGCCACACCCCATGGCAGGGGCACAAGGATAACATTTTGCTGTGTTATTTTTAAAAGACGGTGCAAACACTCTTCAAAACTCAATACCTCATTACCGCCAAGGCTGTACGTTGCACCCTGCGTATCTGGCCGTTGTGCAGCACAAAGAACGGCTCTTGCAACATCGCCCACATAAACAGGTTGAAATTTTGTATGGCCGCCACCGATAAGGGGCAGAAGCGGCATAAAGCGTGCTAATTGGGAAAATTTTTGAAAAAACCCATCGCCCGGACCGAAAATTAATGAAGGACGCAAGATAATCGCCTCAGGAAAAGCTCGACGCACGGCATCTTCAGCTTCAGCCTTAGAACGAGCATACACAGAGGCACTTTTTTTATCCGCAGCGAGGGAAGAAACTTGAACAAATCGTCCTACCCCTGCCCGGGCAGCCGCACGAGCGAGTAAATTGCTAATATCTATATGTACACGTGTAAAGGTGCTGTGGCGACTTTCCGTTAGAATGCCAATAAGATTGACAACAATATCCGCCCCAGAAAGCATTTTTACAAGTGCCGGCTCTTTAAGCTCCAACGGTACTGCGGCAATCTGACCCACAACCCCAGCGGTTTTCAAGGGTAACACACGCTCTAAAGTTCTGGTAGGAATACCAACTCGATACCCAGCCTTCGCCAGTACTTCAACAACTTGGCGACCAAGAAATCCAGTTCCTCCAAAAACAAAAGCTTTTTTATAGTGCATTCTCAAACTCCAGGCAGGAGTCCTTTTTGAAGGACGTTCTTTATAAAAGCAACACCCCTGTTTTTCCAGAATGAGTGTGCCTATAACTACCTGATGTCTTTTTTAAGGATTACCGATCTTACTGCGCGTTTTGGCAATAATACGCCATGCCTACATAATGTTAATTTAACTTTAAACGAATCTGAAACCTTGGCGATAGTAGGCGAAAGCGGATCGGGAAAAACAGTATTGGGACTTTCTATCCTGAATTTGCTGGCAGGACGGGTTCAATATGAGCCAAAAAGCCAGATAATATTTCAGGGCATCAACATTTTTCAGGCAAATCAAAAAGATATCACAAATTTACGCGGCGGAGCCGTGGGCTTTGTATTTCAAGAGCCGATGACAACCCTAAACCCCCTGCATCGGATTGAAAAACAATTAGAAGAGGCCTTACGACTGCATCAACCTGCGTTATCCAGAAAAATGAGGTTTGAGAAAATTTTTAACGCTCTAGAGAAAATGGGGCTCAAAAGCGATTTAGCAACACGATACCCGCACCAGCTTTCGGGTGGCCAACGGCAACGAGTGCTTTTGGCACTGGCACTCATTAATAATCCAGCCTTACTGATAGCAGATGAACCGACCACAGCCTTGGATGCTCAAGTGCGCGGTCAGATTATGGCTCTTATTAAAAAAGAGCAGCAACAACGCGGACTTTCGGTCTTACTCATCAGCCATGACCTTGCTCTTGTTCGCAGCTTTGCCGATAGGGCGATAGTACTACATAAAGGCATGGTGGTAGAAACTGGTACGGTACAAAGACTAATAAATTCTCCTCAACAACCCTACACGAAAAGTCTTTTTACTCAACGCTACCCTGAAACCCCCGTGATAGAGACTACAACAAAAAGTCCTTTGTTAAAAATGAAAGATTTTCAGGTACAATTACGAAGCCGCGGGTTTTGGTACCGTCGCAATGTGCCTATTGTCCACGGCGTTTCGGTACGCCTTGAGGCCGGACAAACCTTAGGGGTCATTGGGGAAAGCGGTTCGGGAAAAACCACACTGGCTCGAGCACTATTGCGACTGTTACCAGCTCAAGGTCACGTTTATTTTGATGGACAAGATTGGTTGAGCCTAAAGGGTGATGTCTTGCGCCGGGCTAGGCGCGGGATGCAAATTGTGTTTCAAGACCCCTTTGGCAGTCTTAATCCCCGGTTACTGGTTGGCGATTGTGTGGCGGAAGGGTTGCGGGTGCATGAACCAAAAGCCGATCCAGAGCCTCGCATTACAGAATTGCTGAACAGCGTCGGTCTTGAGGCCAGCTTTGCCCAGCGCTATCCTCACGAACTTTCCGGCGGCCAGCGGCAACGGGTTGCTCTGGCTCGGGCAATGGCCGTCGGAGCCAAGCTTATTGTTTTAGATGAACCAACTTCAGCTCTGGACGCACATGTAGCGGTGCAAATTGTTACATTGCTGCAACACCTTCAAATCACTAAAGGTCTATCCTATATTATTGTTAGCCACGATCTAGCTGTTATCAAAGCTCTTAGTCAGCAGGTGTTGGTGCTAAAAGAAGGAATAGTCGTGGAACAAGGCAAAACGACAGAAGTCTTTTCTGCGCCCCAAAACATTTACACGCAAGAGCTTATGGCATCTTGCTACCTGTGAACGGCTTCTCGTGTTGTCGTAAACTTTAGGTTGGGAAAATCGTCTTGGGTTTTGGTCAAGTGCCAAGCGTTGCGGGCAAGGAAAACAACGCATCCATCATGATCTACTCCAACCGCGCTGCGGTTAGCGGCACGAAAGCGTTCGAGATCGCTAACTTCACCAAAAACCCAGCGTACGGCGTGGGCGGCGGTAGCTTCAAACCTGGCGGCGACATTGTATTCGCTACGCAGCCGTTCGGTCAGGATTTCAAACTGCAATGGCCCGGCGACACCCACCACCACTTCACCGCCATCATCAGGACGAAACACTTGGCTGGCTCCTTCTTCCGCAAGATGATCGAGAGCTTTATCCAAGTGTTTGCGGCGCATGGGATCAGCAAGCTGCACTCGTTGTAGGTATTCCGGCGCAAAGGAAGGTACACCAGTGAAGTGCAGGGCTTCACCCTCGGTTAATGTGTCACCAATCCGCAGGCTGCCGTGGCCGGGAATACCGATAACATCCCCCGCTTCGGCACTTTCCGCCGTCTCCCGCTCATTAGCCAGAAACAACATGGCATTATGTACCGCCATTGTCTTATTGCTACGCACATGGAACAGTTTCATCCCGCGCCGAAACGTCCCCGACACGAGACGCACGAAAGCGATCCTGTCCCGGTGCTTTGGATCCATATTAGCCTGAATTTTAAAGACAAAGCCGGAACATTGTTTTTCTTCCGGTGCCACTATTCGCTCAATAGCTGTCTGTGGACGTGGCGGCGGCGCAAAGCGACGGATACCGTCCAGCAGTTCACGAACACCAAAGTTATTCACCGCACTGCCGAAAAATACTGGCGTTTGATGTCCGGCAAGGTATTCCGCCGCATCAAACTCCGGACATAACCCCTTTGCCATGGCAACGTGCTCATTCAGCACCGCCCTATGCTCTGCGGGTAAGCGTTCCGTGAGCAATGGATCATCAAGGCCTTTACAGGCAATCGCATCCGTCAGACGGTTGTTGTGGGTACGGTCAAAAAGAATGAGTTGTTGCTGAAACAGGTCATACACCCCGTGAAAATCACGCCCCATGCCGATAGGAAGGCTGGCGGGGGTGGCGACCAGTGCCAACTTATCTTCGATCTCTGAAATTAATTCAAAAGGGTCTCGCGCCTCGCGATCCATTTTATTAATGAAAGTAATAATAGGGATATTACGCAGACGACAGACGGCAAAAAGTTTGAGGGTCTGACTCTCAATCCCCTTGGCTCCGTCCAGCACCATAATCGCCGAATCACACGCCGTCAGGGTACGGTAAGTATCTTCTGAAAAATCCTCATGCCCAGGGGTATCAAGCAGGTTAAACGTCACCCCCTGCCAGTCAAAGGTCATTACCGATGCCGTGACGGAAATTCCCCTCGCCCGTTCCACCGCCATCCAGTCTGAGCGGGCGCGGCGGGCATCACCCTTAGCCTTCACCGCTCCGGCAAGCTGAATAGCCCCACCGAATAGAAGCAACTTTTCCGTCAGCGTGGTTTTTCCCGCATCAGGATGGGCAATAATAGCAAAAGTACGGCGCGGCATGGACATGAAAGCTAAGGTGTGGCTGGTAATTACAGCACCAGTGGTTTGTACCGCAGGCGTTTGGGATTCAAGATGGTGTCCTCACCAAGGCGACGTTTTGCATCTTCCTCATAGGCTTGGTAGTTCCCCTCAAACCACTCCACATGACTGTCCCCTTCAAACGAGAGAATATGGGTAGCCACGCGATCAAGAAACCAACGATCGTGGGAAATAACCACAGCGCAACCAGCAAAATCCAGCAATGCATCTTCCAATGCACGCAGGGTTTCTACGTCTAAATCGTTGGTTGGCTCATCAAGCAACAAGACATTAGCCCCGCTTTTTAGCATCTTAGCCAGATGCACCCGATTGCGTTCTCCACCGGAGAGTTGTCCAACCTTCTTTTGCTGATCCGCGCCACGAAAGTTAAAAGCGGCGCAGTAAGCGCGGCTTGGCATTTTGCGCTTTCCCAACACAACTTCATCTAACCCATCGGAGATTTCTTCCCACACGGTTTTATTTGGGGCGAGGGTGTCCCGCGACTGGTCAACGTAGCCCAGCACTACGGTTTCCCCGACTTTGAAAGTGCCCGTATCGGGCTTTTCATTGCCGGTGATCATGCGAAACAGGGTGGTTTTCCCCGCCCCGTTTGGACCAATAACCCCGACAATACCGCCGGGGGGAAGCCGAAACGACAGATCGTCAATGAGCAGGCGATCGCCAAAACCCTTGGACAGATGGTTGGCCTCAATCACAACGTCGCCAAGACGGGGACCCGCCGGGATGACAATCTGCGCCTGATCGAGTGCTTTTTTGCCTTCATTAGCCAGCAATTCTTCATAGGCCTTAATCCGAGCCTTGCTCTTGGCTTGGCGCGCCTTGGGAGAGCTACGAACCCACTCCAATTCAGCGGCAAGGGTCTTTTGCCGGGCGGCTTCGCTTTTTTCTTCCTGTGCCATGCGTTTTTCACGGGCAATGAGCCAGGTGGTGTAATTACCTTCCAACGGAATGCCTTGACCGCGATCGACTTCCAGAATCCATTGGGCGACATTATCAAGAAAATACCGGTCGTGGGTGATAGTGACGACAGTCCCTTGATATTCCTCAAGATGACGCTGTAACCACGCCACGGATTCGGCATCAAGGTGGTTGGTTGGTTCATCAAGAAGAAGTAAATCGGGTTTTTGCAATAAAAGACGGCACAACGCCACCCGGCGGCGTTCCCCTCCGGAGAGATTATCAACAATCGCTTCGCTCGGCGGGCAACGCAGGGCATCCATCGCAATTTCAAGCTGACGATCAATTTCCCAGCCATTAACGGCATCTATCTGTTCTTGCAATTCACCTTGCTCGGACAACAGGGTGTTCATGTCGTCTTCGCTCATCTCCTCGGCAAATTTCGCGGAAATCTCATTGAAACGATCAAGCAAAGCCTTGGTTTTTCCCATGCCTGCCAAGACGTTCTCATAGACCGTTTTGCCGGCATCAAGGGTAGGCTCCTGCGGCAGGAAACCCACGCTAGCCCCCGCAGCAACAAACGCCTCCCCGGAAAAATCCTTGTCCAACCCGGCCATAATCCGCAGCAAAGTGGACTTCCCAGCCCCGTTGGGACCAATGACGCCAATCTTAGCCCCTGGCAAAAACGACAGCCAAACATCCTTAATCAGTTCACGCCCAGTGGGCAGGACTTTGCGCAGTCCCTTCATCACATAAATATATTGGTAAGAAGCCATATCCTATTGGTTAGCATGGCCTCATAATTTTTGCTAGCCCACAATACGGCTCAAGCCGCCGCCTGATTCAACCCCGCCGCTAATCGTACATCTTCAAGGACAACACCCAAGCGTTCCCGTCCTTGCCACTCATCACGCTTAAGAGTGACTAAAACATCCACTAATGCCCCGCGCCTAGCCATAAGCGCGGCCATCAAGCCACTTTCCTCGGCACGGAAAATCATGGCGGACACACGACTACTGCCCACCGGGTCTTCCAGCATCACCCGCAGATGACCTTTACCCACTGGCTCCATATATCCCAAGCGCACACCACCAAGCAAAAAACGCGGTTGAGGATTACCCATGCCAAAGGGAGCCATAGCCTCCAAATGCCCTGCTAAAAACAATGTTGTCATAGCTAAGGGTAATGGAGCATCATATTCTAGGCTTGGGGCTGGTAAAGCCGCTTTGACAACTGCATCCTGACAAAAATCAGTAAATGCTGGAATATTTTCCGCTGGTAGGCTAAACCCTGCCGCCGCCGCGTGGCCGCCCCCGGCGGTGAGCAGACCAGCCGCCTTAGCAGCCAAAATGATATTGCCAAGATGCAAGCCAAGCGCACTACGCCCACTACCTTTGGCCATACCATTATGAATACTAAGGCACAAAGCTGGGCGACCATATTTTTCTTTTAGACGTCCCGCAACAATACCAATAACTCCTTCGTGCCATCCTTCACCTGCGGTAATAATAATGGAGGCATCTTGTGTCTTTGCAGCTTGGGCTAATGCTGCTTCTAGCACTTGTTGTTCAAGTGTCTGGCGCTCCCTATTCAGATTATCAAGTTGTTGGGCTAGTACCTTCGCCTGAATCGGATCCGTGCAAGTAAGTAACTGCGTCCCCAGACTCGACAACCCAACGCGACCCCCAGCATTTATTCGTGGACCTAGTAAAAAGCCGCAATGGTAAGCTGATGGTTTGCTGTTCATGTTGGCTACGGTCATTAGAGCTTTCAGACCTTCATTACGCTGGCTCGCCATGACCTTTAATCCTTGTGCCACAAAGGCTCGGTTTAAGCCCGTCAAAGGCACCACATCAGCCACCGTCCCCAAAGCCACGATGTCCAGAAACTGTTGTAGTTCTGGTTTTTGCCTCGTTTCATTAAAGAAACCTTGCTGAGCCAATGCTGTGTTTAACGCGACCAGCACTAGGAAGCACACCCCCACCGCTGCTAAGTTCTTGCACGGGCTTTCCTGATCCCGGCGGTTAGGATTGACCACTGCCACCGCAGGAGGCAGTGTCTCCTCTCCTAAATGATGATCAATAACTAAAACATCCAACCCGGCTTTTTGGGCAATCTCCAACGGCGCAAACGCGGTGACACCGCAATCAACAGTGATAACTAACGTCGTACCGTCCGCCGCTAACTGTTCCAAACCTAGTGCGTTAGGACCATACCCATCCCGCTGTCGATCAGGAATATAATAACCAACCTCAAAGCCAATAGCAAAAAAGTAATTTAATAGCAATGACGTAGATGTAGCTCCATCCACATCATAGTCACCCCAGACCACAACCCTCTCATTAGCTTGTATTGCCTGAACCAACCGAGACACAGCTTCTTGCATTCCATGCAAATGGTAAGGATCGGGAAGACTGGTTTTTAATTTTGGATCTAAATACTGCGCGGCATCGTCAACATACAAGCCACGTGCTACCAAGACCTGCGCAAGAATTTCTGGTAAACTTAACCGCTGCGCGAGAGTTAATGCCTGCCGAGAACTATAATTTGCTTGCCGCCACACTTTGTTGGTGAACGATATGTTCACCATTATTAAAACAATGACTTCACGGCTGCTATGACATCAGTCATGCTCGGCAACGCAAGCTTTTCCAAATTTGCAGCATAAGGCAATGGAACATCTTTACCGGTTACCCGAAGCACGGGAGCATCAAGGTGATCAAAAAACTGCTCCATCGCTACGGCAGCAATTTCCGATCCTATGCCTGCAACTGGCCATCCTTCTTCCACCGTGACTAAACGATTGGTTTTGCGAACGCTATCCGCAATAGTGGCGGTATCCAAGGGACGAACAGTACGCAGATCGATAACCTCACACGAAATACCCTGTTCGGCCAAGGCCTGGGCAGCATCAAGAGCGTATTTTACCGCAATAGAAAACGCCACTAACGTAACGTCTGTGCCTTGGCGAACTACTCTCGCCTTGCCAATAGGTAAAATATAATCTTGGTTCGTTGGTACATCAAACGACCAACCGTAGGTAATCTCATTTTCCAAAAATATCACAGGGTTATTATCACGAATAGCGGCTTTTAATAAACCCTTGGCATCAGCGGCACTGTACGGTGCAATGACCTTAAGTCCAGGAATATGAGCATACCAACTGGCATAACACTGAGAATGCTGGGCAGCCACCCGGGAAGCCGCACCATTGGGGCCACGAAACACAATAGGGCATCCCATCTGTCCGCCAGACATATATAGTGTTTTAGCCGCAGAGTTAATAATATGATCAATGGCCTGCATGGCAAAATTGAAGGTCATGAACTCAACAATCGGGCGCAGCCGCATAAACGCCGCCCCTACCGCTAACCCAGCAAAGCCATGCTCGGTAATAGGGGTATCGATCACTCGGCGGGCAGTGAATTCCTGAAGCAAACCTTGGGTAATTTTATAGGCACCCTGATATTCAGCAACCTCCTCGCCCATCACAAAAACATTTTCATCCCGGCGCATTTCCTCGGCCATTGCATCACGCAACGCCTCCCGCACCGTCATTTTCACCGTCTCACCCATCGCAGGATCGTCGCCCACAGCAGCAGCCGGCAAAGCGTGCGATACCACCGCCAAAGGTGCCGCCGCTAACGATGCAGCGGGTTGACCCACCGACTGGTTGCTGTTGGCCGCCACAGAGGAGCTATCTTCCCCCTCGCCCAGAATAATAGCAATGGGCGTATTAACTTTAACGCCTTCAGTGCCAGCAATGATGAGAATTTTACCAAGAATACCCTCGTCCACCGCCTCAACCTCCATGGTGGCTTTGTCGGTTTCAATCTCGGCAATAACATCACCAGCACGAATTGTATCGCCCTCATTTTTTGTCCACCGGGCAAGCGTGCCCTCGGTCATGGTGGGGGAAAGGGCTGGCATTAAAACATTAACTGGCATGGATTGTCCTTATAATAGCTTATTCAAATAAATCTGGGTGACCCCCCGTACGCTTCAGAACAACTTCTGTTGCGAAGTACGGTAAGTCAGTAACCAGTCGGATTCTATATAACATTCTCTAAGCCACCAAAACATCTGTCCACAAATCAGAAACATCAGGCTCATGGCTTGTTTGAGCAAACTCCGCTGCATCGGTCACAATGGCCTTAATCTCGGTCTCAATTTTTTTGAACGCAGCTTCATCCACTCCCTGCTCCGTAAGTAATGCATGAAGACGGTTAATCGGATCGCGCTCGGTGCGCATTTTTTCCAGTTCTTCCTTGCTACGATATTTCGCCGGATCCGACATGGAATGACCACGATAACGATATGTTTTCATCTCTAAAATGAATGGTCCATTCCCGGCCTTTACATAAGCAACCGCATCCCGCGCCGCCGCGTTCACCGCCAACACGTCCATGCCGTCCACGGCCACACCGGGGATACCGAAACCTTCGCCGCGCTTGTACAAATCCACTGTGGCTGAGGCTCGCGCCACACTGGTACCCATACCATATTGGTTATTCTCAATGACATAAATGACAGGGAGCTTCCAAAGGCTGGCCATATTAAAAGCCTCGTACACCTGGCCTTGGTTTACTGCCCCGTCACCTAAGTAAGTAAGGCACAAATTATTCTCACCCTTGTATTTATAAGCAAAACCAATACCAGTTCCAATGGGGACTTGAGCACCAACAATACCGTGACCGCCGTAGAAATTTTTCTCCCGGCTGAACATATGCATGGACCCACCTTTGCCACGAGAATACCCAGAAGCACGACCCGTCAACTCCGCCATCACGCCCCGCGCGTCCATGCCGCAGGCCAGCATATGACCATGATCGCGATAACTGGTCACCACACTATCAGCGGGCGTAATTGCATCTTGAAGACCCACAACCACGGCTTCCTGCCCAATGTATAAATGGCAAAAACCACCGATCAGCCCCATGCCATACAATTGCCCCGCGCGTTCTTCAAACCGCCTAATGAGCAACATCTCCCGGTAGTAATGTAGTAATTTAGCTCTGTTATCCCCAGCACCCTGAGGTTTACTTGCTGCTTTTGGAGACGATTTTTTGCTTTGGGTCATAAAGTACTCACCTACCGTGGCTGGAGGTGTACCCCGAATAAACGCGCAACTCAAGCAAAAGCCTTGCTGCGGTGCAACATTGCTCACCGGTAGGAGGTCGCCATATCCGCTGCCTTAAGCATGGCCCCAGCTTTATTTTCCGTCTCCACAAATTCGCATACCGGATCGCTATCGGCGACAATACCTGCCCCAGACTGAACCACAAGCTGACCATTCTTGAATAACACCGTACGCAAAGCAATACAGGTATCTACATCTCCACCGGCACCAAGATATCCCACCGCACCGGCGTAAAAACCCCGCCGTACTGGCTCCAGCTCATCAATAATCTGACACGCGCGAATCTTTGGCGCACCGGAAACAGTACCGGCCGGAAACCCTGCAAGAATAGCATCCAAAGCATCCTTGTCCTGCGCAAGTTGCCCTTCCACCGTTGAGCTGATATGCATAACATGAGAATACCGTTCCACGATGAACTGCGCCGGAACACGCACACTACCGGGAACCGTAACCCGACCCACGTCATTACGCCCCAGATCGAGCAACATTAGATGCTCTGCACACTCTTTGGCATCGAGGAGCAATTCCTGCTCTAGCCGCCTATCTTCCGCCTCATTTTTTCCTCGTGCTCTTGTCCCAGCTAAAGGCCTAAGCGTTACTTGACCCTCCCGAACCCGCACCAGAATTTCTGGCGAAGACCCCGCTAAGGCAAAGTTTGGAAACTCTAATAAAAATAAAAAAGGCGAGGGATTCAAATGACGCAACGCACGATAAAAAGATAGCGGCGTTCCTCCAAAATCCATTGTAATTCTGCGGGACAAAACCACCTGAAAAATATCCCCCGCACCAATGTATTCCTTAGCCTTCTCTACTAGGCGGCAAAAACTTTTCTCATCTAAATCAGAATTTAAAACACCATTTACCCAAGGCTCACTGCTGATTAAGGATAACGGTGCTCGCAACCGCTGGACAGCCTCTTCTAGACGGCTTTGCCCATCTTCAGCTTTTGGCGTTATCAATAATAAGGAATCCTTAACAGTATCATAAATCGCCAAAAGCCTAGGACGGACTAATATAGCGTCCTCTATATCCAACGGGTCTGGTTTTGTATCGGGAATAGAATTCTCTAACCAACGAACTACCGCGTACCCCAAATACCCAAAAAGCCCGGATGCCATAGGCGGCATTCCTTCAGGTAACTTGAGTTGGCACTCTGCCCACACCGCCCGCAAACTCTCCAACGGAGGTCTAGTCTCAGCTTTTCCATTGCGATACGCGACACCCTTTTGGCAAGTCCACACAATATCAGGATCGCATCCCAAAAAAGAATAACGACCCCTAGCCTGCCCCCCCTCCACCGATTCAAACAAAAATCGGTAAGGACGATTACCACACAACTTCAGATACGCCGTCAATGGCGTATCTAGATCAGCAGGAATGGTACGCGTACAAAGCGAAGAAGACAACATTATGACATTTTTCTTAATGAATTCGCCACAGTTTTGAAAGGCCTTTCATTAGGGCTTACTTTTTCACAAGAAATTTGCTATACAAAACATTAATAAATTTATGTTGGAGAGATTATCATGAGTACCCAGTCTAACCCAGACACGATGGAAAACCGCAATCTTGATAATATCCGCCTACTAGCAGGCCTTGAACCAGCGGCGCGGCAAGCTATTGCCAACCAATGCGTATTTCAAAAATTTTCCCCGGAAACTTTTCTTCTTGATCGCGATCAGCAATCCGACGATGTTCTTTTTATTATCAAGGGTCAAGCGCGTATCGTCAATTACGCCCCCAATGGCAAGGAAATCAGTTTTGCCGATATTGGGGCGGGCGAATGCTTAGGTGAAATTGCCGCCATTGACGGACGCCCTCGATCCGCTGCGGTGATGGCTCTAACACAGGTACAAGCAGGAATTCTGAAAGCCACACAGTTTCGAAAGATGCTGCTAAGTCATCCGATTGTTTCCCTTGCATTATTAGAAAAAATGGCGGGAATGCTACGGGCAGCATCGGAACGGGTGATGTATCTCTCTACATCATCGGCTTATGCTAGGGTATACGCTGAAATATTACGCCAAGCCGAACTAGAATTACTCAAAAACCCACTAAAATCAACAGCAAATGTGGTTACTCTATCCCCCGCCCCTGTACAGAGCGACATTGCAGCAAGGGTTTCAACTACCAGGGAAACCGTTGCGCGGGCTTTTGGAATCATGCAAAAGCGTAACCTCCTGCGCCGCATCAAGGGTGGCGTTGAAATTCTTGACATTCGAGGCTTAACAGACCTTCTCGAAGAATCCCGCATTGAATCCTGAACCTTTTTTGTTGTTTCAGAGGAAAGAACGCCCTAGCTTGCACCCATGAAAACGACTATCACTTTTATTGAAAAAAATGGCGCAGCCCGAAGCGTTGAAGCACCCGAAGGGTTGTCCGTACTGGAAATCGCCCACCGCAATCACATTGATCTTGAAGGCGCCTGTGAGGGATCTCTCGCGTGTTCCACCTGCCATGTCATTGTTGATGCAAAGGATTTTGATAAACTTCCCCCGGCCAAGGAAGAAGAAGAAGACATGCTGGATTTGGCCTTTGGCCTCACCCCTACCTCCCGCCTAGGGTGCCAGATTTTATGCAACGCCAGCCTCAACGGCCTCACCGTGCGCCTGCCTGCCGCCACCCGCAACATTCAGGTTGATAAAAAAGCGTGAGCATATGACGGTAAAGCTGCGCTGGACGGATGTTCATGATATTGCCATTGCCCTGACTGAGGCGCACCCCGATCGTGATCCCCTGAGCGTACGGTTTACGGATTTACACCGCTGGGTCTGTGCACTGGAGGGGTTTGCCGATGACCCACAGCGCAGCAATGAGAAAATTCTAGAGGCCATTCAGATGGCTTGGGTTGATGAGTGGCAACTTTATCTTAAGTAATTAAGAGGATAAAATTGGTTTATGGCAAAACCAATTTTCATTTTGGGCAGCTCCAGAAGTTTTGGCAACACTAGAATGCAATGACAGCACTGCTGAAAGCAATTGCGTTTTTCCGGGTGAAATGCTACCTGGGGCCGATAAGTTTTTTCATATTGGAACTTCTATAATGACAACGCATTCTGATGCCGCTGCTTCCCAGCCAAGCCGGCGGGATTTTTTAACCCTTGCTGCTGGTGCTGTGGGTGCCGCGGGTGTTGTTTGCGCCGCGTTACCGTTAGTGGACACCCTAAGCCCGGCTGCCGATGTGTTGGCTCTTGCCAATACGGAAGTGGACATTAGCAAAGTCGCCCCGGGTCAGAGCATTACCGTGATGTGGCGCGGCAAGCCCGTCTTCATCCGCCGCCGCACAGCCGAAGAGGTTGAAAGTGCTCATCGTGATGATAGAATTAGTGATTTGCGCGATCCGCAATTAGATTCTGCCCGCGCTCCCAAGTCAGAATGGTTGGTTGTTGTGGGACAATGCACGCATTTGGGCTGTGTTCCTTCGGGTCAGAAATTGGGTGATAGCAAAGGGGAATTTGGCGGGTGGTTTTGCCCATGCCATGGTTCACACTACGATACATCCGGTCGGATTCGCAAAGGCCCGGCACCGCTGAATCTGGCCGTTCCGCCTTATAAATTTGTTAGCGATACTAAAATTCTTATTGGTCAAACAGCGTAAAAAAGTTGAGGAGATTGCCGCGTGTCTGAACATTCAACGACGCTTAAGTTTTCTGGCTGGAAGGGGTGGGTTGACGAACGCCTGCCGATTTTCAGTGCCATGCACCATGAGCTAAACGAATACCCAACCCCTAAAAACCTCAATTATTGGTGGAATTTTGGTTCTTTAGCGGGGATTACCTTGGTCGTTATGATTCTGACGGGGTTAGTGCTGGCCATGCACTATACCGCTGATACTAAATTGGCTTTTCAAAGTGTTGAGCGCATTATGCGCGATGTGAACAGTGGCTGGCTTGTCCGTTATATTCACATGAACGGTGCCTCGATGTTTTTTCTGGTCGTATATATCCATATGTTTCGAGGTTTATATTACGGATCGTATAAAAAGCCGCGGGAGTTGCTATGGATTTTGGGGTGCCTTATCTTGTTGTTGATGATGGCCACCGCGTTCATGGGGTATGTGCTTCCCTGGGGGCAGATGAGTTTTTGGGGGGCGACGGTTATTACCAACCTATTTTCTGCGTTTCCTTTGATTGGTGAAGATATTGTGACATGGTTATGGGGCGGTTTTTCCGTGGATAACCCGACGCTGACACGTTTTTTTGCCCTGCATTTTCTTCTGCCTTTTGTGATTGTGGGGGTGGTGGTGCTGCACATTGTCGCGCTGCATAAGCATGGCTCTAACAATCCCCTTGGCATTGATCTTAAATATAAAAAAGACAAAATTCCATTCCATCCTTACTACACCATCAAAGACTTATACGGTCTTGGCCTGTTTGCCTTGCTGTGGGCTGGGTTTGTCTTCTTTGCCCCCAACTATTTGGGGCACCCTGATAATTATATTAAGGCCGATCCTATGGTGACACCGGCGCACATTGTGCCGGAGTGGTATTTTCTGCCTTTTTACGCTATTTTACGCGCGGTTACGTTTGATATACCATTGCCGTTCGGGTTTGTTATTGACGCGAAACTGGGCGGCGTTCTGGCGATGTTTGGGGCGGTGGCGGTGCTGTTTGTCCTGCCTTGGCTTGATAAGCATCCGGTGCGTGCGGCAACCTTTCGCCCGTTGTATAAAAAAGCTTTTTGGGTTTTTGCCCTCGTGTGCTTAGGTTTGGGACAGGCGGGATCGTTGCAGCCTGATCAGCCCTTTTATTTTGTGTTTTTCGGTCAGCACATTGATCTGATACTTCCTACCGTGGTGTTTGCCCAAGCGTTTACATTGTTTTATTTCTTCTTTTTTGTGGTGCTGTTGCCGTTGTTGAGCCGTTTTGAAAAAACACCGCCCCTACCGCTTAGCATCGCAACCCCTGTGCTGGGAGGTTCCCAATGAGCCGCTTGTTATTGCTTCTTGTTTTGTTGGTTAGCCAAGTGCCCGTTGCCAAGGCGGCCGGGGGTGAGATTGTCTTGCCGGAACATGAATGGACGTTTACCGGTGTGCGGGGCACCTTTGATACGCATCAGTTACAGCGCGGCTTTCAGGTGTACAAAGAAGTTTGCTCCACCTGCCATGCATTGTCCTTGAAGGCTTATCGCAATCTTGCCGATTTGGGCTATTCTGAAGCGGAAATTAAGGTATTTGCCAGTCAATTCAAAGTCTGGGACGGCCCCAACGATGAAGGGGCAATGTTTGAGCGTCCGGCGATGCCCAGCGATCGTTTTGTGCCGCCGTTCCCCAACGCCAATGCCGCCCGCGCCGCCAACAATGGCGCCTATCCCCCGGATTTGAGCCTTATCGTCAAAGCCCGTCACGGTGGTGCGGATTATCTCAAGGCTTTGCTCATGGGCTATGGCGATGCCCCGGCTGGTATGGATATACCAAGCGGGATTTATTACAATAAGTACTTTCCCGGTCATAAGATCGCAATGGCTAAGCCATTGGACGATGGTGCGGTCACGTACGCCGACGGAACGCCTAACACGCTGGATCAGATGAGCACCGATGTCGCCGCCTTCCTCGCCTGGGCAGCCGAGCCGGAACTGGAAAAACGCAAGGAAACCGGGGTGCGGGTGATGCTGTTCCTCTTGGTCTTTACGAGCTTGCTGTATCTGTTAAAGCGGCAGGTTTGGTCAAAAGTGGAACACTAAGACGGTAGCCATAACAACGCCACCGTCCGACCCACGGCATCAACCTCGCCGACAAAGCCCTCTTTAAAAGGAATATACTCCTCATTGCCCGAAGCAAAGGTCACGGCCAGCAAATCCCCCGCGCCGTAGTTGTGCACCCCGGTCACTTGACCCACCTCAACGCCACTGGCATCCAATGCCCGGCAGCCGATGAGATCGGCGTGGTAGTATTCCCCCTCAAGGGGCTGCGGCAAGGCTTCCCGCGCTGTCCATAAACCCTGCCCGTTCAACGCCTCGGCGGCGGTGCGGGTGTCCACCCCCTCCAGCGTCGCGGTGATACGCTGACCCTCACCGCGCAGGCTGGTAATCTTCACCGCCCGGCCATCCTCAAAAAACAACGGCCATTGCCGCAGGTCTTTGGCGTCCTGCGCGTAACACGCCAAATGCACCCCGCCCCGGACACCGTGGGGGGCGAGGATGCGGGCAAGGAGGACGCGGGGGGGGGTGTTAGGCATGGGGGGAATCGTCGAGGAGGGTGCAGCCGGGGGTAGTTTTATCTTTATCTTCTTTATCTTCTTTATCTTCTTTGTTTTCTTTGTGTTGATACTGAAAATAGTTAGCAAAATACTTTGCTGATCCCATGCCATAAGGGACACTTTGTTGGGGGGAAATTATTGTATCCAAAAGGTTAGTGATATCCCGTTTTAATGTTCTATCGCCTTGCATAAATTCTTGAACAAAACCTTCTTGTGGACGCGTTCTTGTTGTCTGCTTTTCACTAAAATAACTATCATCACAACAACGGTTAAAGTTTGATTGTGCAACAAAAACCCCATGGCGATTCTTCCACAGCCATGCCCACAGATCTTTCTGAAATTCCATCAAATACGCCGCTGCCAGAACATCCGCCGGGTTGCACTTGTCCCGCAACATAAGGATCAGGGAAGCTGACCGGTTAACGATGCGCTCTCCCATACGCAGGGTTGGCATTAGTCTTTTGAGAAAAAACCAAGCATGTTGAAAATACTCTTGTTGATCGAAATCAGCCCGATGAAATTCCTTGGCTATTTTCTTGAATTGCGTCAGCGTCAGGTCGGCAATCGCATCCTCCGGTGGGGCGGGCAATTTATGAGCGGCCTGCACCACTTTTTTCAGATGCCCCTCGCCATAAGCACGCGCTTCATCGGGTTTTGCATGATGCCCCGCCAAATCGCCCAAAGCGTTCACCACATGGGTACGGTCATACGCCAGCAGATAGGTTATCTTCGGAAAATCCGCGATCATCTTCATTAGTTGCAGCATGGCGCGAATCTCTTCCGGATTTAGCCGATCCATGTCTTCAACGACAACAATGATATGTGAAAAAGGCAGGGAACTTTTTTTCAGTTTTTCTGTGATGTCTTTTTTTAGTGTCTCAAGAGTGTTTTTTGGTTCAGTGCCTTTGAATTCTTTTCTGTATTCTTTTAACATAGAAGCAATTCTTATTACATAGTTTACCCGTTCAATAAAAAAAGACCCAATTCCTATTACAACTACTGAAGTCACCCCAAGAGCAGAGTTTAAAGCTGATTTAAGAGCAGGGACAAAATCCGATGGATTTCCTATGTAAAGTTTTAGTAATTCTGTTTTTTCCAAAAAAAAGATGAGAACTAAAATTGGGATAGTTAATCCGACAATAATTTTCAGTCTGTTAAAAAACCGTTTCCATTTAGATAGATTCTCAAGAAAAGCAGCCAGATCCCGCAAAAACAAACTGGCCAGATGCTGCCTGTCGGTAAAATGCCAAGGATTAAAGACCATCCATTCTATGGGTTTCTCTTTATTTTCATTGTACGCTTCAATTTCTTCTTTGATCAATTTTATGGTGTGGGTTTTACCCTCGCCCCATTCGCCCTCGATGCCGATGGTAAATCCACCTTTATCGCCATCTTGAATTAAAGCGGGTTTGTCTTCGGCAATATCTTTAATTAAAGCGGCTATACTTTGCGCAAAAGGACGGCGATTTAACTCATCGTTAAGGGGCTCTCGATGATCTTTTTTATCTTCGGCCATTCCAGAGCTTACACATTAAACCGAAAATGCACCACATCCCCATCCTGGAAAACGTATTCTTTCCCCTCCACCCGCAGCTTGCCGGCCTCTTTGGCGCCGGTTTCGCCCTTGCAGGTGAGAAAGTCGCTGTAGCTAATGGTGGCGGCGGCGATAAAGCCGCGCTCAAAATCGGTGTGGATCACCGCCGCCGCTTGGGGGGCTTTGGTGCCTTGGGGTATTGTCCACGCCCTAGTTTCCTGCGGGCCAGCGGTAAAGTAGGTGAGCAGGCCAAGGCGGCTGTACGCCGCCCGAATAACGGTGTTGAGGCCCGGCTCCTTGAGGCCGATGCTCTCAAGAAATTCCCGCTGATCCGCCGGGGAGAGTTGCGCAGCTTCGGCTTCCACGGCTGCGGCAATCACCACCACGGGGGCACCTTCTGCGGCGGCTTTGATACGAACTTTTTCCACCAGGGCGTTGCCCGTGGCGGCCTCAGCCTCCAGCACGTTGCAAATGTACAGCAGGGGCTTTGCCGTCAGCAGTTGCAGCAACCGGAATGGTTTTTGCTCATCTTTTGTCAGCACCGCCGTGCGGGCTGGCTGGCCAGCCTCCAAAATCGGCAGGACTTTTTGCACCACGGCAAGCTCTTCCGCCGCCGCCTTGTCGCCGCCCTTAACCCGGCGGGCCAAGCCGTCGCGGCGTTTTTCCAGCGATTCTAAATCCGCCAGCATCAGTTCGGTTTCAATGGTCGCCGCATCGCGGAGGGGATCAACGCTCCCCTCCACATGGGTAATATCGGCGTCTTCAAAACAACGCAGGACGTGAGCCACCGCGTCCACTTCCCGAATGTGGCCTAAAAATTGGTTGCCAAGGCCTTCGCCCTTGCTGGCTCCGCGTACTAGGCCGGCAATATCCACAAATTCCATCTGGGCGGGGATAATTTTTGCTGAACCGGCAAGGGCAGCGATTTTTTCAAGGCGAGGATCGGGAACAGCTACCCGCCCCACGTTAGGCTCAATCGTGCAAAAGGGATAATTAGCAGCCTGAGCTGCCTGGGTCGCCGTCAGGGCGTTAAACAACGTGGACTTGCCCACATTGGGCAGACCAACAATACCACAACAAATCACAGCGGTAACTTAAAAGCCGTCTTTTTCCAGCTTTTTCCGCATGACTTTGCGGAAGCGACGGACAGCCTCGGCTTTCTCCCGGGTTTTGCGCTCGGAAGGTTTCTCATAGTGGCGGCGCAGTTTCATTTCACGAAACACACCTTCGCGTTGCAGTTTTTTCTTGAGAGCGCGGAGGGCTTGCTCCACGTTATTTTCACGGACTTGAACGAGCACGAGTTTACGAGACCCTTCTGGTTTGCTAGAGTTAAAAGAAGACGCATGACGAAAAAAACCGCCAACACGAAAAAACATTTTACGCAATAGGATAAAAAATGCAAGCATTGGAAACATCGCCTTTTGAATCTTTGGAAAAACAGTGCCTTGAGGCTGTTTTAACGGCGGTTGTATTTGATGGGTGGAACGACAAAGCGTTTGATAACGCTGCTAAAGTAACCCCTGAAGGTGCTATCCTTACGGTGTTTCCCGGCGGGATGCCCGATGTTGCCGATGCCTGGCACAGGCAGTTAGATTCGGCCATGCTGTCGGCCTACACGGAGGGTTCCGTCCCGGAAAAAGTACGCCAGCGTGTGCACGCCTTGATCATGCATCGGCTCAACGCGGCCTTGCCGCATCGAGACGCGGTGCGAGCCTTGCTGGCTTGGTATCTGTTGCCCCAACATTGGCTGGCTGCTCAGCACTATCTTTTTGCTGTGGGGGATACCATTTGGCGCGCCGCTGGCGATACCAGTACCGATTTTAATTATTATACTAAGCGTTTTTTGTGCGGCGAAGTGTACCGGGCAACAGTGTTGTATTGGCTGAATGATAACAGTGTTGACCAGGTAAACACCGCCGCTTTTTGTGCTCGGCGTATTGACGATGTTCTTAAAGTTGGCGGCACCGTTGGTAAACTTGCCAAGCCCTTGGACGATGTTGGGGCATTCATCAGTCGTGCCTTAGGCAAGCTTCGTCCACTGGCGATTATTTTGGCTGTTCTGCTAACTACGCCCAGCCATGCTAATGATACACACAATGCTATTATTGCCACCCGAAGTGCGGCAAAGAAAGTCGAGGCTGAAGCAGCCAGCACCGAGAAAGTTGTAGCACAGTTGAGCAATGAGCGCATTCGTCTAGCGGCTTCCATTCAAGATATTCAAGAAACCATTGTTGCCCAAAACATTCTTCTTCAAACACACCGTGCCCAAACCCGCGCAGCAGAAGTTGCTTTAGACAAAGCCCTCCATAATAGTAGCACTACTTTGCAACAGCTTTTGCAATTGGCGAGAAGACCTGTGGCGGCGGCACTTCTTCCTGATGAAGACCCTCGCAAAACCTTGCATGGAGCTGCGTTGTTACGCTGGCAGGCCAATACCCTGCAAAAAGATATTGCCCATCTGAATGAAAAGCTCGATGCCTTGGCACAAGCTGAAGCGACGCAGCAGGCCACCCTTGATAAGCTCGATACAGACGCAGCACTGCTAAAAGAAGAACAATTGAGCCTTAATAAGCAACTTGAAGAAAAGAAAAATCTTTATGCCGCGCAACAAGAAGAGGCGGGACGCCTGAAAAAAGAGCTCGATATCCTAGCTAAAAAAGAAGAAACGTTGCGAGGTTTTTTGAGTGCCCTTGATAAACGTCACCCTGCAACACAGGCAAGACCCCTTCCTCTAGCAGAAGATGAAACAGCCCGCCCTACTGGACGCCACCCTGTAGCTGGCACCATCAGTCGTCGCTTTGGCGAGAATTATCAAGGTTATAATAGTCAGGGCATTACCTATGCGGCACTTGAAGCTGCCCTAGTGACGGCTCCAGTATCAGGGCGAGTTGCGTACGCCGGAGCTTACGCTAAATATGGAGAGGTTGTCATTTTAGCCGTGGGCAAGGGAGACTATCTAGTGCTCGCCGGGTTAAAAGATGTCCTTGTCCATAGTGGTGAAACCTTGGCGGCTGGTGAACCAGTAGGTCGCCTAACAGATGGTGGTGAGGATTGTTGTCATCTTTATGTTGAATTACGGCGGCGGGGTATACCAATCAATCCGTTGCCATATTTGTTGCGCTCTGCTAGTTAGAGATTTCTTACTTTTTAAGTTAAAAAATTAAGGATAATATTTATGGTGCGGTACTTTCTTGTCTTGGTAGTGTTTAATGTATTGGTGTCTTTTGCGCCTACGGCCTATGCTGCTAATGCCACTGAAAATGATACTTACAAGCAGCTTAATCTCTTTGGTGATGTTTTTGAGCGTGTCCGGGGTGAGTACGTCGAGCCTGTAACCGATAAAGTACTGATTGAGTCCGCAATTAATGGGATGCTGACGCATCTTGATCCGCATTCTTCATATCTTGATGCGGAAAGTTTCAAGGATATGCAGGTGCAGACCAAGGGGGAGTTTGGCGGTCTTGGGATTGAAGTAACTCAAGAAAATGGCTTAGTAAAAGTGATTTCACCTATTGATGATACCCCTGCTGCTAAAGCTGGCGTCAAGGCGGGGGACTATATTGTTCAAATTGATGGAGCTCCTGTGATGGGTCTCAGTCTTAATGAAGCTGTGCAAAAAATGCGTGGAGCTGTAGGTACTTCTATTACTATCAGTATTCGTCGTGAAGGTGCGGAGCCACTTGATTTAACCTTAACTCGTGACGTTATTAAAATTCGTTCTGTACGTTGGAAGGCCTACGATGACATTGGTTATATTCGTATAACAGCTTTTAATGAGCAAACCCAAGAAGGATTGGATAAAGCACTGACAGAATTGCCTCGGGATATTAAAAATATCCGCGGCTATGTTATTGATATGCGAAATAATCCAGGCGGTCTTTTGGATCAAGCAGTATCTGTCTCTGATACTTTCTTAGATAAGGGTGAAATTGTCTCCACCCGTGGCCGTCGCCCGGAAGATATTCAGCGGTATAATGCGCGTCCCGGCGACGCATCGAAGGGTTTACCGCTGGTGGTGCTTATCAATGATGGTTCGGCATCGGCGTCGGAAATTGTTGCTGGCGCATTACAGGATCATCGGCGTGCTTTGTTGGTGGGCACCAAGAGTTTTGGCAAAGGTTCCGTGCAAACGGTAATTCCGTTGCCCGGTCATGGTGCAATGAGACTCACTACAGCCCGGTATTATACCCCTTCGGGTCGCTCTATCCAAGCAAAGGGGATCGAACCAGACATTGATGTACCGGCTGCAAAAATTGAAAAATTAGCGGAAGGGAAGCGTTTGCACGAAGCCGATCTGCGTGGTGCTTTAGTTAATCCCCAGGAAAAGAAAACTGACACAAAAACCAAAGACACAAAAGATTCAAAGACTTCGCCACAAAAGTCCGGTGAACCCAAAGGGGAAGTAAAGCCTGTGGCTGCTCTGGATGATAAGGGCGATGAGGATTATCAACTTTCTCGCGCCCTAGATTTGGTACGAGGGATCAGTTTGTATGCGGAGCGTAGCCAACACTCCAATTCGAACAAGGATCGGTAATGTTTCGGCAATTTATTGCAACAGTAGTTTCAGCAGTATACTTTCTGTTTGGAGCTGGTATTTTTTTAGGGTTAGCCGTTGTTGTTGGCTGGATAGCTCTGAATGCTAACGATACTGTCAGTCGGCGCACTTTGCAGGTGCCGACCTACGTTACGCCTATTGATTTAAGTATCGCTTTATCAACCGAAGATTTTGATAAAACCACAGCCCGTCTCCTAGGAAGTATTAATAAAATATCGGAAGAATTACCTAAAAGTCACGACGCTGGTGCATCGCCAGCAGCTCCAACCAAGCCAGCTTTAAATCTTAATGAAGTCGCGCGTCCAAAACCAGAACTTATGGAAAATAGTCCCCAAGGACCACTTCCAAAGGTTTCTGATAAAGGGTTAACTGCATGGCGGGCGTATAGTCGTTCCGTTGGCGACAATATTGCCCCGAATCTAGTTACAGTTATTGTTCAAGACCTCGGTTTGTCTGAAAAAGTTTTTATGGAGGCTATGAACCATTTACCTCGAACCGTTACGCTGGCGTTTAATCCATATGGTCGTGATATTGATAGATTTACCGGTATTGCTAGGGCTCAAGGCTTTGAAACATTGATGGGTATTCCTATGCAGCCGAGTGATTTTCCCCAACGCGATCCTGGATCCCGCTCTCTTCTGACCGATAACACCACAGAACAAAATATTGAGATTATGAAATGGAGCTTAGGACGTGGAGCAAGTTATATTGGTGTGCTGCCTATCATGGGAGATGCGTTTACCCAGACTGGTTGGCGAATGGCTACTATTCTAAATGAAATTAATCGTAGAGGGCTGCTTTTTGTCGATGGAACAACACCTCAAGGCATTGCCACTACTAGAGATTTAGCCGTCCGTGGCGGGCTTCCTTTTGTCGGGGTGGACATTATTTTAGATCAGAGCCTAGCTACTAAGGATATCGAGGCCGCTTTGCAACAACTAGAGCAACAGGCTTTAAAAGTTGGTAGTGCCGTTGGCATCATCGGATCGTATCCTAATAGTATGTTAGTGCTTGAACGCTGGGAGGCAACTCTTGCAACGAAGAATATTAGCTTGGTGCCCGTTTCGGTGATAGCCGCCCGAAGTATCAAAGAAAAATAACCTATATTTTTCTAATGCATTCACTTGTTATCGCCTAAAAGTATTTTGTATCTTAGGGCATCTTCTACGGCTTTATAGCTAGCATCAATAACATTACTGGATACGCCGACGGTGTTCCAAGTGCGACCCGAAGCATCTTGGCTTTCAATCAAAACACGGGTAATAGCCTGTGTCCCATCATGAGGGGTCAGAATGCGGACTTTATAGTCCACAAGTCGGACAGAGGCCAGTATGGGGTAGACTTCAAGGAGTACGCTACGTAGTGCCTCATCCAAGGCATTGACAGGACCGTTGCCGCCCGCCTCTACCGCATACATACCACCATTAATTTTTACCCGGACAGTAGCAGTAGAGAAAGTTTCAACGCTTCCATCGGCCAGCACCGTTTTTTCATCAATAACCCGAAAGCTCTGAAGTTCAAAAAAATTATTTAAACCGTGTAGAATATCTTGGGCGAGCAGAACGAAGCTTGCATCAGCATTCTCAAAAGAAAATCCATTAAATTCTAATTCTTTTATTCGATTTAATAAGACAGTTAAGTTATGCTTATCTTGAGGTAAGGGAATCTTTAAGGCTTCTAGACGATCGATAAGAGCAGCTTTGCCCGCTTGATCAGAGACGAGTATTTTTCGTTGGTTGCCAACAGCGGATGGTTCAAGGTGTTCGTAACTGCGCGGGTTACGTACAACGGCGGAAATGTGTAAACCACCCTTATGGGCAAAAGCCGATTCACCAACATAGGCGGCATGACGGTTGTGTGGGCGGTTAAGACGGGTTTCTAGGCGTCGCACTAAGGGGGTTAAATGAGTAAGCTGCTTCGCATCGATCCCAGTTCGCCAGCCTTGCTTGAGAATAAGAGCAGGGATGATACTGGCCAGATTGGCGTTACCGCAACGCTCTCCCAGTCCGCCGAAGGTTCCTTGTACTTGGCGAACCCCTGCGGCAACAGCAGCAAGGCTGTTGGCCACGGCAACTTCAGCATCATTGTGGCAATGAATGCCTAGATGCTCACCGGGTATATGAACAGTGATAGTTTGCACGATGGCACGCACTTCATCGGGCAACAGACCCCCGTTAGTATCGCATAACACTACCCATCGTGCCCCGGCCTTCCAGGCGGCGCGGGCGCAAGCAAGCGCATAGGCTGGGTTAGTTTTATAGCCGTCAAAGAAATGCTCAGCATCAAATAGAACTTCTTTGCCAGTAGAGACTGCAAAGGCAACGCTCTCGGCAATAAGGCTAATATTTTGTTCTAGGGGAATATTGAGGGCAACGTCCACATGGAAATCCCAAGTTTTTCCAACCAAGCAAACAGCACTAACGGGTGCAGTAAGGATAGCCCGCAGCTGGGCATCTTCCGCAGGGGGAATGCCTGCGCGCGCAGTCATTCCAAAGGCAACAGCACGGGTATTTTGCAGTCGGGGCAGTGCCGCAAAAAAAGCATCATCGAGAGGATTGGCTCCGGGCCAGCCGCACTCTAGATAATCAACTCCAAAAGCGTCCAGTTCGCTGGAAATTGCTTGTTTATCGGCCAATGAAAAATCCACGCCACTGGTTTGGGCACCGTCGCGCAGGGTGGTATCGTATAAATAAACACGTTGATCGATTGTTGTCATTGTGGTGCTAGGCTTTCCATCTTGAGGCGGACAGAACGGCTAATGCTATCGGTCAACTGGCGAATGGCTTTATTACGGGCATCATCCGCCGCTATAAGATTAGCATAATCCGATGTTGCCACAGTATAACCAGCGGTGGCTCGAGCGCGATCGCGAAGCAATGGTTTTTCTACGCCGATTTCTTCGAGTTTATAGATGGCAAGGAAGGTCAAGCGCACGAAGGTCTCTGTGGCATCCTTGGCAATGGCAACGCCGCCACTACTTTCTTCCAATTCGACGCTGAGAATATAACGTGCTGACTCGCTGGCTGCACCAAAGTCAAGTTGACGCTGGAGGTTTTGGCGCAGCAACTGTCCCGTGCGCTCACTAATGGGTGCAACCTCAATAGGTGGCAACGGCGCGGAGTAGTCGCGGTACATCGGACGAAAACCGCAGCTAGTGAGGGCGAGAAGCAAGGCAATTTTAAGAAACGACATTGACGATCCTTCCCGGAACTATGACAATTTTTTTAATCGGCTTTGTAAGGGCTTTTTGTACACCTTCTAAGGCAAGGGCGGCGCGCTCTACATCTTCTGCCGATGTATTAGGGGCAATCGCTAGCGTACCGCGTAATTTACCGTTTACCTGTACGGCTAGAGTAATTGTTTCAGCCTTAAGCCACAAGGGATCAGCGATAGGCCAACCTGCTTGATGAATAAAAGTTTTATACCCTAAGGTTTGCCATAATTCCTCGGCAAGGTGGGGCAGGAAAGGCGCGCTCAGTTTTACCATAGCCTCAAGACACCAACGGCGCAATGAGCCTGGAATATCCCCAGCCTCTTCAAGAGCGTTGCTGTATTCCCGTAGGCGCGCCACGGCTCGGTTCATCCGTGTCTGTTCAAAATCATCGGTCATTGCGGCAATGGTTTGTTGGGCTTTACGGTATAGTGACGCGTGCGCACGGCAGGTTTCCTCGTCCGGCACAGTACCTATGGGGGGTAAATTTTTGGCGTGCCCGCTAACAACTCGCCACAAGCGGTTGACGTAACGCCAGGCACCCTCAATTCCATCTTCTGTCCATTCCATATCGCGTTCTGGTGGGGAATCCGACAGCATGAACAAACGAGCGGTATCAGCGCCATAGTTTGCCAGAATCCGCTCTGGATCAACTACATTTTTGAGTGATTTACTCATCTTTTCCGAACGACCAATGGTGACGGGCGCGCCGGAGGCGACCTCAACGCCGTCTTGTACCTGTTCAGGGAAAAGCCATTCCCCCGCGGCACTTTTGAAGGTGCGGTGACATACCATACCCTGGGTGAGCAAACCCTTAAAAGGCTCCCTCAAGTCCCAGTACCCGCAAGTGCGCAAGGCTTTGGTAAAAAAACGCGAGTAGAGAAGGTGTAAAATCGCGTGTTCCACACCGCCGATATACTGGTCAACGGGTAACCAGCGATGAGCAGTAGCCGGATCAAAGGCTTGCGCCACATTATGGGGATCAAGGAATCGGGCAAAATACCAGCTTGATTCGAAAAATGTATCAAAGGTATCGGTTTCCCGTTGCGCGGCAATACCGCAGGACGGGCAGGTAGTATGCTTCCACGTCGGATGCCGCTCCAACGGGTTGCCGGGGGTATCGAACGACACATCTTCAGGCAAGGTCACGGGCAGTTGATCATCGGGCACTGGCACTGCCCCACAAGACGGGCAATGAATCACTGGAATAGGACAACCCCAGTACCGCTGCCGCGACACGCCCCAATCGCGCAGGCGCCAAGTGGTGCGGGCACCGCCTGCGCCCAGACGCTCTAATTCTGTAATCGCTTTCGCCTTGGCTTCGGTAACGCTGAGGCCATTGAGAAAGCTTGAATTTATAAGGATGCCATCCCCAGTGTACGGGGTTTTTGTTTCTTCAGGAGGTTGAACTACTGGACATATGGGAAGATTATATTTTGTCGCAAACTCAAAGTCTCGTTCATCATGAGCGGGGCAGCCAAATAACGCTCCGGTGCCATAGTCCATTAATACAAAATTTGCCGCATATACTGGTAGCAGTAATGCTCTGTCGAAAGGATGTTGTACCTTTAGTCCAGTATCAATCCCTTCCTTCTCTAAGGTTTCCAGCACCACCTCGGACGTGCCGCTGCGCTGACAGCGTTCTTTGAACGCCTGCATCTCTGGCGTTTTCGGAACGAGGGGATGATCAGCGGCGATGGCAAGAAAACTTGCCCCAAACAAGGTATCTGGCCGGGTGGTGAACACCTCAATAGCATTACTGTCATCGGCAAGCACAAAGCGTACTGTTGCGCCGCTGGATTTACCCAGCCAGCGTTCTTGCATCACGCGCACCTTCTCCGGCCAATCGGTCAGAGTACTCAAATAGGTAAGAAGTTCTTCCGCAAAATCTGTAATCTTAAGGAACCACTGGCTAAGTTGCCGACGCTCAATCAATGCACCGGAACGCCAACCCCGACCATCAATAACTTGTTCATTAGCTAAAACGGTATGTTCAACCGGGTCCCAATTCACCGCCGCCTGTTTACGGTACGCAATTCCATATTGTAGAAACTTCAGGAACATTCGCTGTTCGTGAACGAAATACTCGGGGCGGCAGGTGGCAATCTCACGACTCCAGTCATAAGACAAACCCATAGCCTGGAGTTGGCCGCGCATAATGGTAATATTTTGTTCTGTCCAATGCGCCGGGTGAATCTTGTTTTTGATGGCCGCGTTTTCGGCGGGAAGACCGAAAGCATCCCACCCCATAGGATGTAGAACATCATACCCCTGCGCCCGTCGGAACCGCGCCAAGGCATCGCCAATCCCATAGTTTCGGACGTGACCCATATGAATATTGCCCGACGGATAGGGAAACATCTCAAGGATATAATAAGGTTTTTTGGCGGTGGCGGCGTCCACGGCAAAGACGTTGCTGGTTGTCCAGCGATCCTGCCAGGCGGCTTCTACGGTGCGGGCGGGGTAACGGGCGGGTTGAGTATCAGTCACACCCTTGGTTTCGCAAGGATTCGGGCGGGATGCAAGGGTATCTTAAGCTCGGTACCCCCGAATTGGAATCCCGGCCTTGTGTAAGGCTTGTTTTGCCGCGCTGACACTGGCGTGGCCAAAGTGGAAGATACTGGCGGCTAACACCGCGCTAGCGTGACCATCCCGGATGCCCGCTATCAGGTCATCCAAGGAGCCCACCCCGCCGGAAGCAATAACGGGAATAGGCACCGCGTCGGCCACGGCGCGGGTGAGGGCGATATTGTAGCCCTTTTTCGTTCCGTCCCGATCCATGCTAGTAAGCAGGATTTCTCCCGCCCCTAGGCGCGCCGCTTGGCGGGCAAACGCCACCGCATCTACCCCGGTGGGGGTGCGGCCACCGTGGGTGAACAGCTCATACCGACCTGGCGATACTTCCTTGGCATCAAGGGCGACAACAATACACTGTACGCCAAATTTTTCCGCCGCTTCCGAAATAAAATCAGGACGTTTTAGGGCGGTAGTATTAATGGCAACCTTATCAGCCCCAGCACGGAGTAAAGCCCCAATATCCTCAGCGGTGCGAACACCGCCGCCTACTGTGAGGGGTACAAAACACTGTTGTGCAGTGCGGGTTACAACGTCAAGCAAAGTATCGCGGCCTTCGGCACTGGCACTGATATCCAGAAAGCAAATCTCATCCGCGCCCTCGGCATCGTAGAGTTGGGCAAGCTCTGCCGGGTCTCCAGCATCGCGCAGGGCAACAAACTGTGTCCCTTTAACAACACGCCCCCTATCTACGTCGAGACACGGAATAATCCTAGCTTTTAACATAAAGCCAGCGCCGCTTGTAAATCCAGTGTGCCATCGTATAAGGCGCGGCCACTGATAGCTCCGATAATACCCTTGTTTTCTAAGGCTTTTACAGCACGAATGTCGTCCAGTGACGCAACCCCGCCTGATGCAATAACTGGGAGGTGTGCGGCGGCGGCCATTGCTACGCAGCTCTCGACATTCACCCCTGTTTTTACCCCATCACGGCCGATATCGGTGTGGATAAGGACACTTACCCCGCTGTCGGCGAGCAGGCGCGCCAGATCAGTGGCGCGGGTCGTGCTGGTTTCCAGCCAGCCAGCGGTGGCAACGTGTCCGTCTCGGCTGTCAATGGATACAGCAATTTTGCCGGGGAAGGCTTTGCAGGCTTCTCGTACTAGTTGGGGATTGGTGAGGGCTACGGTGCCAAGAATAACGCGGTCAATGCCCACAGCTAACCACGCATCCATGCTGGCCAAAGAGCGGATACCCCCGCCGAGCTGAATAGACACCCGCGCTGCCCTACGGATGGCTTTGATAGCGGCGATATTAACGGCTTGACCGCTGCGCGCGCCGTCGAGATCAACAACATGGAGCCAAGTTGCACCGGCAGCGGCAAACGTGGCAGCCTGTTCGCCGGGGTCATCATTATAAACAGTGACTTTATTATAGTCACCGTGGGTCAAGCGCACACACGCGCCGTCCAGCAAGTCAATAGCAGGAAAAAGAAGCATTTTGTATTCTTAGAGCTCTTGTAGGGCTAGAGCAAGTCCTAGGCGGCGGGCTAAAACTGCTGCGTGGGGCAGTAATAACTCTGCCGCCCGGCTTGGGTTAGTGTTTGTACAGTACAGCCGCCCTTACATTGACCGCAAGGCTTACCGCCACGACCATAAACCATAAATTGATGTTGAAAAACACCAAGTTCCCCCGTTGGCGCACGATGATCCCGCAGGGTACTACCCCCAGCTTGAATAGCGGCTTGCAAGACTTTTTGACAGGCGGATACTAAAGCAGCTGTTTCTTGAAGGGTAAGGCTGTCACTATGCCGGGTAGGGTGAATCTTTGCAGCAAACAGAATCTCTGACGCATAAATATTACCAATCCCGGCGATAAGATTTTGGGCAAGCAATGCCACTTTAATAGGACGCCGACTGCGTTGAAAGCGAGCGTATAAAACATCGGCATCAAGCTCCTCAGGCTCAACACCTAGTACTGCAAGCCACGGATGATTCGCTGGGTTACTGGTTACATCCATCATGCCAAAACGACGCGGATCATTAAAGGCGACTGTTATACCGTTATCCAAAACAAACATCACGTGATCATGTTTTGCACGAACAAACCCCGCCGTGGGAGAAAAACGGAATGATCCGGACATCCCTAAATGCACAATAAGGGTATCGCCACTGTTCAAATCGAGCAGCAGGTATTTACCGCGCCGTCTAATTTCCTTGAAGGTATTTCCGGCAAGCCGCGCGACCAAGTCTTTGGGCAAGGCAAAGCGCAGGTTATCCCGTGCCAAATGAACCCCTGCAACTTTTTTGCTTAACAGCAATGATTGAAGGCCACGCCGAACAGTTTCAACCTCTGGCAATTCTGGCATACATTAAACCCGCCGCCACGTGGTGCCCTGGGGGGTGTCCTCCAGAATAATTCCTTGCTCTAACAATTCAGCGCGTATCGCATCAGCACCAGCAAAATCCCTAGCTTTGCGCGCTGCCAGACGGGCAGCTATTTTAGCTTCAATAAAACTACTGTCAGTCCCATCCCCTTGGAACCAAACTTTAGGGTGTTCCGAAAAAAAACCCAACATATTCCCGGCTCCTAATAGCCGTGCTTTAATATCCCGGCGAACAGCGTTGTTGGTAGTTTTAAAAAAATCTCCCGCCAGTTCAAATAAACGCGCAAAAGCTAATGGCGTATTAAGATCATCACACAGTGCCAACGCCACAGCATCATCATGAAGAAGCGTCACCGCTTCAGCCTCCGTCTCCAATAAAACTTTATAAAGCCGATCAAGATTGGCTTTCGCTTGGGTCAGTCCCTCGTACGTCCAATCCAACGGCTGGCGGTAATGCGCCGACAGCATCAGCCACCGCATGGCTTCAGGGCGATAGCGTTGCCGCAGCTCCTGCACCGACTGCCAATTACCCAAAGACTTGGACATTTTCTCGCCACCCACGGTAACAAACCCATTATGGAGCCAAAAGCGGACAAAATCACCGCCATAGCCGCACATACTCTGGGCACGCTCATTCTCATGATGGGGAAATATTAAATCATTACCGCCGCCATGAATATCAATAGTCTCACCCAAATGGCGGTGAATCATTGCCGAGCATTCTAAATGCCATCCCGGACGACCAAACCCGTAGGGGCTTTCAAAGCCCGGCTGGCCTATGGATGAGGGTTTCCACAAGATAAAATCCTCAGGATTGCGCTTATACGCCGCAACCTCTACCCGTGCGCCCGCCTGACATTCCGCCTCACCACGATGAGACAACCCTCCATAATCAGCAAAAGAAGCCACATCAAACAACACGTGCTGATCAGCAATGTAGGCATGACCGCGCAGCAATAATGCCTCAATAAGAGCCACCATCGCCGGGATCGTATCCGTTGCTTTTGGCTCTATCGTCGGGGGAAGACAGCCTAGTGCCGCCATATCCTCTCGATACGCGGCCGTATAACGGGAAGTGATGACCGCAATATCTTCCCTGCGTTCTGCTGCTGCAGCAATAATTTTATCATCAATATCAGTAATATTGCGGGCATAAACAACATCGCGGTAATGCCAGCGCAATACACGAAAAAGAACATCAAACACAACCGCTGAACGGGCATTGCCAATATGAGCCACATCATACACCGTCGGACCGCATACATACAGCGTCACCCGATCAGGCTGGCGGGGCACGAACAGCTCTTTCCTGCGTGTACGTGTATTGGTGAGGTATAAAGCGGGTAGCACGCAATATTGTTCCTAAGATATCTTATTAAAAGATGAAGAGGGCTTTTTATCGTGTTCGAAGAGCAATCTCCACACAACAGCCGCCACTAGAACCACCATAAGGCCGGAAAAAATAGCATCAGAGATATAATGCGCCCCCTGCATCACTCTTACTAAACCAAGACCAAGACCAGTGCCAACTCCCAATATAGCCCACAACCGTCGTCGCTGGCGTATCCCTGCCAAGGCAACAAAATAATATCCCACCGACGCATCCCCAGAAGGAAATGAGCAGTTTCTCGGGCATTGATCTGATATTATTCCCACAGGGGTAAAGTGCTTCGAACCGCCGAATTCAATGGTCTGGATAGGGCGCGCCCGACCCCAATTATCTTTAAAAACGGTGTTCACCACGATTCCCGGCCCAAGAATAAGAACCAACAACAAATAAAGAGCCTGTCTTCGGGATATTCCCCAAAGATTCTTTTTATAAAATACTGCCAGGGCAATCCCTGCCACCACCACGGCAACCCCATCCACCGCCTCATTTAGCAGGCGAAAAAAAGACCATGTCTTCGCAGGAAAAACCCCTTGAGTTGCATCAAAAAAGAGCCTCGAAAACCCGCTGTCATATTGCGGAAAGATATTAAAAAATCCGCCGACTGCTAACATTCCCGCCAACGAAGCAACAATCACATTCTTGTACATACTTATTCTCTCCAATTACTTACACGGTAAACGGTAATATTTAAAGTGCGTCCCGGATGCGTGATTGCCTGCACCTCACCTACCACCTCAACAGCTGAAAAATAATCTCTCATGTTGCCCATATCCTCGCGACTGAAAGTAAGAAAAGCTCCCTCGTGACGCTCACGGACATTGCAGCACAAACTAAAATGATGGGTTGCTACGGGTGCCGGATCGTACACGGAAATATCATCAAGCCCAATCTGGCCTCGGCCATAATACAACAATAATGCCGTCTGCATCCGATCCCTGGTTAATATTTTGCACATAGGGCACTCTCGCTGGCGCAATGCAAGAAACTGTTCCGTTAAAGTTTCCATACCGACCAGCCGCCGCAGCGGATCACGCTTCCATGGCAATGCCCCTGACCACCACGGAATACTTAAGGCTATTACCGCCACCACTATGTGCACAACTACTGCTCGGCGCAGCCAAGCTTCCCATCCCCGGCTCACACCAATGATAGCCACCAACAGCACCGCCCCCAAATACCCCACCGCCGCCCAATTTGGGTTTGCCCGGGACAGTATCGCCTGTACGGCAATCAACCCAAAAGGTAATAAGCTTAGCAACAAGGCAATCTTATGATCCCCCGCCAGCCGCCACCCCCGCCGCCACAATGCTACCCCCAATAAAATAGTCACCAATCCACCCATCAACACCTGACCACTCACAAATTCTAACAAATGCTTGGGGGAAAAAGTAAGGCCACCGCCACGAATGTTTTCGCCCGTATGATGCCATGTGCTCCCCCCGTGGGAGAGGTTCCATAAAGCATTGGGTATCAGCAACAACAATGCGGGAAGCAGCAGCCATAATACCCGCCGTCGTGCTAGCACTATAAAAACAGGCAATAAGAATAATGCCGCGTATTTGCTCAATAATCCAAGTCCAAAAGCGATCCCGCCGGAAAACTCTTTTTTATGAACCAGCAACAACCAAGTAAGCGCACAGAAAAACAATAGGTACACATCGGTGGAGGCGAGAATGCTGGAAAGAAAAACAGCCGGAAGGCTAACATACAAAAGCCCCGCCCACGCGCCCACGCTATCGCCGCCCATCCGACGCCCAAGAAATAATAAACAACACGCCGTACCCCCTTGAGCTAAAGGGCTACCAAGACGCACCCACGCTGCCCCGTCACCTAGCCAAGTACTTACAGCAATCGCCCACGCAATAAATGGCGGCTTAGAAAAGTATCCGGCCGCTGGGTGCTGTGCCCACACCCAATATTGCGCCTCATCCCCCGACAACGGTAACGGTACCAAAAAAAGGTACAACACCCGCAATACGGTCAAGCCAATAATAAAAAACATTACCTGGCGCAGCGATGGAGCCTTGGTGAGAAACATAACATTGTGCTACGCCATCTGGTAAAAGCGAACAAGAGGTGCCCGATGCATGATATAAAATTTATCCGTAGTCAGCCTAATGCCTTTGATGCCGGGCTAGCCCGACGTGGCATAGCGCCGGCGGCGGCCAATATACTAAATATTGATGAAACGCGCCGCAACGTACGGGTGCGCCTTGAAGAACAATTGGCACTACGCAATCGTTTATCCGGGATGATCGGTGCCGCCCGGCAAATGGGCAAAATGGACGACGCTGGACGCCTTACAGCAGAGGTTGCACATCTTAAAGAAAGTATTCCAGCTCTAGAAGCGGAAGAAACCACCTTGGCGGCTAGGCTTGATGAACTGCTGTCCTCCCTCCCCAACATTCCCGCCCCAGCTCCCATTACCCCCGATGGTGCGGATGAGAATGCTAACGTCGTTCTTAAAACCGTTGGTACACCGCCACAGTTTTCTTTTACGCCCAAAGCTCATGAGGCCGTGGGTGAAGCCCTTGGCTTGATGGATTTTGCCGGGGCAGCAAAGCTTTCCGGAGCACGGTTTGTAGCTCTGAAAGGTCGGCTGGCACGGCTGGAGCGGGCACTGGGGAACTTTATGCTGGACACCCACACGCGGGAGTTTGGCTTTACTGAAGTCTCCCCACCACTCCTCGTGCGGGATACCGCCATGCGCGGCACCGGGCAATTGCCCAAATTTGCTGCTGATCAATTTAAGGTAGATGGCGGTTGGTGGCTCATCCCCACCGCTGAGGTGCCCTTAACGAACCTCTTTGCCGAGGCAGTATATGATACAGAAATCTTCCCGCAACGCCTTACGGCTTTAACCCCCTGTTTTCGCGCCGAGGCAGGTGCTGCTGGCCGTGATACCGCCGGGATTATTCGACAACACCAATTTTATAAGGTGGAATTAGTTACCCTTTGCACGGCTGAGCAGGCCGAAACGGAGTTTGAACGAATTTTAAACGCGGCCGAGACAATCCTGCAACGCTTGGAATTACCCTACCGCACCCTTGCCCTATGCGCTGGCGACATTGGTTTCTCATCCCGCCGCACGGTGGACATCGAAGTCTGGATGCCCTCCCAAAACCGCTACCGGGAGATTTCTAGCGTCTCTTATTTTGACAGCTTCCAAGCTCGCCGCATGGGCGCACGCTTTAAGGGCAAGGGCGACAAGCAAACTCAATTCCTACACACCCTCAACGGCTCAGGGCTTGCCGTGGGGCGAACGCTGGCAGCCTTGCTGGAGAATTTTCAACAAGAAGCTGGGGATTTCAAATTACCAAAAGCACTGCACGATTATTTTTTATAATCCGACCATCTGCCGGGGATCAAAGCGAATGGTAAATGTTTTCCATTCATTAAACTTCTGTGGCGGCAATGCCAACGGCGTGCATCGGGGATTAAAAAGCGCTCGCACGGCACTTTCGCTGGCCGCAGTATAAAAGAGCGATGGATTGGCCGGACTGTTAAGAATTGTGGCTGTACGCACCGTTCGATCAGGGTTCATAACCACACGCAACGTAACAATCAACTCTTCCGGGTTCTTTGCGCCCGCCGGAAAATTCCAGCAGCGACCGATCTGCTGCCGCACGGTATCGAGCTCACTGCCCGAAAGCTGATTAGCCAGATCGTCGGCAGGTGCACCAACGGCTCCGCCACCACTGGGCACTGTTTTTCCAGGCGTTGCCGCTGCCTGCACAGAAGGTGCAGGCTTTGCCTTCTCAATATTTTTCAGAATACTGCTGGCAAAATCATCGGTGCTTTCTAGTGGTTCTTTTGCTTTTTTCTCAATGGGTTTTTCTGGGACAGGTTTTTTAACCTCGGGTTTTGGAGGCGGCTTTTTGGCTTCAGGCTTTGGTTCAATAACGGGCTTAGGCGGCTCAGGTTTAGGAAGAGGTTTAACCTCTTGAGGTGGCGTTGGTTTGAGGGGTTCGGGTTTGGGTTCAGGCTTAGGAGGGGATGGCGTTAAAACAGGAGGATTGGGAGCCGGATTTATTGATTGCACGGGAGCGCGTTCAGGAGCCGTGCTACGCTGGCTTAAAACACTGGCATTGACGACCGCAACCACCAGTTCCTGATCGGGAAATTTGCGTACAGTGTGCGGCAGGCCAAAAATCAAAAGAATTAACATCAATCCGTGAGATATAATAGAAATAAGTAACGCATATGACTGCTTACTATCCGCACTAACTGCATCAACGCGCATTAGCGTCCACTTTCCAACGACTCCGTCACCAACGCTACTTTGGCGTAACCCGCACCGCTGATCAATCCCATGAGACGCATAACTTGGCCATAACTCAGGTTCTTGTCCGCCCGGACGTAGATGACGGAATCATCTTTACTGGACACTATCGCGCTTAGTTTTGCCAAAAGCCCCGGTTCATCAAGTTTTGATTCGCCTAGGAATATCTCTCCTTTAGCGGAGAGAGTTACCACAATGGGCTCCTCTTGTTTTTTAATAGGTGCCGCTGCACTTTGAGGCAAATCCACCGATACGCCAACTGTAAGCAACGGAGCGGATACCATGAAGATTATAAGCAAAACAAGCATTACATCCACAAATGGTGTAATATTGATATCAGGCTTCAACGCAAAATTACCCCGCCTGCGTCGCCCCGTTGAAGATGATACATTCATAGCCATCAAGCACTACCTCCCTGACGCAGCAACAACGTTGTAATTTCATCCCCAAAAGAATCCAAACGGCCAGCATAACTGTCTATCTTTGCCGCAAAAAAATTGTAAGCAACACTGGCTGGAATGGCCGCAAACAAACCAATCGCAGTAGCAAACAAAGCCTCGGCAATACCCGGTGCCACAACCGCCAAAGAGGTATTTTTAGAGGCTGCTATAGCCGTAAAGCTATTCATCACCCCCCACACCGTACCAAACAATCCTACAAAAGGCGCAGCCGATCCGGTTACCGCCAGAAATGTGAGAGACTTGCTTAATGCGGATACTTCACGTTCTAGGGCAACCCTAATTGTGCGTTGCACTCGTTCCGGCCATGTGGCTCGATTTGCAGCACTGGGATTGTTGACTCCCATCTGCCATTCCCGAACAGCGGCACAGAAAATCGCCGACATAGGCTCTTTGGGTCGATCCGCCAGCTTTTGGTACAAAATTTCAAGGGAGGAACTGTTCCAGAAAGCCTCAGAAAAAACAGCCGATTCCGCCTCAAGGCGTCGCATTAAAAGAATTTTGCTGATAATAACAGTCCACGTCCAAACTGACACAACAAGCAGCGCAACCATGACTGTTTTAACTACAATATCAGCCATCAAAAACAGATCCGCAATGGACAACGACGCGCCGACAGCCGCAAGGCCAGATTGATGTAAGGGTTCCATGGAAACTATAACTCCGCTAAATGAGATAGTACCTTAGTTAAAGCGAGTCCACAGATGATCAAGGGGATATTTTACCTAAAAACACCTCCTAAAAAAGATTGCTTGCTTAAAAATATTTGCGTAATGATGGGGATATTGATTTAGTTTTGCCGTGTTGGCGGTACAGGATATCCAAAATTTTTGATATTCTTTGTGCCGCGTGCGGTCTTGCGGAGATGTCCTAATATGACAAAGCGTATGCTTATTGATACAAGTCACCCTGAAGAAACCAGAGTGGCAGTGGTAGAGGGGAAAAAACTTATCGATCTGGACTTTGACAGCGTAGCACAGCGCCAAGTTAAAGGTAACATTTATCTCGCAAAGATCATGAGAGTAGAGCCTTCTCTGCAAGCTGCTTTTGTCGATTACGGCGGTAATCGACATGGCTTTCTCCCCTTTGGTGAAATTCACCCCGATTACTTTCGTATTCCCATTGCGGATCGTGAAGCATTATTGGCAGAAGAATCCGTTCAGGCAGAACCCCAAGAAAACGACGAAACAGAATCATCAACTGTCAGCACACTATCTGAACCCAATGATAATTTAACCTCGGAAACCAGTGCTACTGATACTCCAAAAGATGATATTATTTCACCACCACGCCACGAAACAGAAGAAGAAGAAGATTTTCACCGTCCGCGCCGAACAGGAAAAAGGCGCTATAAAATCCAAGAGGTTATTAAAAAGCGACAGATTCTTTTAGTACAGGTTACCAAAGAAGAACGGGGCAACAAGGGCGCGGCTCTAACAACATACCTGTCTTTAGCAGGACGCTATTGTATTTTAATGCCTAATAATCCTAATGGTGGCGGCATTAGTCGCAAAATTGACAACCCGACGGATCGACGACGGATTAGAGAGATTCTTGACGATCTAGAAATACCCTCAGGTGTATCGGTTATCGTTCGTACGGCCGGGTTAGGGCGAACACGACCAGAAATTAAGCGCGATTACGAATATCTTTTACGACTCTGGGATGATATTCGTGAGCGCACCTTGGAGGCTACTGCACCAAACTTAATCTATGAAGAAGGCAATCTAATTAAGCGTGCACTTCGTGATAATTACCAACGCGATATAGATCACATTGTGGTGGACGGTGAGGATGGCTTTCGTGAAGCCCGTGATTTAATGAAGATGCTCATGCCCAGCCACGTGAAGCGCATTCAACTTCATGAAGACCCCATTCCCTTGTTTCAAGCTGCCGGAATCGAAAGCGAAATAGACGCAATTTTGCGCCCAAACGTTACCCTGCCATCTGGCGGGTATATTGTTATAAATCAAACGGAAGCCCTGGTTGCTATTGACGTCAACTCGGGGCGAGCCATTCGTGAGCGAAATATCGAAGAAACAGCATTTAAAACCAACTTGGAGGCCGCCGATGAAATCGCGCGTCAAGTACGGCTACGAGACCTAGCAGGGCTTATTGTTGTTGATTTTATTGATATGTCCGATCGGCGTAATAACATTGCTGTGGAAAAGTCCCTTAAAGAAGCATTGCGCTTTGACAGGGCACGGCTACAAATTGGTCGCATCAGTTCTTTTGGCTTGCTAGAAATGTCCAGGCAACGTCTGCGTCCCAGTCTGACGGAAGCCAGCACTCTTGTTTGCCCAAGTTGCCACGGAACAGGGCGCGTTCGCTCACCGGAATCTATAGCATTACACGTTCTTAGGGTTCTTCAAGACGAAGGGGCAAAAAAAAGCGGCGTCTACAAAATACGCCTTCCGATGTTAGTAGCATTGTACATTATTAACAATAAACGCGGCATTCTGACCGCAGTAGAACAACAAGCAAACATTAAGGTTATTTTTGAAAATGAAGAAGATTTACCGCCACCCGGTTTTCTAGTAACGCGAGAAGCAGATCGTACACCTAACGAAGAAAAGGAGGAAAATACCACAAAACTGGTGCGACGTTCCCGCCTTGTAGAATTTGATGAAGATAACACCGAAAATAATGAACAAATTCTCGAACATCCCGATGAAGAAGATAACAAAGACGCCGAGACGAAAGCACCAACCCCAGAGGCGGATACGTTAAAACCGCGCCGTCGCCGCCGTGGTGGTCGCCGTGGTCGCCGCACCGAAGAAACCGATACCGCAACCCCAATATTAACAATTATAAAAGATTATAACAATGACGTTATAGAAAATGCTGTTCCAGAGGAATTGCCTCAGCTCGCTGATAATAATAAAACGCAAACTGCTAATATACATGAGGCAGAGCGCCCCCGTCGTCGTGGGCTCTTCCGGCGTGACAGAAATGATAGAAACGAACGTCGTCGCCCTGAAACTTCAGAACGCACTGAAATCCCTACTATCCAAGAACCAGCAATTCAAATTTTAACCCCTGTACTAAATGTATCCCCTGTCCATAGGGATCCCATCCCCTTAGGACCTAATGTTGGTGAAATAAAAACTGTAACAACTGCTCCCGAGAATGGAGGACGCCGTGGATGGTGGTCAAAAACAAAGAAATAAATTTCACAGGCTTATTTTTGCTGGTATATTTTGTCTGTTATTAGGGATAGCCTTGTGGCGGGAAACTAAAATTTCTCATCCGGCACTAGCACAAATGCCTGCTTTTGCACTGAACGGGTTTCCGGTTGGTTCCCCCATGATAACTGACACAGTTATACGCCAAGCTCAAAAACCCGTCGTGATAAATTTTTTTGCCTCATGGTGCGCCCCCTGTATTGCCGAATTTCCTCAACTTCATGCCTTAAAAAAAACCGGCATTCCTATCATTGGGATTGCCTTCCAAGACAGCCCTGATGCCCTCGCCAGATTACTGGCAACATACGGAAATCCTTTTTCAAACATTGGCTTTGATGCCGATGGAACAACTGGGGTGGCATGGGGAATCAGAGGAATCCCCGAAACATTTGGCGTGGCTAAGGATGGTCGTTTACTATGGCGACAAGCAGGTGAATTAACACCAGCATCTGCGGGAGAGCTTGCTCAACTACTACGGTTTCAGTAATCATTAAGAATATCTGTTACAATCTGTAACAAAACGTATTTTGCTTTCTATGCTATGATCCGGCAAAAATAGCACCATAAAACAATTGGAGAGTTATACCCGTGTCTTTGCGTGCCGCCCAACATACATTACGCCGCCCAATTTTCTGCTCGGGTATTGGATTACACTCTGGAAACGAAGTATCTCTTACCTTGCGTCCTGCCAGACCCAATACTGGGGTACTTTTCCGTCGAGTTGATTTGCCAAGCAAACCAACCATCACCGTAACTCCAGAAAATGTGTCACCATCGCCATTGTGTACGATGTTGAACGACAATGAAACCGACGCGAACGTCATGACCGTAGAGCATATTTTAGCTGCGCTTAGTGCTTTGGGTGTTGATAATGTCTTATGCGATCTCAATGCGGCAGAAGTACCCATTCTAGACGGCAGTGCGGAGCCATTTGTTTTTCTCATTGAAGCCGCTGGTGTGCGCGCACAAAACGCATCACGCCGCTATCTTAAAGTACTACGCTCAGTAGAATACCGAGATGGCGATAAGTTGGCTCGATTAGAACCAGCCGATGGGTTTCATCTTGATGCCCATATTTCTTTCCAAGACATGGCCATTGGTCAACAACACGCATCATTCACACTTTCCCCCCATTCATTCAAAGCTGAATTGGCCGCCGCCCGAACTTTTACCTGTGCCAAAGATATTGCCCAGATGCGAGCTGCTGGCCTCGGTTTAGGAGGTAACTTAAACAACGCCGTGGTGGTCGATGGGGAACGCGTCTTAAATCCTGAAGGTTTCCGCATGAATCAAGAATGCGTACGGCATAAACTTCTTGATGCAGTAGGGGATTTGTCTTTAGCTGGATATCCGTTACTTGCCCGTTACACAGGAATTAAAGCCGGGCATTATATGAACTATCGCCTCGTCGAGGCATTACTGGCTGACAGTGAAAATTATACGATCGTCGCTCCAGGAGATTATCCTGCAATAACTTATCGTCCTTTCGATATGGAAACAACAGCGCGCCTCCGAATTGCCTGAGCTAAGGATGCTCCCGTTTTCCCACGTAAGCCTTTGGTCAAAATTCCATCATCCATAAGTTTTTTCCCAATCCTCATAGGTAATCCCTTTGCCTTGATGGATGTTATACGTTCAAAAGATAGTCCTCGACGCTTGAGTCTTAAACACTGTTGTTCATAACTGTTTTCAGCGAAAATAACACGATGCACTAGAATACCGAGACCAAGTTCAAACAACAACGGGATTTCTATAGCAACAGCAGGAATATGCAGCCTCTGTAACCATAACAACCTTCGATGTAATTCCCGCACAATAATTGCGCCTGTAAATGCCTGCCATAATGGCCAGTGCCGGGAATCTTGTTCAAGCCATTTCCACAACGCCGCGCGTGTGGGCTGTACGCCAAAGCACTTTAACATACTATGCACCTGAGAATCGTGCGCCAATAAAAAGTGGAAAATTTTATCTGCGCTAAGAGTAACATAACCACCGCGTCGCAACATCTGCATCAAGGTTGACTTGCCTGCGCCAACACTACCAGTAACACCAAAAACAAACATTATTCATCCCCGCGTGCCAGTCGAAGTGCCTTTGCATCTATTGACGGTGTTATGCCAGTCCATAATGTAAATGCTGCTGCCGCTTGGTACAAAAACATTCCTATTCCATCAACCGCAATGAGGCCAAGACGTTGGGCATCTTTTAAAAACTCTGTTTGTATAGGATTATAAACACAATCGCTAACAATCGGACGACCGCGCAAGCGTTCTAAAGAAAAATCCAACACGGGCATACCTGTCATTCCCAGCGGTGTAGTATTAACCACTAACCCCACTTCATCGCTTAGCGAGAAAATACCCCTAGTTAAATTTAAGATACGGGCACCATAAAGACCAAAATGTTTAATGATTTCACGTGCGGCATCAACATTACGCACAAAGAAACAGAAATTCTTAAATTCTTGCTTTTTTAGTGCCGCAACAACGGCCTTCGCTGCACCGCCTGCCCCAATAATTGCCACAAGAGAATCCTTGCGTTCCAAGATCGAAGGACATTGTTCATTCAAGCCACGCCAGTACCCCAATACATCGGTATTATGACCAAAAAGCTTCTTGTTTTTAATAACAACAGTGTTGCAAGCCCCTACTTGAGCTACTTCCGCAGTCACATCATCCAAAAAAGGTATTATTGCTTCTTTATGAGGAATGGTAACATTAAACCCATCAAAACCAAAAACAATCTCTCGCAATGCCGTCCCCAAACTTGCGGGTTGAATAGGAAGTGCATCATAAGTTCCTAAAAGACCCGCTTGCTGCAACCAATAACGATGCAATCGTGGAGAACGCGAGTGACCTACGGGCCAACCTAGCACCGCAAGCGTATAAGATCGCATTAGAAAATCCTATTAAACAAGTATTTTTCCTTCTTCACTGATAGGCTTTTCTGCTTCATCAGATGGACCAAGTAACATCTCATTATGCGCAGCTCCGGAAGGAATCATAGGAAAACAGTTTTCTTTTTCATCCACACACATATCTACAATAACCGGACGTTTAATGTTCATCATTTCCCGAATAGTATCATCTACCTCAGAAACAGCAGTAGCCCGCAAACCCACCGCACCAAAAGCCTCCGCCAGTTTAACAAAGTCAGGCAAAGCCTCAGAATAACTTTCAGAATAACGCCCACCATGGAGCAGTTCCTGCCACTGCCGAACCATCCCCATCCAACGATTATTGATGATGAATATTTTGACTGGCAAACGGTATTGAACCGCCGTGGCCATTTCTTGAATGTTCATTAGAATAGAGGCTTCCCCAGCAATATCCACCACCAATTTATCGGGATGCGCAACTTGGGCACCAATTGCCGCCGGCAACCCATAACCCATCGTGCCAAGCCCACCAGAGGTCAACCAGCGATTAGGTTTATCAAAACCGTAATATTGAGCCGCCCACATTTGATGTTGGCCAACCTCAGTGGTGATAATAGCGTCCTGATCTCGAGTAAGATCAAACAAGCGCTGTATGGCATACTGCGGCTTTATCGCTGCCTTACTGTCTTGGCGAAAAGCCAAACAGTTACGTCCGCGCCATGCCTTAATCTGTACCCACCAATCTTTTAGGTGGTCTTTATTTAGATTGAGCTTGTTATCTTTCCAATATTGCAGCAATTCTTCCAATACCTCGGCCGCATCCCCCACCACCGGTAGATCAGCACGAATAATCTTGTTAATAGAGCTCGGATCAATATCCACATGAATTTTTTTAGAATTTGGCGAGAACGCATTAACGCGACCCGTAACGCGATCATCAAATCGCGCACCAATATTAATCATGACATCGCAACCGTGCATGGCTAAATTGGCCTCATAAGTGCCATGCATACCCAGCATACCAAGGAAATTAGGGTGGGATGCCGGAACAGCACCTAATCCCATCAATGTTAGTGTAACAGGGATACCAGTTAATGTCGTAAATTCAGTAACAAGTCGAGATGCTCTTTCCCCGGAATTTATCAACCCTCCTCCCCCATAAAGAATAGGCCGCTTAGCACCAGCGATCATGTGAGCCATTTGCGCAACAACCCCATTTCTGGGCTTTGTTTGTGGCCGATAGCGGCGAGGTTGCCAGTCTGCCTTATTTATATAGCGACCCGCTGCAAACAATACGTCTTTTGGCAAATCAATCACTACTGGACCTGGTCGGCCATGAGTGGCAACATACACTGCCTCATGCATAACTTGAGCAAGTTCATCGATATTTTTCACCAAATAATTATGCTTAGTACACGGGCGAGTAATGCCGGTGGTATCGGCTTCCTGAAAGGCATCATTGCCAATAAGATGCGTAGGAACTTGACCCGTAAGACATAAAACAGGAATTGAATCCATCAAGGCATCGGTCAACCCTGTAACTGCGTTAGTGGCACCCGGCCCCGATGTAACCAAAACCACCCCAAGTTTCCCGGTGGAACGGGCATACCCCTCTGCGGCATGGGCGGCTCCCTGTTCGTGACGCACCAACACGTGCCGCAGGTTTTCTTGTTGAAAAAGGGCATCATAAATAGGCAGCACCGCACCCCCAGGATAGCCAAAAATTGTCTCAACCCCATGCTCAGCAAGAGCCGTTAGGACAATCTCTGCGCCAGACATCTGGTCTTTATGGGCAAAAGGTAATAGTGAATCAGCAGGCATAACAGGGTACAAAATCTATAAATGAGTTGGCTGGTCATTCTACAGAAGTTTGGCAAAAAAATCTTTTCTTTTTTAATTGCCAATTTTCTTGCTTTTTTATCGGGGTACCTCTAGATTAAGGCCTAAGTGGGCAATTTGCCCACTTTTTTATTGGGAAATCGCATGACCAATGCGGATAGCTTTAATGATGATATTAAAGGCTTTATTGAAAGCCTCGGCTATCGTCTTGTCCGCTTGCAAATGCTCCAAGGGCGACGTGGGGGAACACTGCAAATTATGGCAGAACCATTGTCTGGTACCCCCATGCGAATTGAAGACTGCGAAAACCTGAGCCGGATGATAAGCCCTTGGCTGGATGCTCATGAACCTATAGCTGGTTCTTACACTCTGGAGGTCAGTTCCCCAGGTATCGATCGTCCGCTAATATCCCCAGAAGATTACACTCGTTATCAAGGTCATACCGCCTCCGTGGAATTACGAGAGCCTTTGGCCGGACAAAAACGTTTTCGGGGCAACATTGAGAAATTGGAAGATGGCGAACTTATTTTGATGGTTGCTGGATCGCCTCGATTATTGCCACTTGAAAAAATTCGGACAGCAAAATTAGTACTAACAGATGCATTGCTCGCGTTTGAGCAGGAACGCATTAAACCCTTTCAACAGCAAGAGGATGTTTTATGACAGCTACAGCAGAATTTCTTTATATTGCTGATGTAGTAGCGCGGGAAAAAGCTATTGAGCGCGAACAAGTGCTCGAAGCCATGGAAGCTGCGATGAGCCGCGCTGGCCGAACAAAATATGGCGGGGAACATGACATAAGAGCTATCATTGATCGGCGCACAGGGATTGCCCGCCTAGAACGGGTTCGCACTGTTGTAGAACAGGTTGAAAATGAGGTGACGCAGTTAACCTTAAAAGATGCGCTACGCCTCAAAAACGATGCAAAAATTGGCGATACACTGGTTGACGTACTGCCTCCTATTGATTTTGGACGTGTTGCGGCATTGGCCGCCAAACAGGTTATTGTCCAAAAAGTTCGAGAGGCCGAACGTCATGGGCAGTTTGAAGAATTCAAAGATCGTATAGGTGAAATTGTTAGTGCCAGCGTTAAGCGGGTGGAATTTGGCAACCTAACCATTGATTTAGGACGCGCTGAAGCCTACGTTCGACGCGATGAGCTAATCCCACGGGAAAATTTCCGTCAGGGCGATCGGATAAGGGCGTATATTTATGACGTTCGTAAAGATGCCCGTGGCCCGATGATTTTGTGCTCACGTACTCATCCCCAATTTTTGGCACGTCTTTTTGCCCAAGAGGTACCGGAAATTTTTGACGGTATTATTGAAATTCGTGCTGTCGCCCGTGATCCGGGGAGTCGCGCCAAGATTGTTGTCTATACCTCTGATGCCAGTATAGACCCCGTGGGTGCCTGTGTCGGGATGCGCGGCAGTCGAGTACAGGCCGTAGTAGGGGAGCTACAAGGTGAAAAAATAGATATTATCCCTTGGTCTGATGATATGGCCACGTTAGTGGTACGTGCCTTGGCGCCCGCAGAAGTCAGCAAAGTTGTTCTCGATGAAGAGCGTAATCACGTCACCGCCGTGGTACCCGATGAACAGCTCAGCTTTGCCATTGGTCGTCGTGGTCAAAACGTCCGTCTTGCGGCGATGCTTCTGGGTATGGATATTGATATTATCACAGAATCAACAGAGTCCACTCGTCGCGCTGAAGAAATGAGAGCACGCACCGATCTATTTGTACGTGCCCTCGATGTGGATGACGTCATTGCCCACCTGCTCGTGGGTGAAGGCTACAGTACCATTGAAGATATCGCCGATGCCAACCCGGAAGAGTTAGCCTCTATTGAAGGTTTTGATGAAGGCGTTGCCTCAGAACTTATCCAACGCGCCGGCTTGTTCCGTGATAAAGAAGCCAGTGATTTCCAAGAAAAAAGCGACCGCTTAGGACTTGACGAACAACTGGTTACTGCGACAGGGCTTCCGTTGAGAATTGTCTCCATCCTGGCGGATAAAGGGATTCGAACGCTGGATGACCTTGCCGATCTTGCGGCGGATGAGTTGCAAGAAATGATTATTCCAGAGAAATTAACCGCTGAAGAAGCACAAGATGTCATCATGGCGGCGCGGGCACATTGGTTTTCCGATGATGCCAGCGGCAAAAACGCCGGATAGCCTTGCTGTTTCCAGAAAAACTGTGCTAGGAAAGCGTAATGACCGATGCAATCGATACTCCAGGCACCAATCAGCCCCAAGGTGGCGGCAGGTTAGAGCTAAAGAAAAAGATTGACCTCTCTGGGGGTAAGCGCCTTGGCGTGCCTAGCGGGCGAACGGTGACTGTTGAGGTCAAGCGCAAGCGTATTGGTACTCCTGTACCTACCTCTACCAATGTAGGGGAAACCCGCTCTGGCGGGGTATCTGCGGCTGTTGACAATGTAGACCCGCGTTTATCTCTTTTACGCGCCCAGCAGCAGGCCGTCCAAACATCTGCGGCAACAACAACCGATGGATTGCGAAAAATCACCAAAGCCCCGGCCTTTGTAGAACCCATCAAGAAACCCGTCGCCCCCCCACCTGCCCCTGTCGCAACACCCCCTGTAAAAACGCCTCCGAAGCCTCCTGTTCTCACCCAAAAACCTTTGAATCAACTACGGCCAGTAGAGGGGCTTCGCCGTACCGGAGCTAGCAGCTCTAGTACCAGCAATCGCCCTAACACCAGCAACAATCAACAACGGCAAAAACCGGTTCTTTCCACCCCTATTCGTCCAGGAATGACCAGCCTTACACCCGCTCGCTCGGGTACCCGGACAACAACCACAACGACATCTATTGGTGCCCCGGTACGCGGGGATGAGCCACTCAAGCGTGTTGTTCGCCGCCCGAACGAATCGCCCCTTGCGGCCAAGCCCGCTGGCTCCCGTCCTAGTGCCCGCATTGAAGCAGCCCTCCCCATGCCGACTGCCACACCGGGACGTGGCAAGGGCGGCAAGCTAAAACTTGCCGAAACGAAAAAGACTGATGCTAAGAAAGCGGAAGCCACCAAAAAAGTTGATGCCCGGCGTCGCTCCGGCAAGGTCGTGCTTACCTTAGATTTAGAGGACGCCGACGATTTGCGTACGCGCAGTCTTGCTGCCGTTCGTCGTCAACGAGAAAAAATGCAACGCAAGGACGATGCCGATGATCGTCAAAAAATCATTCGTGACGTTGTTATCCCTGAAGTCATTACGGTTCAAGAGCTCGCTAACCGAATGGCAGAGCGTACCGCCGACGTGGTGAAATGCCTCATGCGTATGGGCGTGATGGCCATGGCCACGCAAACCATTGATGCAGATACGGCGGAACTGGTAACAACTGAGCTTGGCCATACCCCGCGCCGGGTCTCCGCTGCGGATGTCGAGATCGGTCTTGGTGGCGAGGAAGATATTGATACTGCCCGCCTGCCACGTGCGCCAGTTGTCACCATCATGGGACACGTTGATCACGGGAAAACATCCTTACTCGATGCGTTGCGTTCTACCGATGTTGCGGGTGGTGAAGCCGGCGGTATTACCCAGCATATTGGCGCGTACAAAGTCACCCTGCCCAGCGGCAAGGCGATCACTTTCCTTGATACCCCAGGTCATGAGGCCTTTACTGAGATGCGCGCCCGTGGTGCCAATGTGACTGATATTGTGGTTCTGGTAGTAGCAGCAGATGACGGCATCATGCCCCAAACCATTGAGGCGATCAGCCATGCTAAAGCCGCAAAAGTCCCCTTGATTGTTGCTATCAACAAGGTGGATAAACCCGGCGCGGACGTAACCCGCGTACGTACCGACTTGCTCAGCCATGAGGTTCAAGTGGAACAGCTTGGCGGTGATGTACAGTCCATTGAAGTATCTGCGAAGAAAAAAATTGGCCTTGAAAAGCTAGAAGAGGCCATCTTACTCCAAGCGGAAATTCTCGACCTGCGCTCCAACCCGGATCGTAGTGCCCAAGGCCGCGTGATTGAAGCTAAGCTTGATATTGGCCGCGGCCCCGTGGCAACAATCCTTGTCCAGCGCGGCACATTGCGCGTGGGTGATATGTTTGTCAGCGGCGGCGAATGGGGCAAGGTACGCGCCTTGGTGGATGAACATGGCAAGCGGGTAAAAGAGGCTGGCCCATCAACCCCGGTGGAAGTTTTAGGTCTTGGCGGGGTTCCTGAAGCCGGCGATGATTTTGTAGTGGTGGAAAACGACGAAAAAGCACGAGAAATTAGTGAGTTTCGTCAAGGCGAACGCCGCCAAAAACAAAACTTGGCCACGGCGCGGGGCGGGATGGAAAGCCTGTTTGCTAAAATCCGCGACTCCAAGCGCAAGGAGCTGCCGGTTATTGTCAAAACCGACGTTCAAGGTTCGCTCGAAGCCATTCGCAGTAGCCTGCAAAAACTCCGCAACGATGAACTGGCGGTGCAGGTTCTGCACTCCGGCGTGGGAAGCATTACCGAATCGGATATCTCTTTGGCGAAGGCCTCCGGCGCGGCGGTCATCGGCTTTAATGTCCGTGCCAACCCGCAAGCCAGAGATACCGCCAAACGCGACGGGGTGGAGATTCGTTACTACTCGATCATCTATGATGTTCTTGATGATGTGAAAAAACTGCTCGGCGGGATGTTGGCACCTACACTGCGGGAAATTTTCCTTGGTTATGCCCAAATCCGCAAGGTGTTCGATATTACCAAAGTAGGCAAGATCGCCGGGTGTATGGTCACTGAAGGGCTTATTAAGCGCGGCTGTAAGGTGCGGTTGCTCCGTGATAATATTGTTATCCACGAAGGTAGCCTCAAAACCCTCAAGCGCCTGAAAGATGAGGTTCGAGAGGTCAAATCCGGCTTTGAGTGCGGGATGGCTTTTGAAAACTATCAAGATATTCGTGAGGGCGACCAAATCGAATGCTTTGAAATGCAGGCGCAAGAACGGGCGTTTGAGGCGACGGCCAGCAGTAGCTAGTTATTATGCATGCCATGTAGGTGATAAGTCTATTGAAGTGCGCGGTGCACCCCCTCTCCCGCTTGCGGGGAAGGGCTGGGGAGGGGGTGAAAAACATGAAGACAAATAATTGGTTTTAATAATTTTAAACACCCCCTTCCTCACCTTCCCCCGCTGCGCGGGAGAAGGGGGCAATAGGCAGCGGTGGTCGTTCTTCAAAGCAACGGCGTTGGTACGCTCTAAGGCTGGAAAAGAGCCAATGTTAGGATTTGTGTGCATAGGGTAGCCCACTGGGAGAGGGGGCGCGAAGCCATCGGCTTCACGCGGTGAGGGCGTTTAAGTTTATGCCAATAATTATGCAACCAGCTATAACCAAAGTCTCGATTATCCTAAGCCACGAATTTCTTCGTCTTTCCCGGGTTCAAATTCTTGGTGCGACGGCGGCCAAAAAGCCAGGCACGAATCATGGTGCTAAGGTGCGGTTCCCGCACGCCCTGGCTGGCAATCACAATGTGGCAGATAAAAAAACTGGCAATAAAGATAAGGGGGGACATCCGAAAAATCCCCCAGCCGTAGATGATGAAAAAGGCGTGCACGGCCATATTGATGCCCGCGGGTAACTGCGGCGCCCAGAATAGAGTGGCCGGGTTAGCGACAGCGCGGAGAATTTTTTCTGGCATAGTGCGTTACCCGTTCTCTAAACCACTGACAATATAGCCGACAATCTCCGACGATCCCGCAATAACGAGCAGCCCCGCAATGAGCGATCCCACCCATTTCCACGGCATGGCACCGAAAAATCCCATGGTAGAAAGACCAATAACCCCAATGCCGGAGGTGATATACATTAAGTTGCTGACATCCTTGCTCAAAACATCTGTAGTCGTTACTACAACATCGCTAATCGCATTAAAATCTTCTGGTTTTTTGTTTTTGGCAATATCTACGATCCAAGTGGCAAACTCCTCCGACAGCATCATCACCGACAACCCGCCAATAATCCCAATAGCCCAGCCTTTGGGAAAACTACCAAACGTGGCCATACCGCCCACGCCCATGATGGCGAGAATGCTAAGGCCTACAAGAATGTTCTGGCCTGGCCTAATCAGTTCTTTGCCAACATCAATGGCTTCTTTGAAGATTTCTTCGCTGTTTTCGGAGGTAATGGCAGAAGTGCTAGTGGAAGGTGATGTGGAATTAGGCTCACTAGCTTTTCCACTTTCCGCAGAAGAAGATCCGCCGTCGTCACTATAAACACCGCCTTTAGAAGATCCGCCGGAACCATAAAGATCGCTTTTGGCACCCCCACTTGTCCCATACGGGTTCGCTGATACTTGTTGAGCAAACAACATTGCAAAACAGAGAGATAAGAAGATACTATATTTATTCTTTTTCATAAATCCGCCCCCGTTATGTAATTCACAAATTCACCACTGCCCGAAGCCATGGTTAATGATAATACCAGTGCCACCAACCATTTCACCGGAACCCGGCCACTGCCCATAGCCACGGCACCAGCACCAAGGGTAGAAATCCCCGCCACACCGTAGCATAAACCTTTGAAACTCAAATAACTATCAAACGCAACGGGGCTAAGCCTGGCAAGGGGGGAATGATCCTGCGCCCATGCCGCATCAACCCCAGTGAACAGCGCGCTTATAAAAACCGCCGCGCCCACTATTTTCAATAAAGATACTTTGTTGTTCATGATGCGACCCCTTTCTATCTTCCAGCTTCCGGCAAGGAAGAGGAAGGGTGGAGAGACCCTTCCTCTACGCATTGATCATCAGGTGCGTTGTAGCGCATCGCTCCCCGTCAGGTACGAGATCGCCGTGCCAACACCAGCAATGGTAATCAGACCGCCAATAAGAGCCATCAGCCATTGCCACTGAAAGCGGCCAAACATGGCCATTGCGCCGAGGGCAATCGCCCCAAGACCGCCGACGCCGAGGACAACACCGCTACCTGATTTATAGGTGTCTTGAACAAGAGCGTTGGAGTTTTTGAAAAAATCACGTTTTGTTTCCACACCACCGCCGATAGTGGCAGTTTTGCCAATATCGCGGGGATCTTGCGTGTTTGCCGCCTGCGCTAAAGCATCTCCCGTCATCCCACCGGTAAATAAAGCAGCAACGGCAAAGCAAGCCAGCCAGCGCGTTACTCGAAAAATAAAGTGTTTCATAGGATTCTCCTTTTTCCTCTTCCCGTGATCTAACGCCACAACTATTTGTGATGTTAATCACAAATTAAGATATAAAGGATACCAATACATCTGTAAAGAGTTTTTTATAAAATTTTTACTAATAATGCGGCCGCAGCTCGCATCTCTTTGAAAATTGACGATCGTGGAGCTGTCGCAACAATAGTTTTTTGCTGCCTAATAGCAGCGGGGACGGCCTTGTCCCGATGAATAATTCCCATTAATGCAGGCTTTATTTTCAGAAAATTACCGCAAGCCTTTAACAGAGTGTTGTACGCTCGCTCCCCATCAACCGCATCATCCGCCATATTTACAAGAACGGATACCTTGGGAGGCATAGTTACTTTAATATATGCATAAGCATCTGTCAATGCCGTGGGTTCTGGCGTCGTAACAACCACCACCTGACCTGCCAACGCACTGAGCCGGCGCACGGCAGTATCAACCCCCGCCCCAAGATCGAGAATAATAATATCATAATAAGGCGTTAGAGAAATAATTCCCTGGCTAAGCTTATCAAGACTCGCCGATGATAGTATCCCCAAGGCACCAGAACCCGATGATCCGGCAATAAGATTTATACCCTCATGCTGTTGCACACAGTCGGCGAGATTCTTTTTACTGCCCTGCAAAAAAGCTCCATAATCAGAGCAATTACCCAAACCCAGTTGAATATCAATATTAGCCAGCCCTAAATCCCCATCAATCAATAGAACTCGCTTATTCATATCAGTCAATGTTTTGGCTAGGGTAATGGCGCACCAGGTCTTACCCACCCCGCCCTTGCCCGAAGCAATCGCCACAATTTTATGGTTGCGCGGCTGTGTCATGATTTCACATCCCCCAGAAAACGACCTTTTGGCACCTTAACATCCGCCATCATCAAGGCCGCCAGCAATGACGCCGATAATGGACGAAGACCTTTGGCAATACTCACGCTCATCCCCGTGGGGCCAATGGGTAGCCCAAGACTCACGGCAGCATTGATAATCCCCCCTAGCCGCCGGGCAAAATCCAGACGAGTGGGCAATAAAAGCGACAAGGGAACCGCCGCCGCCAGTGCCTCGGCTTCCTCACGAATATCCTCGGCATCGCCGCTAACCGGAAATACCCACGCAAAGGCAACGCCGGGAATCTTTGTCATCGTTGCCAAATTGGCCGCATCGGTACGGGGATCGAGCCCTGCCGTGTCAATAAACACACGCGTTCCGGTGGGAACCTGACGCAAGGCATGGGCAAGAGCCTTGGGGTCTTCCGCTGTGTGCAGCGGGGCTTTCATCGCCCGCGCCAAATTGCCAAGCTGTTCTATACCCCCGGCCTTCACCGTGTCGGTACTGAACAACATAACCTCCTGCCCGGCCAGGCGTGCCCGCGCCGCCAGGCGTGCTGCCGTCACGGTTTTGCCTGCCCCTGGCTGGCCAAGCAGTACCAGCGGTACGACAGGCAAATCTTCACTAAAAGCAACACTGCTTGCCAGAATTTCTTCAAGAACATGAAGGGCGTTGCCCTGTATATCCTCAGCCTGGCGAAGCAACCTGTTGGCCAGCCGTCGGGGAAGATGGTGGCGATCCAGCACGTCGGTAAGGGTGTCCAGCACACCCGGCTCTATTTTAATTTTAGGCTTCGGTGTTGGCTTTAAGGTTTTGGGGACAGGCTGATCTTCGACCCCTGCCGTCACTATTATCTGCTTTCTGGCCTTATCTTGTTCGGTAGATAAGATAATAGCATCATCGCCCAACGCCGCCCGCACCTGCCGCATGGCATCGGGCATATTAACAGCGGTGAATGTTTTCAGGCGCATTGCACTGGCCTAGAAAGAGAGTGTTATGAAACAGTTAACGGCAAAGCGTTGCCGTACCCTTATGAAGATGCTAAGAGCTTTGTCATGAGCTATCTTGACTTTGAACAACCCATTCTTGAGCTGGAAGGCAAAATTGCGGAATTGCGCCGCATGGACGATCCACAGCTGGATTTGCGCGATGAATTAAAACGCCTTGAAGACAAGGTCGAACGGCTGTTACGGCAAACCTATACCCGCCTTACCCCATGGCAAAAAGTTCAAGTAGCACGCCATCCCGCACGGCCACGTTTTATCAAGGTAGCAACCGCTCTTTTCCCCGATTTCACCCCTTTGGCTGGGGATCGATGCTTTGGCGAGGATGCTGCTATTATCGGCGGGCTGGCAAGCTTTGAAGGTTACACCGTCATGGTATTGGGGCAAGAACGCGGCCACGATCTGCAATCGCGCCTGCAACACAATTTTGGCATGGCAAAACCCGAAGGCTACCGCAAGGCTCAACGCCTCATGCAGATGGCGGAACGCTTTGGTTTTCCGGTGCTGACCTTTGTGGATACCCCCGGTGCTTACCCCGGCGTGGGGGCTGAAGAACGAGGCCAGGCTGAGGCCATTGCCCGCTGCATTGATATTTCTTTGGGTCTTACCGTGCCTGTGGTTACTACCATTCTGGGCGAGGGCGGCTCCGGCGGAGCCATTGCCTTGGCCTGCGCTGATCGCCTCATTATGCTGGAACACGCGGTGTATTCGGTGATTTCGCCGGAAGGCTGCGCGTCTATTTTGTGGCGTTCTGCTGACCATGCCGCCGAGGCGGCTGAGGCGTTGCGCCTCACGGCTCAGGACTTGGAAAAACTTGGGGTCATTGATTGCATACTCCCTGAACCGCTGGGCGGTGCCCATCGCCAGCCAGAGGCGATTATTCAAAGCCTGCGCCATACCTTGGTGGATCAGCTAAGTCTTACCCTTAAGCACGCCCCACGGGAACGCCGCCACCTGCGTCAGGAAAAATTCCTGAACATGGGGCGCACCACCACGACCAGCAGTGTTGGAAAAGCCGCGGCGATGATTTAAAGTTCTCCTGCAAAAAGGGTGGGTAGCTGTCGTTTGCTTTTATCGAGAGAGGTAGGCAGCTTGCCGTTGAAGCCCAAATATATCATTGAATTCTTGGTCGGAAGTTTTTCCCATGGTGTTTAGTGTTCTCTCTTCTACACCATGAGCAATTATTTTTGCGAGATTTATAACATTGGAAACTGCACCGCCTTCAACTGGGGGTAATTCATCCATTGTTTCGACATTCTGCTCCTGCATTGAAGCTAAAACATCTTTCATCGCCCCGGCCAAGGCTTTAAAGCTCTCAGGAAGAGCATCATATTGTTTATTATTGATTTTAATGGCTTCCTTTAGGGATTCCAAACACTGAATATCCAATGGCTGTTCTTTTGAAGCCATACCAGCAAGATGTTGTATTTTTTGCTGCAGAAAAAGGTTGTTTCCCGCTTCGAAAACACCGTAAGTAAGAAACTGTTCACGACCCAATGCTTGGCCATCCATGTTAGTATCGTTGATCCCAACACGCCCTATGGCACCAATTTCGCCAATATTTATATGTTTGTCTTCTTTCATTTTTTTCTGAATTTCCGCAGTTGTCGCCTCAATACTGGAAGCTTGTGAAAGTGTAAGGTTCAAAATAACCACCTGCCCGTTAACATAAAAAGCATACGCTAACTTTGTACTTTTAGCATTATTTGCTACTTCAGCTTTGGTGCGATTTTGTACTTGAGCAACAGCCATAACGTACACTCTCTGTGATATATATCATTATTCATAAACTATTTGTTGTCAATATTATTTATTTTATTAAAATTTTATATATCAGACCAAGCCTTCCCCTCCGCGCAAACGGCGGGGGGAAGGGGGGATCAATGCCCGCGATTCCCGAGGAACCGGGGCTCCCGTCGTAAGGTGGTTTTTGCTTTCCCTAAAGGAAGCTTTGTTACTGCCTGCAATCACAAGGGGGAGGGAGTTTCCTTCTCTCTCCCGAATCTTGCGTCGTACTTTCAAAAAACGCCTTCCTGGAAGGGCTTGTTTGGAAGCTGTCCGCCGCCCCCTGTTTTTTTCTTCCCTGTTGTACTGTTGGAAGGGAAGAGAACATGAGAGCGGTAGGGTCCTCGGTGCTTGGCCAAGTCTTAGAGTACCTGAATACACCTTATCAAAGCGATTAGCCCGCGTCAAGATGACGGCTGCAATTTTCCTTATAGCAAGTCAAGAGTTTTTTTAATGCTATTTTGTGCGTCCTTAATTTCTTTTCGGTTGGATCGAGCTATAACCCCCTCATGCTCGATAAAATCTTCACCCCTGCCGCGTTTGAACAAACCCGCCAGCAGGCCGCCGCAGCGGCCGGAGAATTTGCCCCCACGGGCAATGGTGCCACCTATACCATTATGATGCCACCCCCCAACGTCACCGGGACGTTGCATATTGGCCATGCGCTGACATTTACCTTGCAGGATATTCTTATCCGCAGCCACCGGATGCGGGGGGAAAATGTCCTCTGGCAGCCGGGCCTTGATCACGCCGGGATCGCCACACAAATGGTGGTGGAGCGGCAACTGGCTGGCGAAGGCGTGACCAGGCAAAAACTGGGTCGCGAAGCCTTTGTTGAGGCTGTATGGCGGTGGAAAGAGCAATCCGGCGGCACCATTATCTCCCAGATGCAGCGTCTGGGCGTCAGTGCCGACTGGACACGGGGGCGGTTTACGCTCGACGATGGGCTTTCCGCTGCGGTGCGTAAAATCTTTGTTGATTTGTACAACGATGGCCTCATTTACAAAGACAAACGGCTGGTAAACTGGGACACGGAGTTGCAGACGGCGGTCTCGGATTTGGAGGTGCTTCCTAAGGAAACCAAAGGGCATCTTTATTATATTTTCTATCCTCTTGTAGATACAGCCGACAATACCGAGCAACGCCAGATTTTTGAAGCCGGGGACGTGGTGGACGGCCACATCCGCAGCGGTATTATTATCGCCACCACCCGCCCGGAAACCCTGTTCGGGGATAGTGCTGTCGCCGTACACCCCGATGATACGCGGTATCAGCATCTTATCGGCAAAAGCCTGCGCCTGCCCCTCATAGATCGGGTTATTCCCATTATTGCCGATGAATACTCCGATCCAGAAAAGGGCAGCGGCGCGGTCAAAATAACCCCCGCCCATGATTTTAATGATTTTGCCGTGGGGCGCAGGCATCAACTCGCGTTTCATAATATCCTAAACGCCAACGGCACCTTGAACGATACCGTACCACCGGAATTTATTGGCCTCAGCCGGGAAGCAGCGCGCAAAAAAACCTTACAGCTCTTAGAAGAGCGCGGCTATTTCGTCAAAACAGAACCCATGACCCATGTCGTGCCCCACGGTGATCGCAGCGGCACAGTTATTGAACCGTACCTGACGGAACAATGGTATGTGGATGCAAAAAAACTGGCTCGGCCGGCACTTGAAGCCGTGCGGGATGGGACGCTGCGCTTTGTGCCGGAGCATTGGACGAAAACGTATGTTCAGTGGCTGGAAAATATTGAGCCATGGTGCATTTCCCGCCAGCTATGGTGGGGACACCGTATTCCCGCCTGGTACAGCAACGATGGCCGGGTATTCGTGGCGGAGAACGAACTCGAAGCCCAGGCCAAAGCCGGGGCAGGTGTCACCCTGCACCAGGATGACGACGTGCTGGACACTTGGTTCTCCTCAGCCCTGTGGCCATTTTCTACCCTCGGCTGGCCGGACAAAACACCTGAATTAGAGCAACGCTATCCAACATCCGTTTTGGTCACAGGTTTTGACATTATTTTCTTCTGGGTAGCCCGCATGGTCATGTTCGGCCTGTACGCCAAGGGGCAAGTTCCCTTCAAGGAAGTTTATATTCACGCCCTCGTCCGGGATGCCACTGGTGCTAAAATGTCTAAGTCCAAGGGCAACGTCATCGATCCCATCGGGTTGGTGGATAAATACGGGGCTGATGCCCTGCGCTTTACGCTGTGCCGCCTCGCCGTTCCGGGTCGGGATGTGAAGCTGTCCGAGGCAGGCGTTGAGGCTGGGCGTAACTTTGCCACCAAGCTCTGGAACGCAGCGCGGTATTGCGAGATGAACGCGTGCTTGCCGGTTGTTGGGTTCAACCCGGCGGCGGTAGCGCATCCTTTAAACCAATGGATACTCCATCGCCTGCACACGGCCATTGCAGAAATTCACGCAGCGTTAGACAGCTACCGTTTTCATGATGTCGCCGACACATTGTATCATTTTCTCTGGGATGATTTTTGCGACTGGTATCTGGAGTTTACCAAGCCTTTGTTGACCAGAGATGGGAATGATGTAGCAGAAGTACGAGCCACTACGGGCTTTGTTCTTCAGGCCATTATCACCACCCTGCAACCGGTCATGCCGTTTATTACCGCCGAACTCACCGAACGCTTAGGCTTCAGTCCTATCCGTCATTGGCCGCAACCCCCTGCCCTGCCACCTGTTACTGTAATTGATACACTGATCAACCTGATTCGGGATATTCGCAGCACCCGGAGCACGCTTAATGTCCCCGCCGGAGCAAAGCTGACGGCTTTTGTTGCGCCGGAGGCGACTGCCTTAAAGGATTTCTGCACCCGTCAGGGGGAACTGTTGCGCCGCCTTGGTCGCTTAGAGACCATTACGGTTGTTACTCCCCCGGAAAAAGGCGTTGCCGCAGTGACCAGCGCACTGGGGACACTATACCTCGACCTCAAGGGCCAGATTGATTTTGCTTTTGAGCAAGCCCGACTTGCCAAGGAACTCGACACCCTGCGGCGCAGCCTCGTGCAAACACAGACTCGCCTCGACGATGCCGGGTTTGTTGCCAAAGCCCCCGAAGAGGTTATTGAGGAATACAAGGAACGCCTTGTGCACGGCCGGGTACGGGAGGTTCAAATACAAGAAGCCCTTGGACGATTGGCGAGTTGAAGACCGCGTCATGACCCAGTAAAACACACCACAATCGAGGAGCCACACAATGTTTCGTCTTGATAATCAAACAGCCCTTGTCACCGGTGCCAGCGGCGGTATTGGCCGCGCCATGGCGCAGGCGTTTTCCGAAGCCGGGGCCAGCGTCGTCCTGGCCGGTACACGCCAAGCGGTGCTGGAAGAGGTCGCCGCCGCCCTGCCCGGCAAGCACACCATTATTACCGGGGACATGGCGAAACCGGAAACCGCTGATCGCCTCGTGGAGGAATCCCTCAAGGCTTTTGGCCGCCTTGATATTATCGTCAACAACGCCGGGGTGACGAAAGATGGCCTGATGATGCGGATGAAAGACGAGGACTGGCAAACGGTGCTGGATATTAATCTTACCGGGGCATTCCGGTTGTGCCGCGCTGCCCTAAAGCCCATGATGAAAGCCCGCAGTGGCCGTATTATTAATATCAGCAGCGTCGTTGGTTTCATGGGGAACGCTGGACAATCAAATTATGTCGCCAGTAAAGCCGGCCTCATCGGCCTCACCAAATCCCTGGCTCTAGAAGTCGCTAGCCGCAATATCACCGTCAACGCCATTGCCCCCGGCTTTATCAAAACCCCCATGACTGATGCGCTCAATGAGCAACAAACCGCCGCCATGCTGGCCCGTATTCCTTTGGGTGTGTACGGCGAACCCGGCGACATCGCCGCCGCCGCGCTGTACCTTGCCAGCCCTGGGGGACGGTATGTCACGGGACAGACGGTGCATGTGAATGGGGGGTTGTATTTATAATATAATATTGCAATCAAATGATTGCAATATTATTTACTCAAACGCCGCGCTGGCTTGCCGCTTTGCGTAGATAATGTCCACATATTGAACGCAAAGCGGTATAAGAACAACTTACTGCGCCATCGCCGTTTGCAGGGCTTTATCATCCTCTACATACCACACCAGTTTGCGGAGCAGTGGGCTGTCCTGATTATCATTAACAGCCAACAGATTTTCAGATTGCAGGGCACCAAGACCACGGTGTTCCGCCCAACGGGGATCGTTTTTAGGATCATAGGAGCCTTTTTTGCCCACCAGTAATGCCATGCGTACAGCCTCGGCTTTTTTCATGTAGGCGGTAAAACTCGGTATTTCAGCCTCACCGCGCTGCCATCGCGCCAACGCTGGCACCATTTTGTTCAAAAACTTCCGGCCATCGTCTTTGCCTGCCTGAATGGATACATCCACAACCAGTATAGCGGTAAGAATAGCCGCCGCGCTGGTGGGGGTAATACCTTCTTGCTCATAACGATTAATTGTTGCACGCATCATAGGACGAACGAACCCTTCAAAACATACCGCGTGCTCGGCTTTTTCAATTGCTTTATTACGAGCCTGGGTACCATTGCGTTCCGCAGCCTCTACACCCGCAATAAACCTACCAAAGAAACGAGCATTGATACTGCAAAAGCCAATATTCTTTTGGCCATTACCGATGTCTTGATGACCATACCAAGCATTTGTACGTTGCATACGGCTTCCATCATCCACAAGACGCAGCGTGCCTTCCGCCAACCCAACAAAACGGTAGCCAATCCCATTGGTTTCAAATAAAGACACATAATCTTTCAGCACGGCATCATAATCTTGTTCAGCAATGATGGTTGGATTCTTGTCTATAATACTATTATGCAAACTTTGTGGAACGTCATTACTATTCGCAAAGGCTAAAGAAGAGCCAACAACAGCTAACACTGAAGCGGGACACACAGCCTGCACTAAAATTCGTCGGGATACAGCAGCAACAGCACGCATTGTAACCTCCTATGTATAAAAAACACTATTTATTTTTAATTTTATCTATAAAATATATTTTATTTTCGAGAAAAAGTAAATAAAAAAATCAATTTTTTGGTTTATATCTAAAAAAATATTTAAATTCATGATCTTAAGAAAACATAAGTAATAATTCTGAAGGGAAATAATCAACCGGGCACCTCTATTAACCCATTTATAGGGATGAGTGGCTAGAAAGGGCTAGGCGAGCAAACGTAAGCGTACTCAAACGTACGTGCGGATTGCGAGCATAGACCTGACGACGCCAATCGCCCTAGAAATAAGGTTAATAGAGGCGCCCAACCATCGCCCTCTGATGAAGCATAGACCATGCCAATTCAATAAGCTCTACTCAAGATACTGATTAAAATTGAAAAACAATCGTACTGGCAAGTTTTTCCTTGCTAATCTATTGCTGTAGCCCGATAGTGACGAGGCAATGCTATTTCATTCCCACCGGTTACAAAAGCTCCTCAAACAATGGAAACTCTTAACAATGCGTCAGCAGCTTTCCATTGGACTTGGTATTGCTGTGGCACTTACTATCGTTTTGCAAAGTTTTTTTGGTACATCACCCCCCTCTCCGGCATCGCCTTCTATCCTTGTGGAAACAGTCACCGTCATAACGCAACCTTTAGCCATTACTTTGCGTGCTGTGGGGACTCTCCGTGCCAATGAAAGTGTTATCATTCGCCCTGAAATTGCCGGCATTGTGGACACTATCCATTTTGAGGAAGGAGCGATGATAGAAAAAAATGCTCCATTAATTACCCTCGATCAACGAATACCCAGTGCCGAACGCGCTCAAGCCGAAGCAAACCTTATTTTAGCTCAGGCTAACTACCGTCGAGCAAACACCCTAGTCCGCTCTGAGGCTGGCTCCGAACGCTTGCGGGATGAAACATTGGCTAAACTTAAAAGTGCTGAGGCTGCTGTTGATCTTGCCAAGGCGCGTTTAGATAAAACGGCCTTACGCGCTCCTTTTGCTGGTATGGTCGGCTTACGTAGAATTAGTCCCGGAGATTACGTAAAAGCCGGACAAGATATTGTCAGCCTAGCCACCCTTGATCCCATAAAAGTTGACTTTGCCGTCCCTGAAATTGACGCGGGACGCATTGCCGCCGGACAAAAAGTTATCGTTACCGTAGATGCCGTTCCAGAGAAGACATTTAATGGTACTATTACTGCCCTTGATCCTCTAGTAGATGCACGGGATCGCAGTGTGCCGGTACGCGCCCTTATTCCCAATCCAGAGCATCTTTTACGCCCCGGGTATTTTGCCCGAATGGAAATTATTGTGGCGGAAAAACCCGAGGCCTTATTTGTACCCGAAACCGCTATAATTCCACAAGGTAATAAGTTTTTCGTTCTTGTTCTAACAGAACAGGGGGTATTAGAACAAAAAGCCGTCACACTTGGCTTGCGTCGGCCAGGTGAGGTCGAAATTATCAGTGGCTTAATGCAAGGAAATATAGTGATCACATCAGGACAAAATCGTCTGCGTCCAGGTCAGAAGGCAAAGCCTGTAGGCGATAAGACTTTACAGAAATCTTAGAAAGCAGTATTCCTCAACCTCTATTTAGTTGAGAGGATCCACTGTGGCCTTTACGTTGAACTCTGTTCTTATTGGCGGCAAGGAGTACCTCCCTCTTATTGAGGGTGGAAAGGGAATTGCCGTAAGCAGTGGTCTTTCAAGTGGGGCTTGGGCTGCCGCCGGAGGAATGGGGACATTCTCAGGGGTTAATGCCGACTTTTACGACGAACGCGGCAATGTCGTTCCTCAAGTATATCACGGTAAAACCCGTCGTGAACGTCATGAAGAGCTCGTTCGATACGCCATTAAGGGTGGCATTACTCAAGCTAAAATCGCTTTTGAACGCGCCAGTGGCTTCGGTCGCATTCACATGAACGTATTGTGGGAAATGGGCGGCGCAGAGCGTATCTTGCATGGAATCTTAGAAGGGGCAAAAGGTCTCATTAATGGGATAACCTGCGGGGCAGGTATGCCTTACCGGCTTGCTGAAATATCGGCCAAATTTGGTGTATACTATTTCCCGATTGTGTCTTCCGCAAGAGCCTTTCGTGCCCTGTGGAAACGGGCATATTATAAGGCCGCCGAGTTTTTAGGCGGCGTTGTTTATGAAGACCCTTGGCTTGCCGGAGGTCACAACGGCTTATCCAATAGCGAAAATCCAGAAAAACCTGAAGACCCCTATCCTCGGGTTGTTGCCCTGCGTCAGCAAATGAATGAAGTGGGTCTAAAAAACGTGCCAATTATTATGGCCGGCGGTGTGTGGTTTTTGCGCGAATGGCAAGATTGGCTCAACAACCCAGAAATTGGGGCGATTGCCTTCCAATTTGGCACCCGTCCATTGGTGACAACGGAAAGCCCTATTTCAAAAAGCTGGAAAGAAAAACTTCTCAACCTAAAAAAGGGGGATGTTTTCCTTAATAAATTTAGCCCGACCGGATTTTATTCCTCCGCCGTGCGGAATTCTTTTCTGCAAGAAATGATCGAGCGCTCGGAACGCCAAGTAGCATACACCCCCGAAGTTGTAGGGGAACACATTGCGGAACTGGGTATTGGCCCCCGCAAGCGCCCTGTATATCTTACCGTTGAAGACCGTCATAGAGCAGAAAGCTGGATAACTGAAGGTTTCACTGAAGCTTTGCGTACTCCTGATTCCACCTTAATTTTTGTGACGCCAGAACGGGCAGCTATAATTCTACAAGATCAAGTAGATTGCATGGGTTGTCTCTCTGCGTGCCAATTTAGCAACTGGTCCCAAGATGAATCCGGCACCACAGGACGCCGCGCCGATCCACGATCTTTTTGCATTCAAAAAACCCTCCAGAACATTGCCCACGGCGGAAACCCCGATCACGAACTTATGTTCGCCGGACACAATGCTTATCGTTTTGCCGACGATCCCTTTTATTCTAATGGGTTTATCCCCACAGTCGGGCAATTAGTCGAGCGGTTGCAAACCGGCGATTAAATCGGTTTTGCATGAAACATAGCAACAATGTCCTTTTCTTTTAATGTTACCGCCCGCGATCCAGCCAGCCATGGCCGTGCCGGGATATTAAGCACCCCTCACGGTTCGTTCCCTACTCCGGCTTTTATTTTTTGTGCCACTAAAGCCGCAATGCGCGTGGCCAGCCCGGCCATGCTGAGTGATTTGGGAACCGATATCATCCTTTCTAATACTTACCACCTCATGCTCCAGCCCGGAGCGGATCACATGGCGGCCAGAGGTGGATTACAAGAGTTTACCGGTTGGCGTCGTCCTATGCTTACCGATTCAGGCGGGTTTCAGATTTTCTCACTTGGTCATGGGCTTATTGCCGACGAAATTAAAGGGCGTGGTGCTCGTAAGAACAGTAAGACTCTATCAGCCATTACCGAAGAAGGCGCAACATTCCGCAGTTATGTTGATGGTCGGATACACACCCTGACCCCGGAAGGAGCGATTGCTGTTCAGCGCAAATTGGGAGCCGATCTTATTTTGGTGTTAGATGAGTGCACACCCTATCATGCCGATCGTGCCTATACAGAAAATTCCCTGCGCCTTAGCCAGCGCTGGGCTGATCGCTGTTTGATAGAATTTCAACGTGAAGATACCGGGAGACAAGCACTCTATGGCATTATTCAAGGCGGGGTTTACCCTGACTTACGCGCCGATGCCGCCAAAAACATAGCTGAAAAACCTTTTTTTGGTCAAGCCGTTGGCGGAAGCCTGGGCGGGACCACAGCCCAAATGGATGAGGTTGTTGGTCATGCTATGGAATACGCCCACCGGGGACGTCCGACACACCTCCTCGGAATTGGTGGTATCCGTGATATTTGGGTCAATGTGGCTCAAGGTATTGATAGCTTTGATTGCGTTCATCCCACCCGCCTGGCACGGCACGGCGGGGCATTATACCCCAACAAACGCGAACGTCTTAACCTTCGTAATGCACGTTATGCTAATGACGACAGACCACTTCAAGCAACGTGCGGATGCCCAACCTGCCGGGATCACAGCCGCGCCTACCTACACCACCTCGTCCGTACCGGGGAACCATTAGGATTCCTTTTATTGGTACAACACAACATTTTTTTTATGAACCGGTTGATGCGCGAAATTCGAGCCTCTCTTCATGAAGGACGGTTTCATGCGGCGCAACAGGCCGCGCTGGCGCAGCTTGAGAATGGTGATGATTCGGCTTGACCATGGAAGAAGATTATCCATACTGTCCCCATGACCCTCACTATTGGTAGCCCCGCCCCTGATTTTACCGCTGTTAGTAACACCGGCGAAACAATCACATTGTCTCAATTCCGTGGGCAATATGTTGTTCTATATTTTTACCCTAAAGACGACACACCAGGATGCACTAAAGAGGCTTGCGGTTTTCGTGATGCATTGCCAAATTTCAGCGACGCGAACGCGATCGTTCTCGGCGTGTCCCGTGATGATACCGCCAGTCATGCAAAATTCGTTAAAAAGTTTGATCTGAACTTCCCCTTATTAGCTGATACCGAGGGCACCATTACCGAAACATATGGTGTTTGGGTGGAAAAAAGTATGTACGGCAAAAAATATATGGGCATTGAGCGAACTACGTTTCTTATTGATAAAAATGGAAAAATTTCCCAAGTGTGGCCAAAAGTTAAAGTTGATGGCCACGCAGCAGAAGTATTACAGGCAATCGGCAAGTAATTGACATATTGTCAGTGACGCAACGGAAGATTACAACCTTACCCCATGACTTCTGTTCGTGTTCGCTTTGCGCCTAGCCCCACCGGAAAATTGCACGTTGGTAATGCCCGTGTGGCACTCATCAACTGGCTATTTGCCAGAAAGCATGATGGAAAATTCATGCTTCGCCTTGACGACACCGATGATGAGCGTTCCACGGAAGCCTTTGCTGCAGGCATTCAAAAAGACTTAAAATGGCTTGGTCTGAATTGGGAAATTTTTGACCGTCAATCATCCCGTATGGATCGTTATCAATGGGCGTTTCAAAAATTGCTTGCTGATGGGCGGTTGTACCCCTGTTTTGAAACACCAGAAGAACTTGCCTTAAAGCGCAAGGTGCAACTTGCCCAACATAAGCCGCCTATTTATGATCGAGCGGCACTTAATTTAAGCAAAGCAGAGCAACAAATCTTTATTGAAAAAGGAATTAAACCACATTGGCGTTTTCTCCTCAAGCATGAGGATATTTATTGGCAGGATGCCATCAAAGGAAAACTTCATTTCCACGGCAGCAATCTTTCCGATCCCGTGTTGTTCCGCACTGATAATCGCCCTATCTACACCTTGGCCAGCGTTGTGGACGATATTGATTTTTCAATATCTCATGTCTTTCGTGGCGACGATCACATTACCAATACTGCAGCACAAATACAATTAACTGAAGCATTAGGTGGCTCCCACCCTGTTTATGGGCACTTACCTTTATTAACCAACGCTGCGGGTGAAGGACTCTCAAAACGTCTTGGCTCTCTAAGTCTTGAATATTTGCGTGACAATGAAGGCATAGAGGCGATGTCAATTAATAGTCACCTTGCAAAATTAGGTAGCAGCGATCCGATTGAACCCAAGGATACACTTGATCATCTGATTGCTGATTTTGATTTAAATAAATATAGTCCTTCCACAGCCAGATTTGACGAACAGGAATTGTTAAATCTTAATATGAACTTATTACAACGCATGTCATTTGCCGTTGCTGAGCCTAAGCTTCATGCCCTTGGTATAGACAACGCTAGTGAATCCTTTTGGCTTGGGGTACGGGGCAACATAACAAGACTGCGTGACGCAAAAGACTGGTATAAAATTTTATGCCTCACCATAGAACCAATTTTACGCGATATTGAATTAACCAAAGCGGCCGCAACATTGTTACCCAAAGAGGTTCGATCTCAAGACGTTGCACCTTGGCTTGCCACGGTAAAAGAAAAAACCGGACGCAAGGGAGCTGCTCTTTATATGCCTATCCGTTTAGCTTTAACGGGACAAGAACACGGCCCTGAGTTGTCTGTTATACTGCCACTATTAGGCTCAGAAAAGGCTCGCTCTCGGTTAGAGGGAATTTCTGCTTAGAAAGCTTGCACCATACTCTTATTTTTTGTAAAGATTATCTTCAGGGAAGGTCCTTATGCTTGATCTTGATCCGGTTGTACTAGCTCGCATTCAATTTGCCGCTAATATTACTTTTCATATTCTTTTTCCCTCCATAACCATTGCGCTGGGTTGGATACTGTTGTTCTTCAAGCTACGCTTTAGTGCTACAAATGATAGCGCGTGGATGGATGCCTATTTATTTTGGACTAAAATTTTTGCCCTGTGCTTTGCTTTGGGGGTTGTTAGCGGCATTACCATGTCTTTTCAATTTGGTACAAATTGGCCAGGGTTCATGGAAACCGTTGGAAATATTGCGGGTCCATTGCTTGGCTATGAAGTTTTGACTGCATTCTTCTTAGAAGCAACTTTTTTAGGGATTATGCTTTTTGGATTTAGCCGGGTTTCCAGACGAGCACACACAACAGCGACGGCGCTGGTTGCTTTTGGCACAACTTTATCAGCGTTCTGGATTCTGGTATTAAACAGCTGGATGCAAACGCCTGTTGGCTTTGAAATGATTGATGGGAAAGCGCACGCTACAGATTGGATGGAAATTATTTTCAATCCATCAATGCCATATCGAATGGTTCATATGCTGCTGGCTTCGGGGTTAACGGCAAGTTTTCTAATAGCCGGCATCTCTGCATACCGTTGGTTGCGTCACGATCGCACTAGAGCTGTATTTTTAGCTTTAAAAACTGGTGTTTATACTGCTGCCTTATTAATTCCCATCCAAATAATCGTGGGGGATTTACATGGTTTGAACACTTTAAAGCATCAACCCGCTAAAATAGCCGCCATAGAAGGCCTGTGGGAGACTAGAGCGGCAGCACCACTGGTCTTATTTGGGCAACCTAACGAACAAACCAGAAGCAATGGCCGATCGATAGAAATAGAAGGACTGGCCAGCCTTCTTCTAACCCATGATATCAATGGTGTTGTTCGTGGGTTAAATGAATTTAGTGGCGAACATCCTCCGGTTGCGAAAGTTTTTTGGAGCTTTAGGATCATGGTATTTATAGGCATTGTGATGCTGACCGTTTCTTGGTGGGCGACGTATAGACTGCATCGCCGTGGGACAATAACCAAAACCCTTGCCCGTGTACTGACAGGAACTACCTTTGCCGGATGGATTGGCACCGTTGCCGGATGGTATGTATCAGAGATTGGCCGCCAGCCTTATCTTGTATACGGATTGTTGCGTACCGAAGATGCGGTATCACCAGTACCAGCATCTTCTATAGCCTTCACCTTAGGACTGTACCTTATCGTTTATTCCTTATTGCTTGTTGCCTTTGTGAGCACGGTGTTCTTCATGGCTCGCCGCGCTGGAAAAATTAACGCCGTTGACACTATGCCACACCGTCCCCTTGTCTTTTCCCCTGCGGAGTAGTTCTATGGAGTCTTTATTCTCTAATGGTCACTGGCTACCCACAGTGTTTGCCTTTCTGATGGGCTTGGCGATGCTTGTTTATGCTATCCTGGACGGTTACGATCTCGGTGTGGGAATTTTAACCCCAGCAGGAACAGATGCGGAAAAAGACACCATGATTGCCTCTATTGGGCCTTTTTGGGATGCCAATGAAACGTGGCTGGTTCTGGGGGTTGGTATCTTGCTGGTAGCGTTCCCGATGGCGCATGGGATTATTTTAAGTAACTTATACTTGCCCGTGGCCCTCATGCTGGTGGGTTTGATCCTGCGTGGTGTGGCGTTTGATTTCCGAATGAAGGCTCATGCTGACCACAAAGAATATTGGGATGGTGCCTTTTTTTTAGGCTCCTTACTAACCGCTCTGGCTCAAGGGCATATGCTTGGATCGTATATTCTGGGCTTCAGCAAAACTTATGAAGCGGCATTGTTTTCCACATTTGTTGGTTTTTGTGTGGCTGGTGGGTACGCTCTTATTGGTGCCAGCTGGCTTATTATGAAAACCGAAGGAGAGCTGCAACGTAAAGCTATTCGTTGGGCAAGGATTAGCCTATGGGTGACAGCATTCGGTATTATCGTTGTTTCCGCAGCCACGCCTTTGGTAAGCTCTCGTATCTTTGACAAATGGTTCTCGTGGCCGGAAATTGCTTTCTTGCTGCCGATTCCATTACTAAGCGGCGCACTTATTTTACTCTTGGATCGCCTATTGAGTCGCCTACCAAAACCCAAAGATAGACATTGCTGGGTTCCCTTTGCCGTGACCGTAGCAATTTTCTTACTTTGTTTTCTTGGTTTGGCTTACAGTTTTTTCCCGTATATTGTACCGCAACAGATGACTATTTTTGAAGCTGCAAGCGCACCAGAATCATTAATGATTATTCTGGTAGGGGCATTGCTTGTGTTGCCAGTACTTATAGGCTATACAATCTTCGCCTATCGCGTTTTCTGGGGTAAGGCTACATCATTGAAATACAATTAGGATAATAGCATTATGTACCAACTATATTATTCGCCCGGCGCGTGTTCCATGAGCATTCATGTTGTGCTCAATGAACTCAATGCCCCATTTGAACTGAAAAATGTCAGCATTCGTGAAGGCAAAAATACAAGCCCTGAATTTCTTGCTATTAACCCTCGTGGCCAAGTGCCCGTCCTTGTGGATGACAGCCTTATATTACGAGAAGGGGCTGCTATTCTTTTATACCTGTGCGAAAAACACCACAGCACACTTATCCCTGAACATAGCCTCGTAAAAGCCCAAGCATTAGAGTGGCTGTGCTGGGCTAATGCCAGCCTGCATCCAGCCTATAGCAGGGTTTTCTGGCTCATGCGCCACAGTGAAAGCGGCATTGCCCAAGATAAACTGCTTGAAATTGCCCTACAAGACATTGAAGCAAAATGGGCGGATTTAGACGCACATCTTGAAGGGAAGAAATACGTTGCTGGCGATATTCTTACCCCGGCCGATATTTTGCTCGCCGTTATTGCCAATTGGAACAGCTATTTTCCACGCCCCATTCCGTTGGGCAGCAACGTCGAACAATTAATTCGCACCGTTATTGCCCGCCCCGCCTACCAAAAGGCATTGCTTGCCGAACACGTTGAGTACAAGGCTGTTGCTTCCTAAAACAACAATTCTCATCCGAACGGTTGCAGGACGCGAGGAATTGTTACGTCAGGCAATAAGTTCTGTTCTTTCCCAGACAGTTGATGCCTGGGAAATTGTTATCGTCGAAGATGGGTCGAGCGGGGCTGCAACCATTATTGAATGTTTTGCAGATAACGTGCGCAATAAGATTCGTCTTTATGGAAATATAGGGCAGGGGCGTTGCGATGCCGGAAATACAGCATTGCAACACGCTACAGGAGATTATTGCTGTTTTCTCGACGATGATGACCGGCTGTACCCCAATCATTTAGAGTGCCTTGTACCTTTGCTTCAGCAAAACCCCCACGCTGTTGCGGCAGTAGCACGCGCCGATATTGATTATGTTGATAAGAACAAAGTTCTTTACCACCGCGTGGCGCCGCCTCTGCCCGCAAACCCAAGTCTATTGCGCCAACGCAACCAGATGCCAATTCAAGCAGTAGTCTTTCGCCGAACAACTGCACTAGCCATCGGTGGATTGGATGCCAGTTTAGATCATTTTGAAGATTGGGACTTTTGGCTGCGCTTACTCACCCAAGGGGAATTTCTCTGGCAAGATGTTATAACGTCTTGTTACCGTTTACCGGCCAACGCTAGAGCCGCACACCGCCGCGCCCTAGCCGCCGCGCATTATTTACCCATATTAACCAAAAAAGCAGAAAGTTATGTTTTTCATGATGGTAGTAAGGGATTGTTACCCATTTCAAAAAAACGTGCTTTATACGAACGCCTAATGCGCTTGTATCCCCTGCTTGCCTTGCGGATGCGCCTGCTTTATTAAAAAGTATGTCTATTGAAACACGTACTCTTGCCGTCCTAGTGGATAATGAACCCGGTGTTTTGGCTCGGGTAATTGGGTTGTTTTCCGGTCGTGGTTACAATATTGAAAGCCTCAGCGTTGCCACCGTTGATAAAGCCGCCACGCTGTCCAGGATTACTATTGTTACCAGCGGGACACCCGCTGTATTAGAGCAAATTAAAGCCCAGCTCTCCCGGCTTATCCCTGTTCATGTTTGCCATGATCTGACCACAACAGCACCGCTGATTGCCCGGGAACTGGTACTGGTAAAAGTTCTCAATACTGGCGAACAACGGGAAAAAAGCCAGCGTATAGCCGAAAATTTTCATGCCCATATCATTGATACAACCCCAGACTCTTTTGTTTTTGAGCTAACAGACAGTCCGGAGAAAATTACGACGTTCGTTAATGAGCTTCTTCCATTAGGATTAGCTGAAATCAGCCGCACCGGTGTTGCAGCAGTTTACCGCGGAACTGTAGTGCTAGGGTAGGGCGGTATATGCTACCTGCCTCCTTTACAATATGCCAAGTGCGTTCAGTAGTGGGGGCTATTGCTTATAATAGAGATACAATCCTTGAGCGGCGTCGCGCCCTAGCGGGCAAGACCGACATGATTATTTTTCCAGAATGCTTTATTTCCGGCTATCCAGCCGACGATCTCTGGCTGAGACCGTCGTTTATTGAAGCCTGTCACCACGCCGTCCGCCATATTGCGGCACAAACCCAACCCGGTGATCCAGCGGTGCTATTGGGGTGCCCTTGGCGCGAGCCCGACGGACGACTCTCCAACGCAGCTTTGCTTATTGACGGGTCTGTGGTGCAGGTTGTGGCTCGCAAGCATATTCTTCCCAATACAGGGGTTTTTGATGAACAACGGTATTTTACCCTAGGCGGGCTACCCGATGTTGTTTTATGGAAAGGCATACGGCTAGGCGTATTGATTTGCGAAGATTTATGGCATCGTGGGCCTGCGGCTCATCTGCGCGCTCAGGGGACAGATTTGCTCATTACCCTAAATGCCTCACCGTGGAACGTAGGCAAGCATGAAGAACGTCTTACCGTTGCTCGAAAAGCCGGGCTTCCATTGCTGTATGCTAATCTTCTCGCGGGTCAAGATGACGTGGTATTTGACGGCGGCGGATTTGCCTTGGGTGGGCAAGAGGATATCCTTTCTGAGTTGCCTTTATTTTCTGAAACTACAGCGCATTTCTTATGGGATAAGAAAAACCTGAAAACATTAACGCCTTTGTCTGTACGTCTAAAACATTGGGCAAGCATCTACCGGGCATTGGTGTTTGGATTAGAGGAACACGCACGGAATAATGGCTTTTCAAAAGTAGTACTTGGCCTTTCTGGCGGAATGGATTCGGCGTTAGTGGCAGCATTAGCTGCTGATGCACTGGGGGCAAAAAACGTAGCAACAGTAATGCTACCGACAAAATTTACAAGCCGGGTAAGCCTTGAAGACGCGGCCTTGGTCGCCGAAAATCTTGGCGCAGCGCATAAGGTAGTACCTATTGATGCAGTACTTGCCGCTAGTGATGCGGCATTGCCTAGTCTTACTGGTACTGCGGCTGAAAATATCCAGGCTCGGGTACGGGGAATGTTGTTAATGGCAATCAGCAACCAACAAAACCGCCTGCTCCTAGCAACAGGGAATAAATCAGAATTTTCGACAGGCTACACAACATTGTACGGGGATATGTGTGGTGGTTACGCACCGCTGAAGGACGTTTATAAAACAGATGTTTATGCCCTTGCTAGGTGGCGCAATGAACAATCGCCGGTGTTTCCCGAACGGCTGCTTTGCCGCGCCCCGAGTGCCGAATTGCGGGATGACCAGCGCGATGAGGATACCCTGCCGCCCTACCCAGTGCTAGATAATGTGCTTAAGGCCTTAGTAGAACGTGAAGAAAGCCAGGAACAATTGCTCATTGCGGGCTATCCCGAAGCTATCGTGCGGAAAACCGCGGCACTCCTACACGCCAGCGAACATAAACGTCGGCAAAGCCCCCCGGGACCAAAGGTGAGCCGCCGCGCTCTGGGGCGGGAACGGCGTTTTCCGGTGACGTATGCGGCGGCTTACTGACCAAGCTGCTGGGTGAGGTGCTTCATAAAAGAGAGCAACGACAACGCCTTGGTTTCATGGGAAAGTGGAAAATCATCCTCCCCACCATGAACAATAATTTTTTGAGTTGCCCCTACATCGTCGCAGGCTTGGTGAAACCCTGATGTAACCTTGGGCATGGTGCCATTTTTGATTTCAATGGCCCAAATGTCTTTGTGCGAAAACTTGAGCAACAGATCGATTTCACCCCCTGCGGCAGTGCGGTAATAATAGCTCTCTACAATATTGGGAAGAACGGAATGAATATTCTCAACCACAAATCCCTCCCAGCTTTTACCAAGAACAGGATGCGATAGCAGGCCGTTGTAATCGGCAATATCAAGCAAGCGGTGGAGAATACCACTGTCCCGCACATAAAAACGGGGAGATTTTACCAGCCGCTTCTTTACATTCGTGTGCCAAGGCTCAAGCCGCCGCACCAGCATTAAATCAACCAGAACATCAATGTAACTACTAACCGTTTTTCCATCGACCTCAAGGTTGCCGCCAAGTTTAGAAAGGTTCAGCGTCTCGCCCTGACAATGCGCAACCATCGTCCACAATCGGCGGAGACGTGTGGCGGGGATACGGAAACCCATCTGCGGGACATCCCGTTCTAGATAGGTGCGAATAAACATTTCCAGCCATTCCATACTGTCCGCGTCAGAATCGGCAAGATAACTGTCCGGAAAGCCGCCGCGCAGCCACAGTCGCTGCACATCGAAAGGCGCAGTATACTTTATCTCAAGGGCATTCAGCCCGCTCATCTCAATATAATGAATGCGCCCGGCAAGACTTTCCGAGGATTGCCGCAGCAACTCCATAGAAGCGGAACCAAGTAAAAGGAATTGCTCGCCCTTTTTACCGGCACGGCGATTTTCATCAATAATACCGCGCAGAACCATAAAAAGGTCGGCCTTGCGCTGGATTTCATCCAGAATAATGAGCTTATCCGCATGCTGCGCCAAAAACGCGCCAGGATCGTCGAGCCGGATAATATCTCTAGGGGATTCAAGATCAAGATAAAGCGCGGAACGGTTTTCCGAGATGCGTTTTGCCAAAGTTGTCTTGCCAACTTGGCGTGGTCCCAACAAGGCCACTGCGGGGACTTTTTTAAGAGTTTTTTCGACTGACGGGGTAATCCATCGCTGCAACATACCATGCATATTAGGAGATCAACTCCGAATTTGCAAGGTAAAATGCACTTAAATCATTGATTATCTATCAGCGGTAGGGGGTATTCCCCCGAAAAACAGGCATCGCAATACTGGGGCATCTCATTATTACGTTTTGCCTCACCCACGGCCCGGTACAAACCATCCAACGATAAAAACGCCAGGCTATCGGCTCCAATAAACTGCCGCATTTCCTCCACGCTCATCCGGCTGGCCAGAAGTTTATCTTTGGAGGGTGTATCAATTCCATAAAAACAAGGGTTAATCGTAGGAGGGCTGGCAATGCGCATGTGAACTTCACGTGCCCCGGCGGCGCGCACCATTTCAACAATTTTTACCGAAGTGGTGCCGCGCACGATGCTGTCGTCCACCAGCACCACACGCTTGCCCTGAAGTTCCGCCCGGTTAGGGCTATGCTTAAGACGCACCCCTAAATGACGAATATGGTCGGTAGGCTGAATGAAAGTTCGCCCGACATAATGATTGCGAATAATGCCAAGCTCAAAGGGGACAGCCGCCGCTTGGGCATACCCAATGGCAGCCGGAACGCCGGAATCCGGGACAGGAATAATCACATCAGCCTCAGTCGGGGCCTCAAAAGCCAATTCCGCGCCGATACGCCGCCGCACCGCGTACACGCTTTTCTTATCAAGCTCACTGTCCGGGCGGGCAAAATAGACATACTCAAAAATACAAAAGCGCGAGGGATGCGGCGCAAAGGGCAGGCGGCTCTCCACCCGGCCATCGGCATACAGAATGACCATCTCCCCCGGCGCCACGTCACGCTCAAGGGTTGCGCCTATGATTTCCAGGGCGCACGTCTCCGAGGCTAAAATTGGTGCCCCATTCAGCCGCCCCAGCACCAGCGGCCGCACACCCGCAGGATCACGAACCCCAAGTATGACACTCTCCGTGAGGCATACGAGAGAATAAGCCCCCGTGACCTGCTTGAGGGCATCAATCAGGCGTTCGGCAACATCGCTGGCCTTACTGTGGGCCATGAGATGAATGATGACTTCGGTGTCCGTGGTGGCCTGAAAAATACTGCCTTGGGCTATCAATTGCTTTCTTAGGGTTAAAGCATTAGTTAAATTACCATTATGCGCCAGAGCAAACCCGCCGAAGGTGAGTTCCGCAAACAACGGTTGCACGTTACGCAGGATCGTCGCCCCGGTGGTAGCATAACGAACATGACCGATAGCCGCTTGACCAACAAGACGCCGGATAACCGCGCTATCGGCGAAGGTATCACCGACCAACCCCAACGCACGCTCAGCGTAGAATTGCCGCCCATCCGTACTGACTATACCCGCAGCCTCCTGACCACGGTGTTGCAAGGCGTGAAGCCCCAAAGCCACATGAGAAGCAGCCGCATCACTACCAATAATCCCGAAGACCCCGCATTCTTCATGCATTTTATCATCATTATACAAAGGCATCATAACACAATAACATTCAACATGAGTTTTGTTTCCTGGAGCTTTTTCACCACAGGTGGTTCTTCTGGGGTTTTCTTTTCTTCGGGTTTTTCCTCAATTGTTGGCAGCTTTTTGCGAGCACCTTTTGGTAACTTATCAATTACTGCCACCGTTATTTTTTTTATGTAAGGCAAGGTCTCCGCTTTACTCAGCCAAGCGGGAAGCTTCTCATGCGGTTTGTCCCCAGGACGCAGGCCTAAAAACAATAAAAACGCCAAGCAAATAATCGTTACAGCCCGCACAGCACCAAAACCCGCACCAAACGCCCGATCCATGCCGCCAAGAGGGCCGCTTTCCACCTTTCGGCTTATGCGGGCGGTAATGATAAGGGCAGTCGCCAGAACGCCGACAAAAACGCTGCTGAACGCCGCAATATGCGCCAGCACGCCGTCCCCAACAGCCCCCTCCCAAAAGGGAAGGCTTGGTTTGTACGCTAAACCAGCGGCAACAATGGCCAAGACCCATGAGGCAATGCTCAGCACCTCTTTAACAAAGCCCCGAATAACGCCCACCAATACAGAGATAGAAATGAGGGCCGCCACGGCTACGTCC
>JBKCUA010000033.1:0-130997 GCA_046318675.1 Holosporales bacterium
TAGCGCGTTGCGTAATTAGCGGTAGACATTGATAAAGTCTTCAGCGCGCTATAAGTTATTTTTGTTCGGCCATTCGGCCGCGGCACTTTGTGCCGTGCGCTGGTTGCAACTATACTTTTAATTGTGCAACCAGCTATAATGCACCCGCTACCCGCCAAAACTACTCCGCCACCTCTCATTCCGCCAACCCTTATCCAATCAGATGCTCTTATTTTTATTTTTGACAAACAGCAAAATATTGAGACAGCCCTGCAAGCACTAGCAAAAGAAACACTAATCGGAGCATCAGCACCGGAACACATTTGTTATACGTTGGCCGCATATCAAGCCTTGCACAAAACTCAACAAGAACGCTAAACAACTAAATAACTGGCCTACGGAAAAATCCCTATCCGCGCCAGTGCTGTACCCTCATCAAACCCAAAACGAATATTGAGATTTTGCACCGCCTGACCCGAGGCACCCTTAACAAGGTTATCAATCACAGAGCAAACAATGAACTGTCCCGACGTGCGTCCTGGGTGGATAGAAAGATGACACATATTACTGCCCCGAACATGGCGGGTGCTAGCGGTCTGGCCAACGGGGAGCACCTGCACAAATGCCTCATAGGCATAGCGTTGTTCAAGCACCCGGCGGGCATCCTCCACCGTGCGCCCTGCCGCTAGGCGCAGATATATCGTCTCCAAAATCCCCCGGTTCATGGGCAACAAGTGCGGGGCAAACGTCACGGTGACGGGTGCACCCGCCACTATACTTAATTCCTGTTCTATTTCAGGGCGATGCCGATGACCCTCGAGGCCGTAGGCAGTAAACCCTTCCTGTACTTCCGCCGCGAGGGAGGATTCCCGCAAACTGCGCCCTGCACCGCTCACCCCAGACTTGGCATCAATAAAGATATCATGGGCATCAATCACACACTCCCCCATCAGGGGTAGCAACGCCAACTGCGCTGCCGTCGGATAACACCCCGGGTTCGCAATCAGGCGAGCCTTTTTAACCGCATCACGAGCAAATTCCGAAAGGCCATACACCGCCTTGGGCTGAAGCTCCGGTGCTTGGTGGCTTCCGTACCATTGCTCATATACCGCCACATCACGCAGGCGAAAATCGGCAGATAAGTCAATAACCACCAGATGTTCGGGCAGATTTTTGACCACCGCCTGGGTTGCCGCATGGGGCAGACAACAAAAAACTGCGTCTATTGCTTTAAAATTGACGCCCTCAATCTTTTCCATCCGAGGCAATACCGCCCCGGCCACCGCCGGGAATACATCGACAAGGTGTTTTCCTGCCTGTTTGTCCGCCGCCAAGGCCACGATTCGAACTTTCGGATGCCCCAGCAACAGGCGCACCAATTCAACACCAGTGTAACCACTGGCACCCAAAACTGCAACGGACAGCATGGATATATCTTAACGCTTGGAGAACTGGAAGCGACGGCGCGCTTTGGCTTGGCCGTATTTTTTACGCTCCACCGTCCGGGGATCCCGGGTAAGAAAACCATGCGGTTTTAATTGTGTACGCAAGTCCGGGTCTAACGCTACCAGTGCCCGGCTAATCCCTAGCCGCACCGCACCCGCTTGCCCCGAGAGACCGCCACCTGAGCAAGTGACCGTCACATCATACTGCCCAAGCCTATTCAGCACACTAAACGGCTGATTCACCAGCATCCATAATACCGCACGAGCAAAATATCCTTGGCCATCAACGCCGTTTACGGTAAACAAACCTTTACCAGACTTAACCCAAACCCGGGCAACGGCACTCTTACGCCGACCAGTGGCGTACATCCGACCTTGGGTATCTTTATCCCGTTTTTTTGGCTTGTTTGCCTCGGCAACATCCACAACAGACTTTACAGTATCCTGCTTGGAAAGATTTTTCAAATCTTTAAGAGAAAAAGCGGTTTTTTTGCTAATAGCCATAAGAAACTCAGATTACTTCCAGTGACGCACAAGGGCAGGATCGTTAAGGGGAATAGGGTTTTGACCAGCATGGGGATGCTCAGAACCCGCATAGACACGAAGATTATCGGCCAACTGTTGCCGCGCCAACGGCGATTCTTTCGGCATCATCCGCTTAATAGCATTGAGTAAAATGCGTTCAGGGTGCTTTCCTTCTAAGGTCGCTTTCCATGTCCGCTCTTTAATGCCGCCAATATAGCCAGTATGCCAAAAGAAAATTTTCTGGCGCAGTTTATCGCCAGTAATTTTCACTTTCTCGGCATTAATGATAATAACACCATCACCACAATCAATGTGGGGGGTGTACATAGGCTTATGCTTGCCCCGAATCATCTTGGCAACATAGCTTGACAACCGGCCAACAACAAGACCCTCAGCATCAATAAGATGCCATTTTTTCTCATTGTCCTGCGGCTTTGCAGAATAGGTACGCGCAAAGGCGGTTTTCATGGGCAAATACTCAATTTAGGAGAAAAGGAATATGCTCAACGCCGCACTATGTCAATCTTTTTATATGAGGTAATATATTACCTCATAATTTCTAAGCGTAGGTTTAATAACAAACCACTGTCACATGAACGTTGCCCATCATTTTTCCCGCCAACCACCGTCTTCATTTTCTTGAAAATACCGCAACGTATGCCCGGCCTCTTTTAAAGATTTCCAAGCCGCTCGTGCCTCTTGCAGGCTCTCGCGATGACGACCATCGAACACAATAAGCACTTTTTCCATTGTTGCAATGTGCGGGGAGTTCGTCTGATCCGCTAATAACAAGACCTTAGCCTTATTAAGATTATCGGTATCCGCTGTAATCCATACATGTTCAAAAGTGGGATCAATACTACTCCCCGGACTGGCATGGGGCAAAAAACTTTCCGCATCAAAAGTCCACAAGCGATCATCGAGAGCCTTGGCAAAGACAGGGGTTGCCGCATGAATAAGCAACCGTTGGCCACTGGCCAAGACACGGGCAACCAGCAAAGGTAGAGCGTCCTCGACAGGACGACGGCTAAGATGATAAAAGTTGACGGTGGCCATGGTTGGATTGTAGCCCTAGGTCATTAGGAACTCCAGCACCCGTATGACCGATACAATTTTAATCCTCGATTTTGGCAGCCAAGTAACCCAACTCATCGCTCGCCGGGTACGGGAAGCCGGCGTATATTCCGAGGTGCGCCCCTATAACGCGCCGTTTTCTAAAGTATCCAATTTAAAAGGCATCATCCTATCCGGTGGCCCAGCCTCAGTGCATCAGGTTCAAAGCCCTCAATTGCCAAAATGGGTATTAGATCAAAACATTCCCATACTGGGCATTTGTTATGGCCAGCAGGCACTATGTGCCGCTTTGGGCGGAGCGGTGCAGCCTGCCATAAGCCGGGAGTTCGGCTATGCTGAACTTCTGGTACATCAATCCCATTCTTTATTTTCTGGAATATGGGAAGCCGGCGGGCGTTATCCTGTATGGATGAGCCACGGCGATGTTGTTACGGCTCTCCCATCTGGTTTTATGGTTCTAGCTGGCAATAGTCATACCCCCTTTGCGGTGGTGGCCAACGATACCCGGCGGCTTTACGGTGTGCAATTTCACCCAGAAGTTGCCCATACACCCGACGGCGCGCGATTCATTGATAATTTTGTGCGCCACATTTGCGGTGCCATGGGGTCGTGGACTATGTCGGCGTTCAAAGATAGCTCTGTTGCTTCACTGCGTCAGCAAGTGGGGAATGGCAATGTCATCTGTGGCCTGTCCGGGGGCGTGGATTCATCCGTAGCCGCAGTACTCCTCCATGAAGCCATTGGGGAACAACTCACCTGTATTTTTGTGGATACCGGGTTGCTACGCAAAAACGAAGCAGCTCAAGTGGTCAAATTGTTCCGGGATACCTACCATATCCCATTAGTGCACATTGATGCTGGGGAGCGGTTCCTGAACGCTTTAGCTGGGCACGATGAGCCGGAAATAAAACGTAAAATTATTGGCCGACTATTCGTGGAAATTTTCGAAGAAGAAGCAAAAAAAATTAAAGGCGCGGATTTTCTTGCCCAGGGAACCCTTTATCCTGATGTCATCGAATCTATCTCCGCCCACGGTGGTCCTTCGGTCACCATTAAATCCCACCATAATGTTGGGGGCTTGCCGGAAAAAATGCGTCTCAAGCTGGTGGAACCACTGCGGATGTTATTCAAAGATGAAGTCCGCGCGTTAGGGCGAGCCTTAGGACTGCCAGAAGCAATGATAGAGCGTCATCCTTTCCCCGGCCCCGGCCTCGCGATTCGCATTCCCGGCGCGGTGACAGCAGAAAAAATATCGATCTTGCAAAAAGCCGACGCAGTGTACCTTGAAGAACTTCATAAAGCTGGCCTGTATCGTGAAATTTGGCAGGCGTTTGCGGTGTTGCTACCCGTCAAAACTGTTGGCGTTATGGGCGATGCCCGAACTTATGAATATGTGTTGGCCTTGCGAGCAGTGACAAGCACCGACGGGATGACAGCAGCAGCATACCCCATGCCCCATGATGTTTTAGCTCGCATTGCCGGGCGCATTGTCAACGAAGTCCGGGGTATCAACCGCGTTGTTTACGATATAACTTCTAAGCCACCAGGAACCATCGAATGGGAATAATCCGCTACTTGCTATTGTTCCTAATTTTAGTTGCGCCATTTGCTCATGCGCTTGATGCACCTCGGATTGTTGCGATAGTCAACGATGAACCGGTTTCAGGGCAAGAGCTTGCCACTCGAACACGCTTGGCACTGTTTTCTGGCGGCATTACACCAACGCCTGAAGCGATAAAATCCTACAGTGGTCAAGTATTACAGCAGATGATCAACGAAATTCTTCAGACAGAAGAAGCTAAACGCCAAGGTATTACCGCCACAGACAAAGAGGTTGCCGAATCGATCGCTGATCTAGAAAAACAAAACCGGATAGAGCCAGGCAAACTTAAAGCCATGCTTGCAGAACGGGATATTCCATTAGCAACACTAGAAGCACAAGTACGAGCAAACATTCTTTGGGGTCGCCTGATACGACGCAATTATGGAGCACGCATTTCCGTTAGCCCTCAAGAAATTGATGAAGTACGCGAACGCCTTAGCCGTGCAAGAGGTAAAGAAGAATTTGCCTTAAGCGAGATCGTGCTGCGAGTAGATACCACCAAACCGGACAATACCGCCGAAGTGGAAAAGCTTGCCCAACGCCTCTTCGACGACGTAGCCAACGGGGGTGATTTTGCCGCCTTGGCACGAGAATTTTCATCAGCTCCAACGGCAGCAACAGGGGGTGAACTAGGCTGGATATTAGCAGAAGAGATTAATGCAAAGCGTCTTGCGGTACTACGCAGCCTGCCGTCAGGAGCAGTAGCCAAACCCCTCAAGGAGGATGGTGCCGTAACATTGCTATGGCTACGCGGTCGACGACTACTAGGTGGGGGTGAAGGTGCACCACTGAAACATCAGGTATCGGATAAAAATGCCACGGTAGTGTTATTTCAAACAGTTTTTGAAATACCGGCAAGTATTGGGGAGCAAGATATACTCAAACTGCGTGATAAAATGATTGACACTACAAAAAATATTCGCAGTTGCACTGATGCTCAACGAGTATCGGCAAAAGTAGGGAATCCTTTATCTGGTGCCTTGGGGAAACTATCTTTGGGAAAGTTACCCAGATCGGTAAGGGAGGCAATAACGCCCTTGGCCGTAGGAGAATCTACCCGGCCTTTGCTTACTAATGGGGTGCTTGCCGTGTTTACTGTTTGCGATCGCAGTGCGCCACCAGTGCAGACAGCCCAAGCCGCCGCGCCTTTCCAAATGCCCGATGACGATCAAATCCGCGAGCGGTTGCGCCAGCAAAAAATGCAACGCCACGCGGATAGTTTGCTTCGAGAAATACGCCGCGCAAGTTTTGTGGATATACGGGATAAAACAGGAACCTCAAGATAATACGATCTTGAAATTATTTGCATCCAGTTAAAAATATGCCTTTAATTATGCAGCCCGCCAGAAGAGCTGCCCAAACCTAACGCCTCCTGCTCATACGGGGTGTACCGACGGTTACGAAGACGATCCCGACTATACACATTATTGTACCAAGCATCACTGCCCAGCGTACGAAAATCAAGGCGCAACATTAACGATGTTGACGGAGCAACTTTGCCATCATCAGTGAAATCTCTGGTTATATCAAGACCTAGAGAAAAACAGTTATCAAAATAAGTAATCCCGCCTCGTGCAAGACGATTAGCAGGAGCAGCAATATCCCGGGTATAATTACCCGATAAGAGCCAGCGATCTCTTACAAAAGTGGACAGCGTTGTAGAAAACTGCTCAATGTCTTTACCACTTGGAGATGTATTTTTTCCAAAGAAAACATAATCATTATTCATTTGAAATGATGCCCAATTCAATGTCAGGTTAGCATCATTACGTTGAATATGGCCATTATCTTTATCAAACCGAGCATGGTTTTCAAAATCAAAAAATGGCGCATAAGAAAGAGCCAACCGACCGACATAATCTGAACGGGTGTCATTAAGCCCACTACCTGCAACAAACAAATCACTATCTTGGCGTCGAAAGCTCTGCCCCGCAAAAGTACCGATGCGCGCACCGTAAAAATTCTCAAAAATATTGTTCACACCAACATCCACGCGCTGACCACCATCAAACCGATCGCGCGCATAAATCCGATCCGCCTCAAAAAGATTGTTATCATCAAATTCAAAAGACTTGAAATCCTCATTAGGTATTTTGTCCTGTTTGCTTGGATTACGTGCTACAACAACGCCCACTATGGGTTCAATGAGATGGGTCATCCCGCTTGGTGCTTGACGAATCCATGGTTGGGAAATCTTCGCATATGCGATAGGCTCCACCCGTCCTGTGTCCCCCGATTTTGGGTTGCCTGGATCGGTGGTCAGATGGGTCTCTCCATACCAATAATAATCGCTACGCAATAACGCACCATAGGTAAAAAGAGTAGATAGCGGCAATCTTTTCTCATTCTGCCACCCCGCAGTACTGCTCATCCTGCGGGTGTCTTGACCGTTTAAACGAGTCAACGCCACTGTGTTCGTATCCAGAGAAAATTTACCCGGAATACCACCAAGGCTTTTAAGATCGCTATACCGCAACCACGGCAACACCATTGGCACCGCCCGTTGATTTTCACCTTCTCGTAGTGTTTGAAAATTATACGCACTGGCATTGAAATAGCTATCTCGCCCAAAGCGTTCCGTTGTCAGATTCCGGGTGAGGGACGCACCACTACCATACGGCAACTGAAACCGCCGAAAGTAACTTTTATCGCTGACCCGTGCCGCATTAAAATTCCACCGCCATGCATCATTGATATCAAAATTACCTCTGGCACTATAATGCCCCTGCTCAATCATGCGGCCAGTTTGCGCACCAGCAATAAGTTCTTTAACATTAGCACCACTGGCATTAGCTGTTAGAATCCCATTGCCAAACTGGCGCTCATAATCAACAAGACCCATTGCCCCAGCATTCGAAAAATACCTAGGCTCAATAATGGCCTGCTGTTGCTCATCAATAGCCCAATAATAAGGTGCCCCAACAATAACCCCCTGTTCTGTACGCTGGCCTAGTTTCGGCATTAAGAAACCAGATTGACGCTTGACTGTCGGATCGGAGTGAGAAAAATACGGCGCATAAAAAACTGGCACTCCATAAATATCCAGCACAAGATCATCATAAAAAATACGCCGTGCAGCCTGATCATGAGTCACCGTACTAGCGTGAAGTTCCCAAATAGGTGCCTTGCTATCACCCGGACAGGTTTCACATGCTGTATACGCGGCACCTTCAAGGATACTCTTATTCCCCTCCACACGCCTACCCTTTGCCGCTCGCAGACGTGACTTATCGGCAAATCTTGCTTCTAGAGCACCGATTAGTCCTTCCTTAAGATCATCGGTAATTTCCAGACGATCGGTGGTAGTAGTCTGACCACTCTTATCCTGAAAAAACACGTTACCATCCGCAATAAGACGGCGACTATCCTGATCATATATCAACCTATCAGCGAATAACTCCATCCCATCACTCCGCCGCGCTTCTACTTTTCCTGTAGCAAGAAGGCGACGCCCCTGCTGTTCATATCGCAAGGTATCTGCGCTCACATCAATAGGAGTATCATTTTTTATCGGAGAAGATTTAGCAAGAGCCGCGCTCAGCCATCCTCCCGCCAGAATAACGACGAGCAGGCAAAACAACCAGCGGCGAGTGGCAAAAACCATACAGCAATACTAACGGGTAACCGCCCTGAGATTCCCAGTGCAGTAACAAGATCAGTAGCAAAATACAATAAAAACCCAGTCCCTAATCCACCGATAATGAGCCGTTTAATAGAAGGACGACGACTAGGCTGCAATGCCGCACTTGCCGCAATGAATATCATCACCACCAACAATAAAGGCGTTAAAATAATGCTTTGCAAGTGCACTACATGGCGACGTGCGGAAAAACCCGCCGCCTGCATCGCCTCAATATACCCTGGCAACGACCAACTGGGGATGGTTTGTGGCGGTGAAAAACTATCTTGGAGTTGCTCTAATGTCACATCTGTTGGCAATAAAACTACCTTTAGAATCTCCGGCACTACTCCTGGACGACTGCGTACAGCATCAGCAAACCGCCAAAAAGACTCCTGCAATATTGCCTGCCTAGCATCGAGCCGCTCTACCAGAACATTATCAAGACTAACCCGCAACACCGTGACTCCTTGAAGAATACCATTCACCGGATTGGCACGCTCTGCCCGCAACAACGAAAAGCCAATACCATCGCGTTGACGCATCCAGATTCCCCCCTTGCTAACACTGAAGGCATCCACACTGCCCCGAAAGTATTTAGCTTCCATTGCTTCGTATTGAGCTGAGCTATAAGCGGCAAAAGGATTAAGCAACATAAACCGACCAACCCCCAACGCCAATGCCACAATCAATAATGGCACCAGAAAGCGCCAAACGGAAATGCCTGCCGCCCGTACAATCGTTAGCTCTTGCGTGCGTGATAAACGATATAAAGTTGCAAGCGCAGCAATCAGCACCACAAATGGCAAGATAACTTCCAGCATCCCTGGCAATTTTAACGCTGCCATACGCAACACAAGATACATAGAAATTCCGCTTTTACCCGCAGATCGTCGTAACAACTCCATCCCATCGGCCAGAAAAACCAGCAAACATAGCCCTGCGGCTACCATTAAAAGAAATCTGCCAAACTGGCGCAACAAATATCGATCGAGCGCACCTACCACAACGCCCACGTCCCCCGGCGTAAAAACGATATGCCCCACCACAAAGGCATCAATACCAATGCATATTGCAATACGGCCAAGCCCCAAGCCCACGCTGATAAACTCTCTGAAAGCAGAAGCATAGCCTGTAACGCTACTACTACCCCCGCCGCTATCATTAAGGCTCGCCCCATGCCGCGCCGATTATGCCCAGCACCACTAAGCACGGCTAGAACCATTGCAGTCATCGCTAATGGCAACAATGGGCTTATCAAGCGGCTGTGCCCAGCTGCTCGTAATTTGCCACGCCGCCGCGGATCATTTTCCTTTGCTGCTTGGGAGAACAAATCAACGACTGTTATTTCCTGAACTTCCGCACCACGATTAACCGTTGCGGAAATCAATGAACTCAAATCCAAAATATATTCAGAAAAATACAAGAACTGTACCCGCCCCGTCGCTGCATCGAGTTCTTGACGACTTCCGTTTTCAATGCGCAACAATGGCTTTCGATTTTCATCAATCCAAAGCCTAGCCCGACTTGCTAAAATAATCATTGGACGCTCCGGATTACGGCGATCATCAAGCATAAGACCAAGCAATTCCCCTTGTGCCCCCCGGTGAGCCGTAAACACTGTTATTCCTTCACCAATTTTATTAAAGGTACCTTCTTCAATAAACGCAGCACCGATATCGGTTCGCAGCGCAGATTCCAAATTCTTGAAAGAACTATAACTTAAAGGTAAAATAACCAAAGATAATAAATAGCATATCCCACAAACCCCGGTTGCCAACAACAACAATGGCTTCGCAATCTGCCATGGGCTACGCCCAGCAGCACTGAAAATTACCCATTCAGCATCAGCGATCAACCGATGCACCAACCACACAACAGATAATGCCAGTGCTAACGGCAAAACCAACAAAAAAAATCCCGGCAACAATAACAGCATGAGTAGAAGAAAAAGCTGCAAAGGTGCGCCGCGATTAACCACCAGATCGACCAGCCGCAATGACTGAGCCAACAGCACAATCGCCACCAGCGTTACTGTCACCAGCAACAAGACCAAGCCCGCTTGGCGGAACAAATATTGATTCAGGCGCAACTTCGCCCTCCTAAGCATTAAGCCTGCTGCAACAAACGCTGCAGTAATTTTACATCATCACCAATCCCACGATCAGTATCAAGTAAACTTTCCACATTGCGAATCGCGTGCAGCACCGTGGTATGATCCCGCCCCCCAAATTTACGCCCCAAATCAGGGAGGGAATGCGTCGTCAACTGTTTGGCAAGATACATAGCCACCTGACGTGGTCGCGCCACCGTCCTCGATCGTCTTGCGGACAATAAATCCGGTACGGAAACATTATAATGATCGGCCACTTTTTTTTGAATATCGTCCACAGAGACTTTATGCAAATTAGCACGAAGAACATCACGAAGCAATTCTTGCGTACCCTCAAGCGTCACTTCGCGGCCAATCAACATAGCATGAGCGGCAATACGATTCAACGCTCCTTCTAATTCTCGAACATTAGAGGTAATTTTATGCGCCAAAAATTCCAATACTTGTTTCGGCATTGGAATGTTTAAAATTTCGGTACGACTTTGCAATATACCAAGCCGCAACTCGTATGTTGTCGGGTGAATATCTGCGACTAATCCCCAGCCTAGTCGGGATTTAAGTCGCGCTTCCATGCCCTCTAGATCGCTCGGGGACTTATCGGCTGAAACTATGACTTGTCTATTTTGATCAACCAAAGCATTAAATGTATGAAAGAATTCTTCTTGTGTTGATTCCTTGCCGCTAATAAATTGTACATCATCAATCATCAACACATCGACAGATCGAAATAAATCTTTAAATGCCATCGTGTCTTTGTGCCGCAAGGACTTGATAAACTCGTACATGAATTTTTCAGCAGAAAGATACAATACCCGACGCTGTGGTTGATTTTTCGCAATATGCCAAGCAATTGCCTGCATCAGATGAGTTTTTCCAAGACCCACACCACCATAAAGAAATAACGGATTAAAAGTCACCTCTCTAGCCTCTGCCACCCGGCGAGCAGCAGCAAAGGCCAACTCATTAGGCTTTCCCACCACAAAATTCTCAAACGTGAGCCTAGCATCTAATTGCGGTACAAGAGCATCTACGCCAACGCCCCCTGTCTTAGGAGTTTCAAGCGCAGGCGGCTGAGTATCATTGGCGGGCGCAGGGGCATCTTCACTTTTATAAAGACTGCTACTTATAATCATTTCTACCGTTGTAACCGATGGCGCCATTCCGCGCACCAACGTACGAATACGATCCCCATAATGAGTCTCAATCCAATTGCGCATGAATTTAGTCGGCACCGATAACCGAACTTCATCTTCGGCCACACTGTCCATCAACTCTAAAGGTTGAAGCCAACTGCGGTAAGCAGCCTCACCTACCTCCCGGCGCAATTGCTGCTTGAGTCCTTGCCAGTCTAATGCGGCCATCAAAAGCCTCCCCAGATGAAAAAACAGCTGAGTTTGTGTATTATAAAGTTTTTTAAATCTAAAAATTATCCAGCGATTTTCTTTAATCGCTTGGCCAGCCGGGAAACGGTACGACTGGCGGTATTGCCATGCAACACTCCCTTGGTCACGCCACGATGAATTTCTGGCTGAGCTTCCCTCAATGCTGCCGTCGCCGCTTGTACATCACCAGTATTCAGTGCCGCTTCAACTTTGCGAATGAAGGTACGAACGCGGCTCAATCGGGCGCGATTAGCTTCCGTCCGAATAGCGGTAGTACGAATGCGTTTTTGGGCGGAAATATGCTGAGCCATAAAAATTCACCTAAACTATAGTTTACGTCGGACATGTACGCTACCTGTGGATAACTTAGGCGTCAAGTTCCTTTTTCATGGCTGTTCATGTCAGGCGCGCCCTAGCTTGAAAAGCCATAATAAAAAGCATTCTAGAGTGTGGCAGAAAATCATCATCATCAAAAAATATAAGAAAAAAGCCGTTTTTCAGTTGACGCAAAAATATTAATGCTTATGGATTGGCTTAAATAAGCCATTTTTAGGCCAACAAGGTCTGCAAAGCGGCGGATTCCAACCAACTGGAGAAAACCTTATGAACAAAAATGAACTCATTGGCGCGATTGCCGACCATTCCGGTCTCAGCAAGGCCGATACTACACGCGCCCTCGACGCGGCGCTAGAAATCATCAGCAAAACCCTCCGCAAAGGCGGCGACGTTCGCCTTGTCGGCTTTGGCACCTTCCTCGTTACCAAACGCCAAGCCACCGAAGGTCGTAACCCCCGCACGGGTCAAAAAATCAAGATTGCAGCCTCAACCCAGCCGAAATTCCGCGCTGGAAAAAGCCTGAAAGACCTCGTTAACAAAAAGTAATCTCTAAAAATACCCTAAAAAACGGCTTTCGTTCTACGCGGAGGCCGTTTTTTGATTGTGCAAAAAACTAACGGCCCTGGGGTTGGGCATCACCTATGAACAGCTCACCTCCGACCTGACAGGCGTCAACTATTACAGCATCCAGACAATGCTGAAAAAAGGGGGTCAAAAAATCCGCCCGATCCTGTCTCTCGCTTTTTAAACGCGGCTTACGTACTCTCCGACGATGCTTTGCTAAAACTCAAAGCCTTCACCCTCTATGGTTCCGCTTAAACTGATGGGTGGTAAGTATGTCTTTCTTAATGATAGCAATATCCATTGTCTCTGCCCCTATCCCATTTTACAATAACGGGGCGATGTCCTCCGTTTTTCTCCCTCCTCTTGCCCTGACCGCCGGTGAACCCGCCGGGATTGCCGCTGAGATTACCGTGCGGGCGTGGTTGGGGCGTGATCGCTTGCCGGTGCCGTTTTATATTGTTGCGGATGCGGATCATATAAAGGAAACTGCGGCGCGACTGCGGTTAAGCGTGCCCATTGCGCGTATTACCGACCCGCATCAGACAACAATGGTCTTTCCCAGCGCTCTACCGGTACTGCACCAGCCGTTGGCCGTCCCTGTGACCCCGGGGGTGCTTGAACCCGCCAATGCCCCCGCTGTGCTGGCAAGTTTGCAGACGGCCCTCGCGGCGGTGCAGGGCGGCACGGCAAGTGCGCTGGTCACCAATCCGATTCATAAGGGCACATTGTATGCTGCTGGGTTTTCGTATGATGGGCATACGGAGTATTTGGAGGCGCATACATACACGCCTTTGGCAGTGATGATGCTGGCCTGTCCATCGCTGCGGGTGGTGCCATTGACGATTCATAAGTCGTTGCGTCAGGCGATTGAGCACGTTGCGCCGCACCGCATTATTGCCACGGTGCGGGTGATGGTGTCTGGCCTCCGCGAGTATTGGGGCATCGCTCGGCCCCGGATTGCGGTGGCGGGGCTTAATCCCCATGCCGGGGAGGGAGGTACCATGGGGGATGAAGAAATACGGTGTATTGTTCCTGCGCTGGAGGCTTTGCGTGAGGAAGGGATTGATGTGCAGGGACCGTTTGCTGCCGATGGGTTGTTTCATGAGCAGGCGCGGGGGAGCTATGATGCGGCTTTATGTATGTATCATGATCAGGCGTTGATCCCTATTAAGACGCTGGATTTTTGGGGTGCGGTGAACATTACCTTGGGTCTGCCCATTATTCGCACCTCGCCGGATCACGGCACGGCGTTGTCCTTGGCAGCGGTAGGCGGGGCGCGACCCAACAGCTTGCTCGCGGCGTTGACGCTGGCGGGGGAGCTGGCTCTAAAACGTGTTGGATAATAGTGCGATTTTGGCGTTGCCGCCGCTGCGGGAGGTTATCGGTGCGGCAAAGCTCTCGGCGGATAAACGTCTGGGGCAGAATTTCCTCATGGATATCAACCTGACCCGCAAGATTGCCCGGCAGGTAGGGCAGGGTGGTATCATTCTCGAGATTGGCCCTGGGCCTGGCGGCCTTACTAGAGCCTTGTTGTTGGAGCATTGTGTCCCTGTGGTCGCGGTTGAAAAAGACCCGCGCGCCGTGGCGGCGTTACAGCCGTTGGTGCAGGCTGCCGCCGGGAGGCTGACGGTCATCGAGGGCGACGCGCTGGAGTTGGACGTGCTTGGTTTTGCGCCGCCGCCGTTGTGGGTGGCGGGAAACCTTCCTTACAATGTGGGGACAGCGATTGTCCTGCAGCTTTTTCAACAGATACATCGTGTCGCCGGGATGGCACTGATGTTTCAGCGGGAGGTAGCCGAGCGCCTCGCGGCAAAGCCCAGCACCCCCGCGTACGGCCGGCTTTCGGTGGTGGCGCAGGCTCTATGCCGGGTGGAGAAATGCTTTGATCTGCCCTCCAGTGCCTTTGTGCCGCCCCCATCCATTGTCAGCCGGGTGGTGCGCCTCATCCCCCACGCGGATGCAGCGGTGGTGCCGCTGGAGGCGTTGGCAACCCTTACCAAGGCCGCCTTTGGCCAGCGGCGCAAGATGCTGCGCCGGAGTTTGGAGCCATTGTTGCCGCGCCTGCCGCCGCTGGAGGACGCCTTTTTGCAGCAGCGGGCGGAAGACGTGACGGTGGCACAATACGTGGCGTTGGCGCGGAAGCTTATTATTTAAACCCTAAAGCACTGGCGATGCCTTTCACCGCGCCTCCTACGGCATCGGAGCCAGCTTTTGCCGCCGCCGTTGATCCTGTTGCTCTGGTCGCATTGGCAGCTTGTTCCAGCATTTGTGCCGCCTGTCCGGCGACGTTGGTATCCATCCGGCCGGCATCGCTCGTGGTTTGCGGGTTGACAAAGGCATCGGCGATCTGACCTGTTGCCTTGATGAGCATATTGCTGGTTATACCAATGAAGATGAGTTGAAGCCAGACATCGGTGCCAAGGGCGTTTTTGGATGGGGTAGTGTTAATAGCGTCCACCGCGCCACTGGTCAGGCCGATAATGGCCGCCTGTATCACCAGTTCTGTGGAGCTTTGGATCATGCCTTTGAGGGCGGTGGTGGTGATAGAACGCAGGCCAGGCAGGACAAACGCGGCAATAATCAGGGGGCTAAGCATAGCCAGCAACAGCCAGCGGATAATTACATCGGCGGCCTGGAGCGGGAAAAGCAAATACATCTTACCGAAAAACCATAGTATTGGGGCGGCACTGAGAATCATCATAATCAAACCAACAGGACTGGTCCATGATCCATCCCACAAGGTTTGCAGAGCCTGCATCAACACCCCGCCGATGCTGCGCTGCATGGCACCGAGGAGACAGGCAGCCGACTTGGCCATGGCTTTTCCATCGGCACTGGCACTGTTGAGGTTGCCGCAGAATTCGGAGACAACGCCGCTCATCCCCGTACCTTCCGAGGCGGTGTTTGTTATTATCCCGGCGGTTTGCATACCCGAGACGACGATGGGCGCATACACATAATGCCAGAAATTTGCAAAACTGCCCAGGAACAAACCCACAAGGAACACGATGCCCATACGGCTGACCACCATGTTGTTGAGGTTGTTCATCTGTGCCATGGGGGTAAAGGGGGTGTAGATGCGGGCGACGTGAAATAAACTCCACACTACGGCAAAAATGCCCAGCAGGCCGAGCATGGCATTTTGCAGGGCTTTGAAAACCTTCTGGCCATACGTATCACTAATCTCAAGAAGTTTGGCGATCACCTCGCATCCCATGCAAGCCTGGATTAAATCTTCGACGGCTAATGATTTTTTGAGTTTATCTATGCTTTTACCAAGTGCTTTCTGGCTGGCACTTTGGGGGTCGTTCATGCCGCTGCCGGTGGTGGTGCTGGCTTCGCCCCGCTGTTTGGTCAGATCAAGGGCGCAGGCGGCGACCCCTTGTTTTTTTAAACCGGCCAAGGTGGCGGCATCGCTTTTGGGAAGTTTTTTGATGTCCTCGCTGCTGAGAGTGTTGTTAATAAGATTATCACACGTGATCATATCCTTACAAAAATGGACGGCGGCGGCACCGATAGGATCGCGGGCTTGCAGGAAATCCGTGGGGTTAGTAGCGCAGCCGGGCACCGCAAGGTTGACATAGCTTTCTAAGGCTTGCTGTGCGCTGGATGTTTTATCAAAAACAGCTTTGCAGGTGGGATCAACCCGGGCATTGCGAATGGCGAAGGTGAGCTTGCTGGCGCACTCGGCGGCGTTGGCCGGGGTTGATGCCGCGGGCAACGATTTGGCATCGGCAGAAGCCCCCAATTTTTCAGCAACAACTTTTTTGACATCAGGATCGGGATCGTAGTCCTCAATGACAGGGCCGTATTGTGGGGTTTTCTGCATACCACCAGTCCCGCACTGATTGGAGCGATAATAAACATTTTTGGCTACGTCTTCAGCTTGGGTACGCAGGAGAGCGGCTTTTTTCGGGTCTGTACTCTGCAAGGCATTGATTTGAGCATTGATACTTTGCTTGATTTTATTATTACATTGTGTGAGGCCTTGCCCCTCTAACCTCCCCGGTTCGGCCAGGGCGGGCAGGGCACCCAATAGGATAAAAACAGTTAATAAAACGCGGATCATTAGCTCTTTTTCTCCCACGGAATATTAAATTTTGGTTGGGGTATGTTGGGGTTTTTGAGCATCTCGGTGACGGTGGGGATACGTTGGCTGATTTGTGAACGGAGTTTTGTACCAATGGCCGCCGGATCCTGGGCAAAGGGGAGCAGGTTTTGCAGTTGTTTGCGGGTGCTATTGAAGTTGTTACCGATGCTTTTGCCAAGGCGTTCAAAAATTTGCATGGCAAACATTGGCATACGCATGGTTGCCGGGACTTGGGTGATCTGGTTACTCCAACCCGAAGTTTGCTTTAAAACGGCACCAGTAGCAATATATAATGCCAACAGACGCCAGTAATCAGGCGATAAAATACCGTTCTGTAGGGAAAGCCCGGCAACATTGGTGGCATTACCCATATCCAGAACATTTTTAACAATCACCATAAAGACAGCAATCACCCCGCCGGTGAGCATGATGTTAATCCCCGACGCAAACAACACCTTGACGGCCAGCGTCGTAATCTGACGGGAAATGGGAAAGATAAACGATAAGGCCAGTACAGGGCTTAAAATCGTTATTATCGTTAAATTAATAAGAATGTCCACCACTCGGGCAATGATGAGGAGCAGCAGCGGTGCGGCCGCCGCAATCAACCCCAGCCCTGCCGTCCAGCGCAGCAGAGACTGACCCCCGCCGCCAACCGTCGCATCCATGTAGCTGACCGTTTCGTTGCCTTTCCACAGATCGTGGCCGAGCTTGATGCCCATGCCCAGGACGCGCTGCATGATTTCCACGTTGCAGAGAAATTTCTGGGTGGCGTCGCTGCTGACACTGCCGGGGGAAGAGGCGGGAGGAGTGCAGGTGGTGATTTCCTTATTGCCAACGTATCGGGCGGCGTTGTTGATATAGGCTTGGCTGACTTTACTGCCGACGCTGACGATCATGTCCTGAATGCGCCAGAACAGTTGATAGTTTTGCACAAGGCCGATGACAATCATGGTTAAGATAAGCTGTTTCACCAGACCGTTGAGCACCTTGGGGGCTTCCTGTCCGCCAAAGGGGCTGAACAGTTGCCCCGCCTGAAACAGGAACCAGAGGGCTAAAAAGATGCTCAACGGGGTGGCAATCTGCCCGGCGATGAGTTCAAAGGCGCGCTTGCCGTAATCCTGACGCACGTCGTCCATAAGCTGGAGCAGGGAACACACCCAGCAGGTGCTGTACCAGTCGTCTTTGGTCGGGATCGTCAGCTTGCCGGAGGGGGAAGAGACGGTGGCCGAATCACCAGCAGCAGCCGGAGCAGGCGTCTGCGCGGCGGCAGGCACGGCAAAAAACAAGAGTAAAAAGAGGAGGAGCGCGCGCATTAGTTTATTCCCATTTTTTCGAGTTTTTCTCGAACACCGTCATTCCATTCTTTTTTGGATTCTTCTTTTTTTGCGGCTCTGGCGGCAATTTCTTCTTCTTTTTTAATAATTTTGTCAGATGCCTGATCTAAATATCTCCTGGCGAAGGTGTCGTATGTTTTAATGGCAGTCTGGACATCGAGTTTTTCTTGGGTGTAGAGCTCTGCCTGTTTCTCGTTGAGGCGGAGTATTTCTGCTTTAACCTCCGTTTTTTCCCAGCTTAATTTGCTGATCTCTTTGGCAATCTGCGTCGTCATGTTGGCGGGAAGGCCAGCGGCCAGCATGGCGGTGTTCTCGCGCAGTTTTTTCTCAATGTCGTTGAGGCGGGCGTCGTTAAGGCGGATGCGGTCGCTAAGTTCTTCGTGTTTTTTGTTATACTCTTCACGGATATCGTTGCGTTTCAGGTCGCCTTTGCCTTCATAGTCTTTCTGGGCGGTTTGAAGAATAGCTTGTTTTTTATCATGGTATTCGTTGATGTTGCGTATTTTATCGTCACGCTCGCTCATCATGCGGGTAATTTCTTCTTGCCCACTGCGAAGAATAACCTGCCGCAAGGCGCGAATGTCGCCGAGTTCTTTGGCAATATCGGCGGCGGGGGTTGTAGTGTCTTTACGCAACACATCCTCGCGTTTTTTGAGATCGGCCAGCTCTTGTTTAACGGTATTTTTCATGTCCTCGATGTTCTTATCCACGTTGCTTAGTGCCTGGTGCCGCTGGGCTTCGTTAGTCATTTCGGCGTGCTTGAGATCAACCATGCGGGAAAGGTTGCCGGACCCTCTATTGGCAAGGGTTGCGCCTATTGTGCCACCCCTAAAAAATCCTTCGGCGACGTTAGAAAGTCCGGTGGCATCGGCCATAGTTGTTACAACTGTTCTCGGTGCGGCGATAATCACTGCGCCAAGGGTAGTAGCAGTAGTTGTTAAAGCCCATTTTCCGATTTCCATTGGTGCATTTTTTATATCATCAATGATCCGGTCTCTTGTGCCTTTGGCGATTTCACCCAAAGCATTGGTAACCCGATCTGTTGTATCTTTGATGGGTTGCGGGATGGCATCACCGACTTGACCGCTAACGGTAGCGACACGTTCACGAACATCACGCAGCAAATTATCAAAGTCTTTTTTAAGGCTTTGAAAATCTTTGTATGGTTCCCGGGTAAAATTGTTGGTGCTTAAAAAATTGTTCACCCATTCTAAGAATTTTTCAGGCATTTGCATGGTTCCGGTGACAACATATTGCCGGGCGGCTTCTAGATACTGTAGGCCTGAATAGAGCGCGTCGGATACTTTACCGATATTGCTTGCAGTGCCAGTGGCGAGCCATTGGGCGTTATGTATGGTGCCATTAACAAGCCAAGCAGCACCGCTTCCAACGCCTTGCAGCACATTTAAGGTGACGTTAAGAATTTGGTTGTCAACGCGCATTTTGTCGAGTCCTTGTGTAATGCGTCCCCCTAAATCATTCAGGCCATTGAGTGCATTTTGGCTTAATCTTCCGAGATCATTAAGTCTATCACCCATATACCCCCCCACCGCTCCCCCCACCGCCCCGGCACCGTCTTTGAGTGCATCCATCCCTTTTGCCACCAGCTCATTGTTGGCGAGGGCGTTCAACGCGCCTTTGCCGGCAAAGCCGCCAAGGAACCCGGCTACCCCCGCGCCGGCATTCACGAAAGGAGTGAAGGCAGCACCCATTCCCCCTAACGCCCCGCCAAATGCGCCGAAAAGAGTATCCGTTGTTGTCCTTGCTAAGACGAGGCCTTGTTTAGCTATCCAAGGGCCAAAAATCAGCAGCCACGTCGCCGCCATGGCAAAGGTGAGGATGGGCTGTCCAGATTGGCTGCTGCCCTGACCTGAAGCAATCGTGGCGTTGGGCACGGGTTGGCCGTTGAGGTAGGGGATAGGATCAACAGGATTTCCGCTATAGGGGTTGCTTTCGTCACCACCAAGGCGTAGTTCAAAATGCAGGTGAGGTCCGGTGGAACCACCCGTGTTGCCAACGTGGGCAATAATCATGCTGACATCCACCTGCTGGCCTTTAGTAACAAAAATTTTATCAAGATGCGCGTAAGCGGTATTATATCCACCATCGGGGTGATGAATGACGACGAGGTTCCCATACCCCCCTGTACCATTATCATCGGCTTTAATGACAACCCCCGGGGCGGCCGGTGTAACAGGTGCTCCGATAGGACAGGCGAAATCCACCCCTGCATGTAATTTCATTATACCTTTTATAGGATGCTTTCGCATACCATAACGACTACCTTTACCGCCTATGGAGCAAGTACCACCTTGAGTAACTAATTTTATGGGATAGCGCAAACTGCCGTTAAAGGAGGGGGTGCTGCCGCCTTGGGTGGGATCAACGCTGGTGGTGCTAGCTAGGGGATCGTGGCGGACGTAGCTGCTCAGGGTTTTTGTGGTCGTGGCTGGTGGTGCTGTGGGCGTGTTGCCCTGCATCGCTCCTTGCACTGCCGTTGCCGCTGTGCTGGCCGCCCCGGCGACGGCACTGCCTGCTTTGTTCATGCCGGCCTGGACGGTTTTGACGGCTTCTTGAATCACCCCGGCGGAGAGGACGGCGACAACTGAGACAACGGATAGGGTTAATCCTGCCTCCAGCAACCCTTTAAATCCCGTGTTGGCGTAGTTGCGGGTGGCGGGAAAACAGTAACAGCCGATCAGCGCCGGGGACAGGCATGAAATGATCACCCAGCGCATCAGGGCATCAAGGATCATCACCGCAAAGGTTATCGGCGGGGTTATGCTGACAACAAACACAATCACGCCGATAAGGAGGTTGTTGGCATTGGCACCAGTTTGGGTGATCATGTACCATCCGGTGGCAATGCCATAGCTGAAGGCGTTTTGAAAGCTGTGTACCATGCATTCGAGGCGGTATTGCAGTGAGCGTTCCTCTTCGCTTAGGCCACTGATGACGGTTTTGCTGCACTTATTGCCGTCTTTGAGGGTGAAGGTATCAACGGTGTATTGGCCGTTTTGCCCTTTGGTGCCCTCGGTCAGCAGGGCGTTGGACATATTAATAGAGATATTGACCACGGGCTTGTAAATATACCGCCAATACAAATCATACGACGTCGGAGCCAAAAGAATAATCGAGACGGTGAGCACCAGTGCGCCCTTGGTGAACAGGGTGCTGGCAATGGCGTTGGTGCGGTTGGCCGGAGCAAAGGGGAGCAGCATTTTGGCCACCTGCACCAACGTCCACAGAACAAAGGCCACGCTCAAGAATGTTGCCACGCCCGATCCGAACATGGGCAGCAGTATTTTGCCGTACTGCATGGAGGCGGCGAACAGGCGGCTGATAATACCGCAGGAAAGACATACTCCCGAAAACCAGTTCATGGTGTCGGTAATGGCGGCAGAGGAGGAGGTCGCAGAGGATGTGCTCTTGGCGGCGGGGGGTGTTGCGGTTGGGGGTGTCGTCGTTGTGGTAGCTGTCGCCGCCGGTGGAGTACTGCCCGTCGCCATAGCGGGAGACACCCCGCAAACCAGCAGACCAAGCCCCAAAAGGAGCACACCAAAAAAACCAGAACGGGTAAAATACCTCGGCAACCAAAACCCCTGCTGTTTACACTTTATTAATATCTAGCAGGGAATTTAGAATAATGCATCAAAAAAGTGATAAGAATCACTTTTTCTGGGTGATCTTTTTGTCGAGAAAGGTTAGAAGTCTTTTGCAGGCGTGCTCAAGGGTTGTGATCACTTGGCGCAGGCGGAAAAAATCATAGCCATGCACCACGGCCCAAAATGCGCCCACCAGCCATAGAATAATAAGCAGTACAGCCGTCAGAGCATATTGATTGGGAATGGTATAAGCACCATAGTACGCTCGACTCAGCGCGTTCCAGTACCGATCATCAAAAATATTGAATCCTTTTAAAAAAGCATAGGCACAGAAAAAAGCGGTCAGCAGCCAAACCCCCGTCCACGCGGCCACGCCCAAAAAGCTATGAATTACAAACGTGATGGGTTTGCCCACCCGCCGCCACACTGGCGCGAGCAGGCGCGCCAAAAGCTTGAGGATAGTATGCAGCGGATGGCGGGACGGCGCGGGATCGGGACGTTGGGACAGCGGCGGCGGCACTATCGGCGCAAAAGGGGGCGGCGGCGGAGGTGGTGTCGGTGTTGGGGGGGGCGGAGGAGGCGGAGGCGCGCTGGGTTTTACCTCTGTTTTAACATCGCTTTTAGGAGCCACTTCCTTTTCCAGGCGGCGTTTTTCCAAAAAGCGCGCCAGTTGCGCCGAGGGGGAATCGTCGTCGTTTTCTTTTGTTTCCGGCTCTTTTTCTTCTGGTTTTTTGGGTGCGGCTTTGGGGGCTGGCGGCGGGGGAGGCGGAGTTGGCTCAGGCTTTTTAGCTTGTTTTTTTTGCTCTTTTTGTTGTCCTGCGGCCTCACGTTTTTCGAGGCGTTGCTTTTCCATGCTGGCGCGCAGACGTTTGGCCAGGGGCGATTCGTCGTCAGGGGCTGGGGTGTCGTCGGCCACGGGTTATCTTACCGCCGTGATTCTAATGCACAAGGCTTAGCAAAACCTTAGCGGCGGCGTGCCCGGCGCTGGGGCTGCCTGCAGGGGGGCGCAATTTGGCCAACGCCGGGGTAACGGCGGCAGAGAACGCCTTTTTATGGCCAAACGTCTGGGTTACGGCCTCGGCCAGGGCTTGCGGCGTGGCGGCGTCTTGCAAATATTCCGGGATAACAGCCTTGTTCTCCAAAATATTAACAAGAGAGGCAAAACGAATGGTAATCAGGCGTTTGGCAATTTGGTGGGTGAGGGGATGAACGCGGTAAGCGACCACGTGGGGCGTGCCGGCGGCGGCGAGTTCCACGCTGACCGTGCCGGAGGCGGCGAGGGCAACATCGGCCGCACGGTACAGCGGCACCCGGTAGTGACTATCCGTTACAATCCTTACGGCAAGCCGGGACTTCCTTACGATGGCGTGGACTGTGTCGGCAAGAAACGGCACGGTCATCAGGGCAAGCTGGGTATCGGGGTGGTGCTGCTGCACGCGCCGGGCGGCGTTAAGAAATAGGGGCAACAGGCGGGTTACTTCCCCCCGGCGGCTACCGGGCAGGAGCAGCAGTAAAGGCTTTTCCTTGTTTATTGCACAATCGGAATAAATATTTTTTTGTTCTGCTGTTGCATTGTAGCGTTCGAGAATAGGATGACCCACAAAGGTGCTGGCCAGGCCGTGCTTTTCAAAAAGAGGCGGCTCAAAAGGCAGCAAACAGAGCAGGTGATCATAAATCGCCGCCATGGTCGCCGCCCGGCCCGGCTTCCACGCCCACACCGACGGCGCGACGAGATGCACCAGCTTCCCGTGCCATTTTCCCTGCTCCCTGGCGACATGGAGACGGCGCGCCAGCCGGGCATTAAACCCTGGCGCATCAATGGTGCAAACGATATTGGGTTGCGCCTCTAGCACAGCGGCTACCGTCTCTTTCAGGCGTCGAAACAGCCGTGGTAAGCGCGGCAGCACTTCGACCAACCCCATGACCGCCAGATCGTGGAGAGGAAAGAGGGATGCTAGCCCCGCCGCTTGCATCTCTTCCCCCCCGATGCCTGAAACGGCGGTGCCCGGCGGCAGGGCCTTGATGACCGCCGCGCCCAAGGCATCGCCGGAGGGTTCGCCCGCACTGAAAAAAATCTTCATGAGCTAGGCACCCCGCAGAGAAATAGCCCTGCTGCATCGGCGGCGGCAATGGCTTCTTCTTGTTGCAGCAGTAAGGTTTCCCCGGCACCGCCAGCAATCCCGGCAAAACCAGCGGCGGCGGCTTTGTGCATCGTATCAAGACCCAAGGCCGGCATATCCGCCCGGCGTTCCTGACCGGGTTTGGCGGTCTTGATGAGAATCATTTGGCCTTGGTAATCAAAGCCCGCCGCCCGTTCCAGCAGCGCATCGGTGCCGCCGATGTCTTCTACTGCCAGCACACGGCCTTCCGCCACCACCACCGCTTGGCCGAGATCGAGGGGGGCTAGCTGGTGCAGGGCGGCAAGACCCACAGCGATGCTGTCCCGTTCGGCGTTGGTGGGGTGACGCCGGGTCAGGCAGCGTTGAGGCAGTAACACCCCGCCCAGAATCTCGTGGGCACCCACCACGCCAAAGCCTTCTTCTTCTAAGAAACGGATGACCGCTTTCAGTAGGCCGTCGTCGCCCCGGCTGATGCCCATGCGAGCCAGCAGGCGCAGCCCTGCCGCATCCGGCGCAAGCTGGAGCAACGGCGGGCGGCGTATCTGCCCGGCCAGGACAATGTGGGTGACCCCGGCGGCCTTGAACGCGGCCAAACTAGCCCCGACGGCCCCCAACCGGCCAATGTGGTGGGGCCGCCCGGTAAGCAGGGCTGGATCGGTTTGCTCGCTAAACCCTAGGATGTAATATGGTATGTTATGTGATTCAAAGTAGTGTATCAGCAAGACAGGCAACGCGCCGCGCCCGGCGATGAGGCCATACACCCTAGGCGGCATCGCTGGCAAAGCTGGTGCTGGTGGCGGGGCGACAGAGCTGGCGGCTGCCCCTTGTGTTGAGGAAGGCGACTAAGTCTTGCACGGCGGTGCTGGGATTATTGCGTAATTTTTCCAAGGCTTCGGCCACGGTGGTGGTGTCGTTAAACAGGCCCTGCAAGGCGTGGCGCAGGGCGTGGATATCGTCCCTTGCAAAGCCGCGACGTTTGAGGCCGACGATGTTAAGACCCGCGAGGTGCGCCCGCTCGCCCATGACGGTGGCAAAGGGCAGGACATCATGCTCCACCCCGGAAAGGCCGCCGATCATGGCGTGTTTGCCAATACGGACAAATTGATGAACGGCGGCAAGGCCGCCAATAATGGCATGCTCACCCACTTCAACGTGGCCGGCGAGGGTGGCGTTGTTGGCCATAATAACGTTATCACTGACGATGCAATCGTGGGCAACGTGTACCCCGACCATGAGTAGGCAGTGATTACCAACTTTCGTCACCAACCCCCCGCCAGCGGTTCCGGCATGGACGGTGGCGTGCTCACGAATGGTGGTGTGGTGGCCGATTTCAACACGGGAAGGCTCGCCTTTGTATTTTAAATCTTGGGGCACGAGGCCGATAGTGGCAAAGGGAAAAACCGTGCTGTGGGCAGCGATGCTGGTGGTGCCGCTGATAACTGCGTGGGAATGAATCGTGACGTGATCGCCGAGGGTGATATTCCCCTCAAGAACGCTGTATGCACCAACGTGGACATCTTGGCCTAGAACAACGTCCTTGCCAATAATAGCGGTAGGGTGGATTAGGGGTGTGTCAGACATCCATGATCATCGCGGTAAAGATGGCTTCCGCGCAGACTTTCCCGTCCACGATAGCTTCGCCTGCAAAACGAAAGACATTGCGGCGGCCATGTTGTTTGGTGACGTGCAGTTGAATTTGATCCCCGGGGGAGACAGGCTTGCGGAATTTGGCCTCATCAATACCCATGAAATAGACAAGTTTCCCCTGCGCCTTGGTGCCAAGGGAATGGACGACAACAATCCCGGCGGTTTGGGCGAGAGCCTCAACGATAAGCACGCCGGGCATGACGGGACGTTCGGGGAAATGCCCGGTGAAGAAATGCTCATTAATCGAGACATTTTTAAAGCCGATGGCGCGTTCGCCGACGCTGAGGATGCGAATACGCTCCAGCAACAGCATAGGGTAACGGTGGGGAATCATGGCCATGATGCCGTTGACGTCAATCTCAATAGGGGGAATCGTCAGGGCATCAGTGCCGATAGTCAGGGTGTTGTCAGTCATTCCGTTGCTGTTCCTTTGCCAGCTGCTGCCCGTTTGAGGTAGGCAACCTGGCGAAAAAATTCCTTAAGGGGTTGAGCGGGGCTTCCCCCAACGCCGCCGCCGGGGGGAATGTCCCGCATGACGCCGCTGGAGGCAGCGATGCGGGCACCGTTACCAACTTTTATATGCCCGGTCAACCCGGACTGGCCGCCGATTTGGACATATTGGCCGATTTCCGTGCTACCGGAGATACCGACTTGAGCCACCACAATAGACCCCCGGCCAATGCGAACGTTGTGGGCGATTTGCACGAGGTTATCGATCATCACCCCGTCTTCAATGATGGTATCAGGGCCTGCGCCGCGATCGACGGTGGTGTTCGCGCCGATTTCCACGTCGTTGCCGATGATGACCCGGCCCAGCTGCGGCACTTTTACCGGGCGTTCTGGGTCAAAGGCAAAGCCGAAGCCCGGCTGGCCGATGCGGGCGCCGGGGTAGATGACGGTGCGATGGCCAATGTGGGCGTACTCAATGCTGGCGTGGGTACCAACAGTGCACTCATCGCCGAGGGTTACCCCGTCGCCCAGCACGGCATGGGGGTTGAGGCGACAGCTGCTCCCTATCTGTACGTTCTTGCCAATAACTACCCCGGCGGCGATGTGGCAGTTGGCGCCGATGCTGGCGGTGGGATCAATAATGGCGGTGGGGTGAATAAAGGCCGTTGCTGCTGGTGCGGGGTAGAAGTATTGCGCGATGCGGGCATAGGCCTTGTAAGGGTTGGGGACAACAAGGGCGACGGTGCCGGCGGGGCACAGGGGGGCTAACGCCGCGGTCACCAAACACGCGCCGGCTTTGGTGGTGGTAAAGGCGTCTTTGTACTTGGGGTTGTCAAAAAAGCTGATGTCGCGTGCCGTTGCCGTGTGCAGCGGCGCCACGTCGTGGATCAGGCGATCCGCTGCTTCGGTGGGGAGGGGTGCGCCCACCAACGCTGCCAGCGTCGCCAGCGGGGCAGGGATCGGAGTGGTAAAAAAACGCGCATCGGCCATGGTGCTGCGTGTATAGGCGAAAACGGGGCGGGGGTGCAAAGGGCAAAAGAGGGAATTGTTGTGCGGCAGCGATGGGGCATAAAAAAACCTCCCCAAGGGGGGAGGAAAAAACGGAAGGTTTTTATTGGATGGGATTAGTCTTTGTTAACAGTAGTGGAAGATTTGAAGTAGCCACTCAAAAATCCGAGAGTTACTCCTAACTGCCACATGGTTAAACCTTTGATCCCAAAAGCTGCAAGAACGCCTAAAATGAGATCGCCGAATACAATTCCAACGATCCACCCACCGACACCACCGAAGAAGGCTCCGAGGATAGGTAGGAAAAATAGACCTCCAACAACTACAACTGCACCGCCAATTATAGTCAGTAAATTTGCCATTAGATAGATTAGCCTCAAAACGAACGTTTACTTTTTTAGGTGATCAAGCATAGTAAAAAATTTACATGCTAAGCTAATTAAAATTAGCCTAATATATATATATATATATGTCAAGTATTTTATTAATATCCGCCGTCTCAAGCCCGATCTTTTCATAACCCCCGGCGTTATTAAAAGTTCATCGGGTATCTTTTAATAACGGGGCGGGGGCGGTGTTTTGGTGGAAGATGTGGCTCTCGGGCAACATGGGGAGGTGGGGATAGTGCGGTGCTTGAACACAGGCACGCGCTGCCCATTGACCCCTTCTCCCGCTTGCGGGGGAAGGTGAGGAAGGGGGTGTCTAAAATAATAAAAACCAATAATTTTTAACCCCCCTCCCCAACCCTCCCCCGCTGCGCAGGAGAGGGGGCTGCACCGAGCTTTTCAACCCCTCAAACCACCCCTTGCGTTCTCCCCCACAGCTGCGTACAAGGACAGCCAGTTTTCAAGGAACAATCATGACAATTGAGCATACTCTCTCCATTCTCAAGCCCGACGTGACGCGGCGCAACCTGACCGGGAAGGTCAACGCGGTGTTTGAAGACGCCGGGCTGCGCATTGTAGCGCAAAAACGGCTGCATCTGACGGCGGCGCAGGCCGGGGCTTTTTACGCTGCCCATAAAGAGCGCGGCTTTTTCAAGGATTTGGTGTCCTTCATGACCTCTGGCCCGGTGGTGGTCCAGGTGCTGGAAGGCGACAACGCCGTCCAGCGCAACCGCGATTTGATGGGGGCAACCAACCCGGCCAATGCCGCGCCGGGGACGGTGCGCAAGCTGTTTGCCGAATCCATTGAGGCAAACTCGGTGCATGGTTCTGATTCCCATGAAGCGGCGGCGGCGGAGATTGCCTTTTTCTTCTCCGGTATTGAAATTCTTCCGTGATCTATGGCGGCGTATGATCTAGAGCGGCTGTCTATCCTTATTATTGACAGCAGTTCTTTTGCATTAGCCTTGTTATCTAGGGTTTTGCGAAGCCTTGGTGTGCGTAAGATAGTTGTGGCGAACGGCGGGGCTGAGGCGGTCAATATTCTTAAGAATGCCGGTAAAATTAATAAGCTTCAGCCTTCCGCAACGGTTCAGCAGTTCGATGTTATTTTTTGCGAATGGCGGATGTCGCCAATTAATGGGGCGATGATGGTAAAGTGGATTCGGCGGCATAAAGATTCCCCCGATCCCTTTATCCCTATTATAGTTGCTAGCGCGCTTTCAGAGGCGGACGTCGCAGCAGAAGCAAGAGACCTTGGCGCGACGGAATTCCTTGTCAAGCCATTTTCTGTGGCTTCGTTGGCGGCAAAATTGGCAGGCGTCATCGAATGGCCGAGACCTTTTGTTTATTCTAGGGATTTTTTTGGCCCTGATCGCCGACGTGCCCCTCAGATAGTTGCTTTTGAAGAGCGGCGCATGGCCACGGATAGTTCAATAATGACGTTGCACCAGCCTAAGATTCCGTCCGTTTTTAAGGAAGGCGTGATGGCCTATCGGTTTGTGTTGCCTAATCGTATCAAGACATTGGTTTCCGGATTGGGCGGAATGCAGGAGCAGGGTAGCTTTGCCGAAGAAGCTATGGAATCGGCTCATGCTGGTGTTGTTGGGATGGATGCAGATTATTCAGCGTGGGCGATGGATTTAGTGAATAAGCTGGAAAAAATTTGCCACCAATTAGCCAAACAGCCCAAAAACTATTGGAAATATTATGCCTTGATGACCGATGTATCTCATGATTTGCGTGGGCAAGGTGGGACGTTTGGTTATCCGTTAATTAGTGCTATTGCTAAGTCATTGTTTGAATATGCGCGGCTCAATGTTTCTCCGGACTCGGCTTTTGTAGATTTACTGCATACTCATGTACAGTGCGTTCAGAGCGTACTTAGGGATAAGGTGCGCGGCGATGGCGGGGATATAGGCAAAGGTGTTTTGGAAATGCTAGATAATGCTCGGCATCATTATGAAAATCGCACCATTGATGGTTCTTTGAAGGCGGATGCTCAAGAACCTTTAAGCGACTCAGGCCAAGATGAGTTCTTACCTGATCTGGACGATAATTTTGAAAAATAATAATTTTTTATAGCAAAGTAAATATAGCTGGTTGCACAATTAAAAGTATAGTTGCAACCAGCGCACGGCACAAAGTGACGCGGCCGAATGGCCGAACAAAAATAACTTATAGCGCGCAGAAGACTTTATCAATATCTACCGATAATTACGCAACGCGCTATAGTGCCCTGCGCTCTATTTTAATGAAAATTCTGGCCTAAATATACCCGGCGGACATCGGGGTGGCTAACAATGGCACTGGGCGTTCCTTGCATTAGGAGTCTTCCGTCGTGAAGAATATAACCCCGGTCAACAATTTTTAGTGTTTCCCGAACGTTATGATCGGTGATGAGAACACCAATACCTCGGCCTTTCAGATGACCGATGAGGTTACGAATGTCACCTACGGCAATGGGATCAACTCCGGCTAGAGGTTCATCCAACAAGATGTAGCGTGGGCGCAATGCCAGTGCTCGGGCAATTTCTACTCGGCGACGTTCCCCACCGGACAGAGCAATAGCAGGGGTGTCACGGACGTGGTTAATGGTGAATTCTTCGAGAAGTTCTTCAAGAAGACGTTTGCGGCGTAGTGTGTCTGGTTCTGCAAGTTCAAGCACGGCTTCAATATTGCCGGCAGCGGTCATGCCGCGGAAGATTGACGTTTCTTGAGGTAGATAGCCTATACCAAGGCGGGCACGGCGATAAAGGGGCAGGGGCGTTATATCAGTATCATCAAGAAAAATATGACCTACATCGGGACGAACAAGACCAGATATCATATAAAAGCATGTGGTTTTCCCAGCCCCATTGGGACCCATGAGGGCTACCGCTTCGCCGGGGCGTACTTCTATGCTAACGTCGTGCACCACAGGGCGACGGCCGTAGGTTTTACCAAGGTGCTGAGCACGCAACGTCATGGTCTTTGTGTGCCGATACTTATGAATGCTGTCCAGTCAAAAGAAATGCTTTTTCATCCGATGTGAGCATGGAAGTTTCGATTAACGCTTCCTCAAAAGGAGCTTTGGTGAGCGTTTCAAACCCCAGCATCGGTCGCTCAAAACCAGTAGGTAAGGGTAAATCATCCCGCACCAGAACTAGGTTTTCAATGCGGATACCAAACGCGCCGGGTTTATAATACCCTGGTTCATTGGAGAGGATCATGCCTGGTTGTAAGGGAACTGTGTTGCGTTTAGAGATGCCTTGCGGCCCTTCATGGACAGATAGGAAGGCGCCAACACCGTGGCCAGTACCATGATCATAGTCTAGTCCTGCTTGCCATAAAAAGCGTCGCGCCAGCACATCAAGCTGTGCTCCTGTGGTTGCGGTTGGGAAGCGGGCGGTGGCTATGGCAATATGACCTTTGAGAACAAGAGTATAAGCTCTGCGAATGTCGGCAGGCGGAGTCTCATCCCATAGCCAGATAGTGCGGGTGACATCGGTAGTGCCATCTATATATTGGCCACCGGAATCAATGAGGAGAAGTTCCCCTCGGGTGATAACGCGGCTGCCCGTATCGGGTGGGCGGTAGTGAATAATAGCACCGTTGGGGCCACTGCCGATGATGCTGGGGAAGCTGGGCATAATAAAATGGTCTTGCTTGCCGCGAAAGCTATCCAGCGTACTTGCTGCCTCGGCTTCGGTTACGGGACGGCGTCGTACCTCGGAACGTAACCAGTTTAGGAATTCGCTAAGTGCTTTTCCATCCCGATGGTGTGCGGCTCGTGCACCATTTATTTCGAAGGCATTCTTGCAGGCCTTGGGCAATAAGCAGGGGTTTTCTTTTAGTAATGCCTTCTCGCCTAAATGCTCAGCTAGCGCAGCGGAGGCGGTTTGATTGTCCAGTAGTACGGTGCCGGAAATGTCACTTAGGATGGGTAGTAAGTCTTGCAAGGGTTTCAGCTTTACACCATCGGGACAAAATCCATCACCATTAACAAATAAAAGTACCGGATCGTTGGTGTATACAAGGGCGTAGCCACACACTAAGGGTGTAAATGGCACGTCCCTGCCACGAATATTGAGCAGCCAGCAGACACTAGCCGGATCAGAGATAAGGCAGGCAGCAGCTTGGTGTCTGGACAGGGCTTGGCGGACTAGAGCTATTTTTTCGGTGCGCGGCTGTCCTGCAATGTGTTCTGGATGTTCACTGATGCGGCTGGGAATGGGTGGGGGACGATGGAGCCAAAGGCTTTTTTCCCAGCCTACAGGTAAAGGGCACAGGGTAGCATTAATACTAACGGCTAGTGTTTGCCAAGCTTTATATTGTTTTGGTGTCATTCGCCAGGGATCAAAACCAATGCTGTGCCTTGGCGCAGCGTTGGGAACAGTGTTAATGTTGGCGCGTACCCATTCTGTTGGGCTGGTTTGTAGAAGCGATACAATAGTTATTTTTTGTGTATCAACTTCCTGTGTTGCTTGGAGAAGGTAACGTCCGTCAACAAATAGTGCACCGGTGCCGTCTCTGCGTAGGACAAGGAACCCTGCTGAACCAGTAAAGCCAGTGATGGCTTTGATAATTTCTTCATGCGGGGGCAGGTATTCGTTCTGAAACGCATCCGTGCGTGGAAGTAGTAGAATATCCCAATGAGAGGCGATCATGGGATATTCTAACAGCACCTAATACATTTGGTACATGGTAAAAGAAATGATCATTCGCCTCTTGTCGCGCCCTAATGGTGCGACGGGTAGCCAGCGACGCATTGCCAATGCCAACCACTTTGGCAAGCCAAACTGGCGCGGCACGCAAAAAGCAATGGGATGCCCGACATCAAGCCGCTGGAGGGGCTGTTCGGCACTTCCATGGCTACGTAAAAGGCTTACCCCTGCTCTAGGCGACAACATCGGTTTTAGCAGTGTTTTTCATCTGCTCCTCCTGGTTTTCATGGTGAGTATTGGGGGTCTTTTGTTTGCTTTTTTTATTGTGAGGTTTTGAAGCTTGATGATTAATAGGTGCGATGGGTTTAGTCATTGTGATGGGAGAGGATAAAAAGGCCAGCATAACATCACCTTTGGCTGAATCACGACAAGGTATTGCTTCATCAACCTGAGGTTATCTCAAGGTTATTAATAAACTCTTAAAAAAACGGTACTCAGGTTATATTTTTAAGGTGTTCTTTGTTTAGCTCACCAATAAAGCGGGAGGGTGCCATTCCTTGCCAACTACCATAAATGCGGCGGCTATGAGCGTGGGAGATATAAGCGTGTTCTCGAGCCCGTGTCAGGCCAACATAGGCCAGACGACGCTCTTCCTCTAGGTTTCCGTCGTCCACGGAACGCTGGCTGGGGAAGACACCTTCTTCCCACCCCGGCAGGAAAACAACTGGAAATTCAAGGCCTTTTGCGGCATGTAAAGTCATGATGGTGACGGCTTCGGGATTATCAGCTCGGGCGGCGTCGGTAACAAGGCTGATGTGTTCTAAAAACGCGGCTAGGCTTTGAAATTCATCAATGGCTCTTGCAAGCTCTTTGAGGTTGTCAAGGCGACCTTTTGCTTCCGGGGTATCTTCGGCTTGAAGCATAGCGGTATACCCCGATTCCTCCAAAATATTTTTGAGCAAATCCGCCGGGGGCAGGGCACTAGCCATCTCCCGCCACCGGTTTAGGGACGCGGAAAAACCGGCTAGGGCGCGGCTGGTGCCGGGGCGCAGGCCGGGAGTGCTGGCTATAGCGGCAAGCAGACTGCATCCTTGATTGCGCGCAGTATTTTGCAGATGCTGAATAGTCGTTAGTGAAATACCCCGGCGCGGGGTATTGATGATGCGCTCAAAGGCTAGGTCATCCCGGGGCTGAAAAATCAACCTCAGGTATGCAATCGCATCTTTAATCTCGGCTCGGTCGTAGAAACGCTGTCCAGCCAAAACGCGATATGGCACAGCAATCTGGAGAAGGCGTTCTTCAAATTCCCGTGTTTGATACCCTGCCCGAACCAGAATCGCCATATGCGCCAACGCGGTGCCGGAACGGCGTAAGTGTTCAATTTCTTCACCGATCCGCCGTGCTTCTTCACTGCCGTCGAGGGCGGAGATAAGGCGCACCTTTTCCCCACCAGTTTCTTGTGTCCACAGGGTTTTGCCAAGGCGGCCACTGTTATTGGCGATGAGGCCGGAGGCAGCCCCCAGAATATGATGGGTGGATCGGTAATTTTGTTCCAATCGTACTACTAATGCGCCGGGAAAATCGCGCTCAAACTTGAGGATATTTTCAATCTGCGCCCCGCGCCATGAATAAATCGACTGATCGTCGTCACCGACACAGCAAATGTTGCCGTGCCCCTGCGCCAGCAAGCGAAGCCACAGGTATTGCGCTGTGTTTGTATCCTGATACTCATCCACTAATATATAGTGAAACTGGTCTTGATACTTGCGTAGGGTATCCGGGGAGAGTTTGAATAGATGCAAACAGTTGAGGAGCAAATCGCCAAAATCCATGGCGTTGAGAGTTTTCAGGCGTTCTTGGTAGTGCTGGTACAGGCCAATGGCTTTGCCGTTTAGTTGGTTGCGGCGTTCGCTGGTGGGCACCTCGTCCGGGGTCAGGCCGCGATCCTTCCAGCGATCAATGATGGATAGCACGAGGCGAGGCGGGGTCTGTTTGCTGTCAATGCCTTCGGCATCGAGGAGTTGTTTCATCAATCGTTGGCTATCATCGGTATCAAGAATGGTAAACTGCGGCGTAAAGCCAAGAATTTCCGCATGACGGCGCAGGAGCTTAGCGCATAGGCTGTGAAATGTACCAAGCCAGATACTCTCCGCCGCCCCGCCCACCAGATGGGTGACGCGCTCTTTCATCTCCCGCGCGGCCTTGTTGGTAAAAGTCACGGCCAGCACTTGCCACGGTTGTGCCGCCCGCTGTTTGAGGAGGGACGCCAATCGGTGGGTCAGCACTCGGGTTTTTCCCGTTCCTGCCCCGGCCAGAACCAACAGCGCGCCGTCGGCGTGCTCCACCGCTTGGCGTTGAGGATCGTTCAGGCCAGTGGTCAGGGTCGGGGTGGGGGTATCGGTATCGGGAAGGCAGACAAGGACGGACACGGGGGGATGCCTAACGTGTTTTTTTGCGTGAGACAGAATCTTGATAGGTCTTCTCGATAATATCTTTCGTTTTCGGGATGATTTTTTCTACTGCCGCAATGTTGCCTTCTTTTTTCAAGTCCGCGATATTTTCTTTGTTCGTTGATAGGCTGGTCATTTTACTTTTGTCTGTAAATTCAGTAGCGTAGCCGTAGGAGTATCCTTGAAGAACGTCAATAAACATCACCGTCACTTGGGTACGTCCTGTCAGGCTTTGGGTGGGAAGAGAACCTAAAGTTAACAAATTTATCAACCAAAAGCTTCTTTCTTCAATGTCGTAATCGAACCCGTATAATATTACAGCATCAAGATGCTGGCGTGCCGCTGCAAGGCGGACTTTATTGACAGCTAAGCTTGTATCAATGTTATCTTGTCTCGGAGCGCGATTTTCGGTGGCGGCGGCAACCGCAAACGAGGCAGACAAGGGATCTAGAGGAATAAAGGTTCCATACGCAGGGCCGACTTGTTTTGCCTGAGCTTCCCATAATGCAAGTTCTTCTGGCGGAATGGCCGTAATTTTCGCGTAGGGACCCAAGGAGTCCAAACGTACCAAGCCAATGCGGGCGGGAAAGGTCAGGGTCGGTTCAATGCTGGCGGCTTTGACCAGCATCTCGTTGAAGGTTATGGGGCGGTTACTACTGGCTTTATTGTCTGTAGCTGAGGTTTGTTTTAGCGTGCTGTATTTGGATAGGTAATCATCTCCAGAGGATTTTTGCACGCTTGTGGCGCAGGCAGACAACAGCAGCAGGCACATCAGAATGCTGAAACGGTGGTCGAAAGCGAACATAGTTTTACCCTATCTTGGTGCTGTGGGTAGCAAGCCGCGGGGCTGGATGCACGGTTTTTTTTCGAGTGCTCTGTGGGTGCTGTGAAGGATTGAGGTCGTTTGCAAAAGGGGGGGGAGTTAATCCTATTTTATAAGCCTGTTCACTCTTGGCCAAAATGCTATAGAACCCCCCATGACTTGGAAAATCACCCTGCACACCACCACTGATCTTGCCCCGGCATGGGAGGAAGTTTTATCTGGCCTCGTGCCTGTGACGACCTGTTTTGCGACGGAGCCGGACGCCCCCACGTGGCGGGTGGAGGGGTACAGCGATGCGCCGATTCCCAAGGGCGAGCTGACGGCGCGGCTGGATATTGCGGCGGCGGCGATGAACGTGGCCATACCCGTGTGGGAAGTGGAGCATCTGGAGGCACGGGACTGGGTGGCGGAAAACCAGAAAGATTTCCCCCCCCTGCGTATTGGGCGGCGGTTTTTCATCCACGGTTCCCACCACCAGGGCGGGGTTCCGGCGGGGCGTCTTGGCCTGTGCATTGATGCGGCAACGGCGTTTGGCACGGGGGAGCATCCCACCACCCGGGGCTGTATTATCTTGCTTGAGAGATTAAAGCGTCAGGGCTTCCGCCCCCGCACGGCACTTGATCTAGGGTGTGGCAGCGCGATTTTAGCTATGGCTATCACCCGCCTGTGGCCTGAGTGCCGCGTGTTGGGCACGGATAACCACGCGCCTTCAGTACGAGTAGCGCGGGAGAATATGCGCCGCAATCGCTGTTCCTCTCGCACGACCCGCGCTGCCGTGGCTTCCGGCTTTCATCATCCTCTGTTTCGTGATTTGGGGCGGTTTGATCTGATTGTCGCCAATATTTTAGCTGCCCCCCTGTTTGCCCTTGCCCCGGATATCCGCCGCTACAGCCGTGGCTCCGTGGTGCTGTCGGGGTTGTTGGTACGGCAGGAGCGGCGGCTACACCTTGCCTACCGGGGTCGTTCTTTTACGCAGACTGCCTCACACCCCCTTACACCGTGGCAGGCACTTTTGTTGAGGTGAGGGGGGTGGTTAGCGTTCCTTAGGTTGATTTAAAAGATCCACTCGCATGACTTCACTGCGAGCAATCACCCGAGGATCGGTAGTATCGTAAGACTCGGAAGGATAGGGAACGCAGGATAATGCTACCATTTTTAGAAAATTGTTTTCATTTGAAGATTCTTCCTTTTTAGAAGTAGGGGCGGTTGAATGTGTCGCTGCGGTGCCTTGCAAAGCTGTTCCTGGCGTCTGAGTAATGGTGGTTTGTGGTAAAGGTAAAGGTGCGAACCATATACACCCATAGATGATTGCATTAGAGGGTTTAATTTTTTGAAATTTTTCAAATAATTCTGCTTTGGTTAACTCCTTCCCCGGGGGGGGGGGATTATCAGGCTCATTCGCCATAAAGGGACTCCTCTTTTGGGTGACGTTAAAAAATATATTTAATTATGCTTTTTATAGAACAAAGTAAAGTAAAATTTTTTACATCCCTTGACCCTCTGCGAGCTTTATTATAGAGTGACTGATATCACCTTAATCAAAGGAGCATTCCCTATGGCCGTCGTTATCACTGCTTTGCCGTGCTGGGTGGTTGCCTCCTGCTGGGGAGGAGCTCAAGGAATTTTTAACCATTCTCAATTTTTTGGATCACAGTTTATAATTTTTGTCAAGCGAAAAATTTTTATTAAAATCAATAATTTATATGATTTTTGCAAAAGCGTTTCAAAAAGCTGTTTTTTTTCGCGGGCTTTTTTCGCTCCAAAGGGTATTTTTTTGGGGCGAATCACACAATGTTGAAAAAGTCAACCCCCCATGCCTTGGGGGTAGCAGCGGAGGCTTTGGCGGCGCAGCGGTATCATGCCGCCGGGGCAACGCTTCACAAAACCAGGTATAAGACCAAGGACGGTGAACTCGATCTTGTTTTAGAACACCAAGGAATCATTGTTTTTGTGGAGGTTAAGCGGCGCAAAACCCTTCCCGAGGGTCTGGAATCCATTACGACGCGCCAACAACAACGCCTGCGGGCTGCTGCTGCCCACTATCTTGCCGAGGTTGGTGCCCCCGATGCGTTATGTCGTTTTGATGCGGCGGTGGTCTTGCCGGATGGTTCTGTTCACCTTATACATAATGTTGATGTCACTTAAAACCAAGCCCTTGAGTGTTGTTGCCGTCATGGATCCGGTGGCCGGGATTGATCCGGAGACGGACACCACCTTTGCCCTTATGTTGGAGGCACAGCGTCGTGGCCACCGTGTGTTTTACGCTCGGCCTGATGATGTGCGCCTTGATAATAAGGGTGTTTCGGCTTGGCTGACTGATGTGACGTTGCATGACGCCAAGCCGCCCCATCATGCCGTTCTGGGGCACAGTGTTGAGAGCCGCTTTGATAGCATCGACGTGGTGCTTATTCGCCACGATCCGCCGTATGATATGCGGTATTTGACCCCGGCGTATATGCTGGAATTTTTACCGCCCCATGTTTTCTGCATCAACAACCCCCGCTCCATCCGGGATTGCCCGGAAAAAATTCTGCCGCTACGGTTTCCCGATCTAGTGCCCAGAACCTTGATTAGCCGTGATCCTAAGGCCTTGCGCGCTTTCTGGGAGGAGGAGGGTACCGCCGTGCTAAAACCCCTCTATCACCACGGCGGTGCGGGGGTTTTTGTTTTGAAGCCCGGGGACACCAATTTTAACAGCATGGTAGAGCTTCTTCAGGAGCAATACGCCGAACCGCTGATTATTCAACAATACCTGCCCGCAGTGCGTCAGGGGGATAAGCGGATTCTGCTTCTCGACGGGGAGCCGCTCGGTTGTATTGCCCGAATTCCTAAAGACAACGAAAGCCGGGCTAATCTTCATGTGGGCGGTACGGCGGAATACCGCGGGCTTACCCCTAGGGATCATGAAATTTGCAAGGCATTAGCCCCCTTTTTGAGGGAGCGCGACCTATTCTTTGTCGGCATTGATGTGATTGGGGACTATCTAACGGAAATTAATGTTACCTCCCCAACCGTCTTACCGGAAATGGAGCAGTTGTCCGGCGATAATTTGAGGCAGCGTGTATGGCAATCTATCGAAGCCAAACGGGCATAAGCGCACGATCCGGCGAGATTCTTGCCCACGTCGTGGATGCCTACCTCGACACGGGGGAACCGGTGGGATCGAAGACCCTTGCCCAGCGCATGGGGTTAACCCTTTCTTCGGCCACGATTCGTAATGTGTTGATGGAATTAGAGGGGCGCGGTTTACTGTATGCGCCGCATACATCGGCGGGGCGATTACCGACGGAAGCAGGACTGCGCTATTTTGTCCACGGCTTGCTGGAATATGGTCAGGTTGCGCCGGATGCGGCGGCGGCCATTGGTGATACCTGCCGCTTGTCCGGTAAAAGTTATGAGCAAGCACTAGCTGAAGTAGGCGGGGTTTTGTCCGGTCTTGCTCATTGTGCTGGCTTTGTCTTGGCCCCCAAAGAGGATGAACCGATTCGTCAAGTTGAGTTTGTGGGTTTATCTGGGGATAAGGCTTTGGTGGTTTTGGTTTTGGAAAATGGGGTGGTGGAAAACCGTATTATTGAGACGTTGCCAGGGACAACATCGGCACAATTGCGTGAGGCCAGCTTGATTCTCAGTGATCGCTTAGTGGGCAAAACACTGGATCAAGTAGAACAGTTATTGGCACAAGAAGTTCAAGAATACCGCGATAATCTTGATGTTCTAATAGGCCGGTTGCTTCAGGCTGGCTTAGCTGTTTGGGGGGGTGATACGCCAAAGCAATCGCTTATTGTTCGTGGTCAAGCCCATTTGCTCGAAGAGGCGGCATTTGCTGGTGATACGGAAAAGGTGCGCCAATTGTTTGCTGCCCTTGAGACGCGGCAGACGTTGGCACAGTTGCTGACAGCAACGCGTGCGGCTCAGGGGGTACAAATCTTTATTGGTGCGGATAATGAGTTGTTCGGTATTGCCGGGTGTTCTGCAATTGTTGCTCCATTTCGTAATACGACGGATAAAATTGTTGGGGCTATTGGGGTGATTGGTTCGGCGCGGCTTAATTATGCGCACGTCATCCCCATGGTGGATTTTACCGCTAAAATGCTTACTAGACGCTTGGGTGGGAAAGAAACCGGCTCATTTAAGTCCACAGCGCAGGGTGGGTAGTTTTGTGTGAGAGAAAGTTTTTAGTGTGTCGTCACTCTTTTTTTACCATCCTTTTATACACATAGTCTTTACAGGGTAAAACAATGTTTATTGTGCAAGCGTTACAGGTTAGTTGTTTGAGCGGTACAATGATATCGGTGCCGTATTTTCGGCTGACTGAAAGTCAAACTTGTTTGGTGCGTGGAGCGTACAGTGAGGCTTCGTTTAGCCTATTATTAACATTAGTCGGGCTTGGGCATGTGATGGAAGGCAAGGTGAATCTTTGCGGAATAGATATTTATAAACTAAGCACATCAGCGCGTGATAAATTCAGGGCGGTACATATGGGAGTTGTAGCGCGCCGCCGGTCGTTATTGGCGGGTCTTAGTGTCCAGAAAAACATGGCTATAGCCGCGAAGTTGGCGGGAAGAAAGCTAACGATGGAAGTAATACATGGGTTATTGGCACCATTGAATGTGAGTCATCTAGTAAATACTAAGGCCGAGGTTTTAGATTATATGCAGGCGCGGCGGGTTAGCGTTGCGAAGAGTTTAGTAAATAGTCCTAAGGTTTTATTTTTAGAAGAGCCTACTGCCGATATGTATCCCTATCATGCGGATGATTTTATGGATACGGTAAAGACATTAGCTCAAAAAAATGGTACGATTTTGGTGGTAATAAGCAACGATGCTCGATTGGAAGGGCAGTTCGAGCAGACAGTAATAATTGAAGGAGATGCAACGTGATGGTAGCCTGGATGTTTCTACGGCGGCGATTGTGTGCCGTATTGGCAAACAGTTTCTTTGCATCAGTGATGTTGGCGACGGTGTTAGTGTTGTGGAAATGTTTGCAGCAAATTCCACCAGTTGCATTGACTGCTGTATTGGGTGAAGATGTGGAAGTATTGGCACGGACGCTGGAGATTTTTGGGTTACCAGTGAAGATTTTCTTTGTGGTGATTGGTGTTTTTTCTTTTGTAGGATTTTTGTGTTTTTTTACCTCTTCGGTGCGGGAATATCGTCCAGAATTAGCATGGTTGCGGGTGACGGGTGTTACAAGATGGTCGTTGCTGCGGTTGCTGGTGTTGCAAGGGGTATTAGTGGCTGGTTGGGTGGTTTTGTTTGGAGTTGGTATTGGTTATGCTACATTGTTTTGGTTGCAGGATGCCCTTGTTGGACAATCGTTTGTATTCAATATGCCGCAGGTATGGGAAATTATAGTGTTTAGTGCAGTATTTGCCGCGGTGGTATTGGCGAGCTTATGGTCGGCAGTGATGGCAGCGCGTACCCCTGTGGATGATATTCTTGGTCGCTTATGATAATGTTGTATTGCCCCTGTCCGTCTAAGGCGGTGGCCCAGCAACTTGCTATTGATTTGCTTAATAAGCATCTTATTGGTTGTGCTAATATTCTGCCGATGATGGCCTCAATATATTGGTGGGAAGGGCAGATTACCGAAGAGATCGAGGTAGTATTGCTGGCAAAGACTCTGATAGCGAGGCAGGACGCGGTGCGCCAAGCAGTGGAAGCCGCTCATCCTTATACTGTGCCGTGCATTGCTTTCCTGCCTTTGGAGGGGGTCAATGAAGCGTATCAGAATTTTGTGAGGCGAAGCCTTGCTTAAACTGCACTTATATCTTTTTCTTTTGCTACCAACAGAGCGTCAATTTCTTTAATATGAATGTCTGTTTCGTCTTGAAGATGCTTAGCCTGACGTTTTTCATCGTCTTCGGAAAGCTCTTTATTTTTTAACATTTTCTTTAATATATCCATGCCATCCCGGCGGACATTGCGAACACTGACTCGTGCGCCTTCAGCGTATTTGCCAGCAACTTTAGCCAACTCCGCACGGCGTTCTGCGGACAATTCTGGAACGGGTACCCGGATTACAGTGCCTTCCCCCATGGGATTTAGGCCAAGACCAGCATCACGGATAGCTTTTTCAACGGCTTTAGTATTTTCTTTGTCCCAGACTTGGACGCTAATAAGGCGAGCTTCGGGTGTGGAAATGGCGGCAAGTTGGTTGATCGGCATACGGCTTCCGTATACTTCTACTGTAATTGGATCAAGCATTGCAGCCGAGGCTCTTCCCGTCCGAAGTCCTTTAAATTCATTTCGTAAGGCCTCGACGGCGGCGTGCATACGGCGTTTTGAGTCTTTTGGGTCAAAAGTAGTCATGTATCTTTTTTAAGACTTCCGTTGCCCGCCGACAAGAGTAAAGGCACCCTCATGACGTAGCACTCGGGCTAGGTTGCCTGCCTCTAGAAGGGAAAATACTAAAATGGGGATGGCGTTATCCTTGGCTAAGGAAATGGCACTAGCATCCATGACTTTTAAATCTTTGGAAAGAACTTCTATATAATCAAGTTTTTCATACCTAGTGGCTGTTTTATCGTGTCGGGGATCAGCTGTGTAAACTCCATCAACTTTGGTCGCTTTCAATAAAGCATCGCACCCCATTTCGACGGCGCGCAGAGCCGCGGCAGTATCCGTGGTGAAGAATGGGTTTCCAGTACCGGCGGCAAAGATGACCACCCGGCCTTTTTCCATGTGACGCATGGCGCGGCGGCGAATGTATGGTTCACACACGGCACTCATGGGAATGGCGGATTGCACCCGTGTTGACACACCTTTGGCCTCCAGTGCGCTTTGTAGGCCGATGGCGTTCATGACAGTGGCCAACATACCCATGTAATCGGCACTTGCCCTATCCATTCCTTGTGCAGCACCCGAAATGCCGCGAAAAATATTGCCACCGCCCACCACAAGGCAAATTTGAATACCTTGTTGAACGGCGGCAATAATATCATCCGCAATGCGAGACAAAATTGTTGTATCAATGCCGTATTCTCTTTCGCCCATGAGAGCTTCTCCGGAAAGCTTTACAAGAACGCGACGGTAGTGAGCAGTAGGTGAGATCATGATGGACACCATACAACAACCGTTGTTGTAGGGTCGTCAACTGTTGATTGATGATAATTTATCATTTTATTCCCAATCGCCAGCGCCAAATTACCTGTTGTACTTTTTCCATTGTCCAATCATCTTTTCCCCAGCGTTCAGAAAATGGTAACTCATGAGAGCGGGGGCGTTGGTGTATAGGCAGGTTGGAAAAATGTACTCGCATAGGCAACGTCACGCCTTCTCCGCAGATAATTGCTTCTTGGCGGTGAAGACTGGATAAAGCACTGAGTAATCCAATTGCAGATTCTGGGATTGCCTTACGGATAAAAGCTTGGTCTATCTCGTTGCTCATGCGCATGGCTATTAAAGTATTGACTTGACTTAAAATTGTAGGATGAAGTAGAGCTGGTCGCTGGGTAATAATTCCCAAGGATAAGCCGTATTTTCGTCCTTCTTGAGCAATTTGAGCCAAAAGATTCCTGGCGGGGATGAACGCCGGATCACTGTGCTCACCCATGTATCGGTGAGCTTCTTCGCAGACTAAGAGTAGTGGGGCTGAGGTCAATCCTACGCTCCATACTGCAAAATCGAAAATTACTCGGCACAGTAGAGAAACGACTACCCCGGATACCTCTGCTGGTACACCAGACATATCAACAATAGTCATGGGGCGTCCTTGGACGGGCAAGCGTAGCAGGCGAGCACAAATATCATCCATAGTGTCATTTACCACTAGGCCAGGAAACAAAAAGCCGAATCTAGGATCGTTTTTGAATCTGTTAATGCGTTCTAAAAGTCTTAGGTATGGTGCGGTGCCATCGGTTTTTTCTAGACTCCCCATTTGGTCATTAATGCGCCAGAGTAGATCACTAATAGCGTAGGGCAGGGGACTATCCACGGTGATAGTTTCGGTGGGAAGGGTTTCATTGTTATAACGGATGCGGGCAAATAGAATGGCATCGGATAGTATGCTGTATTCCCTATCATATGTTGGAGAGTTTGCATCAATAAAAAGTGCTTTGGCTTCTGTGCTATTGAGTAGCCAGTAGGGTAGGGAAAAATTTTCTGGACTAAGGGGTTCGGCTAAATCTTCGAACGCGCTACTGTATTCATTGTGGGGATCGAAGATAATAATTCGACCTTGGGGGGAGGCGTTAAGAATTTGGCGCAGTAACAAAGCAACAGTACTAGATTTTCCAGTGCCAGTAGTTCCCAGAATAGCAAAATGGGTGGCCAGCATCCGGTCAACAAGAATATAAGCGGGAATGGAGGTGTCTTGCTGGAGGGTGCCAACGCGAATACTGGGCTCTGCTGGGCGGGCGTATACATGGCTAAGGTCTTCATTGTCGGCCAGTGCAACGGGTGCCCAAAGAGCCGGGTAGGCGGATAACCCTCGTTGAAAAAATGTTTTTTTTTCGCCGGATAAAGTAGTTTTGAGAATTTCACCAATAAGCGTTACGGCGGCAATGCGTGCATCCGTAAGGGAAGGTTCGGAAATATGGCTGCGAAGACTTAGGCTTGTTATGATCCCAAAGGCAATGCTGTGGTCAGTTGTAGGAACCTTAACTAGAGAACCCAGTTGGATATGGGAGAGTTCAGCGGGGGGCGGTGCTGGCTCGGTGCTTGTGATAATTTTGCGACCCGACGCGTTGATGTTTACAGTAACAGCGGCAGCCTCAGCTCTATGCTGAGGGCGGATGAGAGCAAGAATACCAGAACCCTCAACAGCAATGACATTTCCAAAAGCAGTGGATTTAAGCATGGAGCTTTTGTTGTGCCATAAACTGATTAAACACCGGTATCTAAAGTGAGGGCGTGGATTTCTTTTGCCATTTCTGATTTTAAAAGAGCATAAATGGCTTTATGTTGTTGAATTTTTGACAAACCTTCAAATTTAGGAGTGCGCAAAATAACCTTGAAGTGGCTTCCTCCATCGGGGCGCGCCCCCGCATGGCCAGCGTGTTTTCCTGAATCATCAATAACTTTAAGGATGGTTGGGGAGAATGCGGTGCGCAGCTTGTTTTCGAGATCAGAAACAGTTATCATGGGGCACGTTATACTACGGTTACGCATCTGTTTTCAAGGAATAGTGTATATGCGGTTAACGCGCCGACGGCGTCGTTTTGAGGCGGTTTTGAATGTGGCTTTTTATAATAAAAAAAAGCTCAAGGAGAGAGATTGCGATCACCCGGGCTGTAGTGAGGCTGGGGAACATCGTGCGCCGCGAAGTCGTAGTAGTCTTCATGAATATTATTGGTTTTGCCTGCATCATGTACAAGAATATAATCAAAAGTGGGATTACTATGCGGGGATGTCTTCGGCCAAGATTGAGGAGGATATGCGGCGTTCCGCAACGTGGGAGCGTCCATCTTGGCCGTTTGGTCGGGCATTTGATGGAACAACAGGATATCCATCAGGGTACCGTCCGCCGCCCCCTTTGGTGAGGGAAGTGCAGCAAGCTTTGGCTGTGCTTGATTTAGAGGGACGCTGTACGTTTGCTGTTATTAAGCAACGTTATCGTACATTGGTGAAACAACATCATCCCGATTGGGGGGCACCTGATGATACTGCGCTTAAGAAAATCACTGAAGCGTATGCAGTACTTAAGAAGTATCAGGCATTGTTTGAGGCAGCGGCACCGGGTGTTAGTTAAAAATATACTTGCAAGTGTCCCCCATAAATGAGTATTTCACTCAGTCTCAAACAATGTATGGAGGTGTGCGAGTTCGATCATTTTTCTGACCTGGCCTTGAGCACCGAATATGATAATCTTCTTTTGGGCGGACATTGCGGTATCTTTCGCCATAATAAGCATCCCCAGTGCTGCGGAATCAATGGTGCTAAGTCCTTCAAGGTTAAGTCTTATATAATTTATATTGGACTGTTTTATGGTTTCGAGAACAGTGCGGAACTGTTTATTGTCATTGAAATTAAAATCACCTTCTAAAAAAACTTCAAAGGTTGAGTGTTGAATGTGTTGACGGATAGGCATGGCTTTTTCCTTAAAAAAGTTCAATATCATCATCGGGATTAATAGAGGTATTTTTCTTGTCATCAATAGTGAGGTGTAGGTTTTCCGGATTGATGCCATGGTGTTCGGCATAATCACGAATCGCGATCATAAATTGTTGGCGCATTGTGCCAAGTTTAATACCGGAAATAATAGAATGCGTGGCATCGTTCAGGGCTTGCGTGTCAAGAGATGGGGTGGGGTTCGCATCAATTTTTTGCTCTGCTTGTTTCAGTAATTTTAGGCATTGTTCCAAAATAGTGCAGGCGTTATCCGCCACTTGGGTATTGCGATCTTGAAATTGCAAATCTACAATCATAGCATGAATCGATTCGGCAATTTTTTGTGATGTGGTAATAGATACCTGCATTGCCTCAGCATTATCTTGATTTTGTTTTACTATGCCTTGCATTAGGCGTTCCAAGCTATCTTTGGCGAGCATATTACTATTCATATCGGTGCTGGCAATCTCTTGGAGGACACTGAAACCCTCGGTGACGCTGTTGGTGACAGCTCTAGCTCGGCCGCTCATTTCATTAGAAAGTTGTGCAATTTGTTTTGAAATGGTTTTGACTTCGGCGGCCACAACGGCAAAACCTTTTCCTGCCTGCCCGGCGCGGACGGCTTCAATCGTGGCATTAAGGGCGAGAATATTTGTTTTGTGTGTAATTGCTTGAATTGTTTTTGAAAACTTTTCAATTTCCTTAAGGTGTTCAATGGCATCGCTGAGATTGTATATAATAGAAATGGAACGTTGTGAAACCATGAGCAGTTTTTCAACGGAATCATTGACAGCCTGTAGAAATTCATCAATAAATTGCCTGAAGGGAATAAGCGTCCCGTTAACATTGACTGTACTGCTGCCTTCAAGAATCAATTTTAAATGTGAGGATTGCTGTAAAGCTGCTTGTGCTAGGGTTTTGAAGCGATCGGTAAGGTCTACTGCGGCGTGCTCTACTTTTGTTGCGTTGTCGGGTAAGGTCGTAGCAAGAATTTTGAGTGCAGCACCGTTAGCGGTGAGGAGTGATAAAACTTCTGGAGCATAAAGGTTATTGGTCATGGTTGTTTTCCGATGCTTTTGTCTCAAAGTGCTTTAGGATAGTCGTGGCAATACTAGATAAAGGTACTTCAAGAGATGTGGCTTGGATTTTTGCTGCTGCTTGGGGCATACCGTAAACGACACAGCTCGCTGCATTCTGGCCGATAGTGTAAGCACCTTTATTGCGCATTTCCAGCAAACCCTCGGCACCATCGCGTCCCATGCCGGTCATGATGACGCCCACGGCTTTTGTTCCAGCGGCACTGGCTACTGAGCGAAATAAAACGTCAACGGATGGTTTATGACCGGAAACTTTTTCGCCATCGTCTATTTTGCAAACAAAATCTTGGCCTATTTTTTTAATTTGTAAGTGCCGTTCCCCTGGTGCCAAGTAAACACACCCTGTATTAAGGCGATCGTGGTGTGCAGCTTCTTTAACGGTTACTGTACAAAGACTATTCAACCGAGCTGCAAAGGAAGTGGTAAATTGCGCTGGCATATGCTGCACTATAACCACTGGCGGTGTATTTTTTGGCAGAGTTATAAGAACATCCCGCAATGCTTCAACTCCGCCCGTGGATGCGCCAATGGCAATAAGGCTATCTTGTGCATCAGGTGATGGATTAAAAGACAGCACGTTTTTTTCGGTGGTGTGGGTTTTTTGGCGATTGATATTGGCGGTAGCAGCGGCTTTGATTTTGGTGATTAATTCTGTTCGAAGAGCGGCTAATGTTTCGTATGTTTGATTGTGGATGGGTTTGGCAATGGTATCAACCGCTCCAAGTTCTAGGGCGCGAATGGTCATTTCTGCACCTTTTTGAGTCAGTGATGATGCCATGACCACGGACATGGGTCGCAGGCTCATAATTTTTTCTAAAAACGATAGTCCATCCATTTTAGGCATTTCGATATCCAGTGTCAGAACATCTGGGTTGAGCTGTTTAATTTTTTCCCGTGCATCAATAGGGTCAATGGCCGTGCCAACGACATCAATGTTTTCATCGGTATTCAGAATTTCGGTAAATATTTGCCGGATGAGAGCTGAATCATCGACGATAAGAACACGAATTTTTTTCATGACCACCTCAAAACAGATCAATATTGCCAACAACGGGCTTGTGAAGAAGCGTGCGGCGATAGCGTTCCTCGTCCTGTAATTCTTTAGCCACCTCAACATCATTGGCAGAAGGCAGGCGGCGGAGCATCACTTTGCCCGTATGGGGGTAGTAGTGCACTTTGCGTGGTGTATCTCCTTCCATATCTTCGCAGGCAATAGTGTAGCCTTCCTTCTTCAAAAATTGACGAATGAAAGCTGCGTTTTTGGAACCGATGCGGGTACTGTTACGCAGGACATTGCCGCCACCAAAAACTTTAACCTCAAGCCTATCTTTCCGACCACCAGCGTTCAAAATGCTATTGATAAGGGTTTCCATGGCAAAGACCCCGTAGCGGGTTGATTCGCTTATTTTATTATCGCTTCCTTCTTCACCAGGGAGGAGAAAATGGTTCATCCCACCGACGCCGCAAAATGGGTCGCGTATGCACGCAGCAATACAAGACCCAAGAATAGTTACCAGCATCTCTCCTGGTTGGGTACAGACATGCCATTCGCCACTGATAATTTTAATGACCTTTGAGTCCGTCACGGGGGGGCTGGTTTGGGTCATTGTTGTGCTCTAGACCTTTTGATAAATGGTCCGCCCCATAAGGCGGAATTGAGAATTAGTTGGGGCAATGCTTTCAGAGTGACCGATGTATAACCAACCGCCGGGAGATAAAAGTTCGGCAATGCGGTTGAATAATTTTATCTGAGTGGGTTTGTCAAAGTAGATAACAACATTACGACAGAACACAGCATCAAATTTGCCATGCATGGGCCATTCACCAAGAAGATTGAGATGTTTAAAGCGAATTAATCCCTGCAATGATTGACCCATTTGCAGGGTGTTGTGTTGTTCTTCTAGTAACGAGTGATAGGGAAAAGGAATATTATTTTTTTCTGCTAGCGGGTAGCGTCCAATTCGCCCTGTTTCCAATATATTGGTGTCAATATCGGTGGCAAGAATTTTTGCATCCCATTGCTCGATCGTTGGCAGGTATTTGCGCACCACCATGGCCATAGAATATGCTTCCATTCCGGCCGAACAAGCCGCAGACCAAAGGCGCAGGTGTTTTGTTTTTTCTTTAGCAACGGCAGGGATAACAACATCACGAAGATGTTCAAAATGGTGTTGTTCCCTAAAAAAACTTGTTAGGTTGGTGGTGATGGCGTTAATGAGATTTCCTATCTCGGTATTTTCATTATCATTTTGTAAAAAATCGCAATATTCAGCAAATGATTGCATTTTGAGTGCCCGTACTCGACGGGCTAAGCGAGAATAGACCATATCTTTTTTGTGCTCTGCCAGCACAATACCCGTTAGATTGCTGACGAGTGTAGCCAGTGTTCTAAAGTCGCTTGCATCAAAAGCAAATTCTCGTTGTCGTTCGGTTTGGGACACGATACCCTCTACGCAACATCTTCTAGTTTATCCACCTGAGCCAAGGCGGGATCCTTGTGCAATAGGCGGCCAACGTCCATCAAAACGACCATTCGATTTTCTAGGGAAATAAGACCCGTAACGTAATCTTCAGTGCTTTGTTCGTCCCCTGTGGGGGCTGGTTTAATTTGATCATAATTTACGTCTAGAATGTCCGAGACGGCATCCACTAATAAGCCGATATTGCGTGTTCCTACGGAAAGAATAATGACTACATGTTTGGGTGTGGCATTGGTCAATTCACCACCCAGCCTAGTTTTAACATCGAAAATGGGAATAATAAGACCGCGCAGGTTGATAACGCCGCGTATGTATATGGGGGTGTTAGGAAGCCGTGTGGCTTCGGTCCATCCTTTGATTTCTCTAACCGCCATAATATCCACACCGTATTCTTCATTGGCGACGGTGAAGGTTAGGATTTGTTGTGGCGTTACAGTATTTTTTGTTTCAAGGTTTTCTGTCATGTGCGGTTCCTTTATGCGGCTTGGGTTTGCGGCATTGCTAGACGCTGGGGGCGACCTAGACGGCGCAGGCTGTTAATATCAAGAATTAGAGAGACCCGGCCATCGCCAAGGATTGTGGCTCCGGAAATACCGGGGATTGGGTCGGCATTGGCCTCTAGGCTTTTGATGACTACTTGTTGTTGGCCAAGCAGTTCATCAACAACGAGACCAATAGTTTCGCCACCAGCATCTACCAAAACCACTAAGTTTTTTTGTGAGTCAAGACAGATGTTGGAAATATTGAAGATTTGGTGGAGGTAGAGAACTGGGATAAAGGCACCACGTACGTTAATAACATCGCTGTACCCATCAAGATGACGCACATCTTCAGAGCGTGGGCGCAGGCTTTCGATGATACTGGTAATAGGAATGATGTAATGTTCCATCCCAACACGTACGATCATGCCGTCTAAGATTGCTAAGGTAAGGGGCAGGGATACCGTAAAGGTTGATCCGGTACCGGGACGGTTGGTGACTTGGACTGTACCGCCAAGACCTTCAATATTACGACGTACCACATCCATGCCAACACCGCGCCCTGAGACGTTGGATACTTGTTCGGCAGTGGAGAAACCTGGAAGGAAAATAAGCTGATCGCATTCGCTGTCGCTTAAAATTGTATCCGTGGCGATAAGCCCCTTATCTTTTGCTTTGCGCAAGACTTTTTCCCGGTTAATGCCTCCACCGTCATCGTTGACCTCAATAACAATTCGACCACCTCGATGAAAAGCAGCTAGGCTGATTGTTCCTTGAGCCGGTTTACCGGAGGCCAAGCGATCAGTTGGGCGTTCAATACCATGATCAACAGCATTGCGGATCATATGGTTTAAAGGATCGGCGAGCTGTTCGATGATAGTTTTATCAACCTCGGTATTTTCACCGCTGGTGATTAGGCGAATATCTTTCCCCAATTGTGTTGAGAGATCACGGACGATGCGTGGAATCCTGGCAAAAATAGATTTTACTGGCTGCATCCGAACGGCCATGACGGCTTCTTGGATTTCTCTTGTGTGTTGGCTGAGTTCTTCAATGCCGCGCATGAGATCGGTGAACTGCTCATTGGGTAATAATCTCGCTTGGGCACGAAGCATGGCTTCAGTGATGACTAACTCCCCAACCATATTTATCAGGCGATCAATTTTTTCTAAATCAACACGGATAGAGGTAACCCCAGATGCGGTCGGGGTGGTTTTGTCTGATGCAGGCGAGGTAGTGGATGATTGCACAGCAACAATAGTAGGTTGTTCTGAATTTTGAACGGTCAATGTTAACGTACATTGGTCGTCAACAAATTCAAACACTTCACGGATTTTTGCTTCTGTGGCCTCGGTATGCAGCTGTATAGACCAACCAAGATAGCACTTGGTTGAATCCAAATTATCCAGAAGCGGTAAGCGGTGGGTAATGGCGTTTATTTGTGTGTCGCCTAGTGTTTTTAGCTCGCGCAGAATAAGGAGGGGTTCGTTGCCACTGAAAAACAGGGTTTCATGTGGTATGAAATCAATATTGTATAATCGTTGCTGCGAGAGTCTTTCCGGCGTTTCATCAAAAATGCCGTAGGCTGTTTCCGTGCTGGCAGACGTCCCGTTTTTGTTGCCCAGAAGTTTTTCGAGCTTGGTAAGTAGCATGCCGCCAAGCCCGGGTGGAGGGGTTTCATTGTGTTCTGCAGCCTGTACCATTTTGCTTACGACATCAACGGATTCTAAAAGTGCATCCACCACCTCAGCGGTGGCTGGGATAGTGCCGCTGCGCATCGCATCGAGCAGGGCTTCCAGTGCATGGGTAAAATGGGTGATATAGTCTAAACCAAAAGCACCAGACCCGCCTTTAATAGAATGTGCGCAACGGAAAATGGCATTGAGTTGTTCGGTATCGGCCTGATGCGCATCAAGGCCGAGCAGCCTTGTTTCCATTTCTCCTAAAAGCTCATAGCATTCGGTGATATAGGTTGCACGGAACTGGTCGAGTGTACTCATAGCGGGCACACTTTTTTAACAACTTCGACTAACTTTTCTGGGTCAAAAGGTTTAACGATCCATCCGGTGGCTCCGGCGGCTTTACCTTCTTCTTTTTTGCTCGTATCTCCCTCGGTGGTTAGCATGAGGATAGGGGTAAAGCGATAGGTAGGTTGTTCTCGCAATGCTTTGATGAGTTCAAACCCATTCATGTTGGGCATATTGAGATCGGCGATAATGGCATCAATTTTTTTACCGTCAAGAACGCTTAGGGCAACTTTACCGTCCTCAGCTTCGAGGATATCATAGCCCGCAGCTTTCAGGGTAAAGCTTACCATCTCTCGCATGGTTTTTGAATCATCAACGGTCAGGATTTGTTTGGCCATGGGAGAGGCTCCTTAAGGGTTTGTAAGTAAGGACTGTAGGCCTAAATCTTTGAAAATAGACTGTACAGGCGGGGTGGTGCCGATGATGTGAAGACGGCTGTTTTTTGCCTGTAGGCTTTTTTGTAAAGAAAGAAGAACCTGTATCCCTGGGGTGGTAATATTTTCTAGCGTTTCGGCATTGAGGCTTACTGTTGCGTTTTCATGGATTGTTAAGTCCCGAAGAAGCACTTCACAGAAACTGTTTGCTGTTTCAATGGTGAGTTGTGTGGGAAGAGTAAGCATCTTTAGAACTCCTGCCAATCTTTGTCATAGTTTTGTGCTGGGGCACTGTTCCCTGATGGCTTGCGCCCTGGGTTTTGTTTACGGACGGGGCGAGGAGGTGGAGTCGGGCGAACAACGGGGGTTTGTACCGATTGGCTCGTCTGTTGGCGGGCGGCATCCTGGCTAATTTTGAAGAAGGATACCAGCTGTTCCAGTTGGTTAGCCTGCTCCACAAGGGACTGTGCAGCGGCGGTATTTTCTTCTACTAAGGCGGCGTTTTGTTGGGTCATCTCATCCATCTGGGTGATGGCACTGTTGATCTCTTCAATGCCGTTAGTTTGTTCTTTCGTCGCCCCGGATATTTCGGAAATGATTGTATTGACGTTGTTATTCGTGGAAACGATTTCTTTCAGGCTGGAGCCGGCTTGGTTAACCAATTCAGCACCCACGCGCACTTGTTCGTTACTTTCTTGGATGAGTTGTTTAATTTCTTTAGAAGAGGCAGCAGAACGGCCAGCCAAGGATCGCACTTCTGAGGCGACAACGGCAAAGCCTTTTCCGGCATCCCCGGCTCTGGCCGCTTCAACGGCGGCATTGAGAGCCAATAGGTTGGTTTGGAAAGCAATCTCATCAATAACCCCGATGATGTCAGAAACTTTTTTGGAGGATTGCTCAATCTGAGACATGGCCGCCACGGCTTTATCCACGACATCGCCGCCTTTTTGAGCAAGTTCTTGTGCTTTGAGGGATATTTTTGTTGCCTCATCGGTGTTTTGGGCATTTTGGCGGACGGTGCTGGTAAGCTCTTCCATCGAAGCAGCGGTTTCTTCCAAGGAGGAGGCTTGGTTTTCCGTACGCTGAGAGAGATCAGCACTTCCCGATGATATTTCGGAAGCGGCGGATCCTACCAGTTCTGATGCCTGTTTGATGTTAACCACTGTTTCGGTAAGTTTTTCGACCGTGGTGTTGATGGCATTTTTGATGGTGGCAAACGTGCCCTTGTAGTCTTTGTTCATTTTTAAAGTGAGATCGCCGCTGGCAACGCCTTGCAGGACGTGCATGGATTCTTCCATGCCGATTTCGTTTTCAAGGCGTGTTTCCACGGTATCAGTAATTTCGTTGGCAAATTTGACAATCTTAACGATATTGCCGTTGGGGTCGAGAATGGGGTTGTAGGATGCATTGATCCAGAATTTCCGGCCGCCTTTGGCAATGCGCTTGAACTCGGTGATCTTGGATTGCCCGGCGTTCAGGTTTGCCCAGAATTGCTGGTACTCGGGGCTATCTTTTTCTGCTGGTTCAACAAAAATACTATGATGTTTGCCTTTGATTTCATCCATAGTATACCCGGTGACGTGTAGGAAGTTTTGGTTAGCATTGCGAATATAGCCTTTGGTATCAAACTCAATAACTGCTTGTGAACGGCTAATCGCGGCAAGTTGTCCAGAGTAATCAGCGACAGTATTCTTGATGTTGTTGAGAGCCTGCGCCAGGTTGCCGAACTCATCTTTTCTCTCAAGGCCGTCAATGATCATCTTATAATCAGCATCAGCTAGACGTTTGGCAACATCTGTTGCCTTCTGAATGGGGCGGCTAGCAAAAGTACCAACCAGGGCACCAATACCGCCTAATCCAATAACGGCAACTATCATAATCTGTTTTAGAAGAGCTTTTGTGCTAATAACATTAGCAAAAGCTTCGCTGGCAGGTTCATGAACAATGACAGTCCAACCTAAGCCAGGAAAGCCGATGGCTCCGTTGCTGGCTTCCCAGCTGACGGCAGTTTCGGTGTTGTGATCGTTACTGATGCTGCTGCCTTGGCTGTTTTTAAGGGCGTCGTTAGCAGCAGGAATGCCCATTGTGGCTAATTTTTTCTGACCTATGCTGCTACTGTCACGTCTGTAATTGCTGGTACCCTGTGCGGTGGGATCATAATTGACGAGGGCAGTGCCATTATTGTCCTGTATGGCAAAAGCAATGTTGGTTGCACCATTGCTTTTCGCTTGGTTATAGATATCGGCGACAATGCTTTCTACAAGACCGAAATCGGCAAAGGTAACCCAGACGCCAATCATGTCTTTCTTGCTGTTGTATACGGGTGCAGAAAAAGCGATGGTGAAGCCATCCTCACGATAGGCATCAGCCACAATTTTTTCATAGGCGGGTTGTTGAACGGCGGTGCCGTCTAGGGAAGGGCTACTGAGGAAGTTTTTATTTTTTGCCTGTTGGAACCAACGGGCATCCTTAAAATTACGGTTGTAAAGACCAATGGTTTCTAGGGGGTTACCTTTGTTATCAATATTATTGACGGCAGCCACTCGACCCTCAAGATCAAGCAGCATCATGAGCTTGTAAAGCCCGTAGTTAACCATGTAGCTGTTCATGGAAGAAATCAGGGGGTTATCTGCACTGGGGCGGAACCAGTTACGGTTATCTAGAGCGGCACCGTTGTAACCGAAGGCCTGTACATCACCATAACGCTCGAATAAGTTACGGTCGATGAGTTCACCGACAGTTCCTGCGGTGATCCGCATATTGCTAAGACTACCATCCCGCATTTCATTAAGCTTGCCGAAAATAATAGGCATGACTGAAAGCAAGGGTAGTAACCCAAACACAAGTAATAGTGCTACGAGTTTTAGGCGAACATCGAAACGTGGCATGGCTTATCCCCATTAGTAAGTTTTTTGCTTTAATAGCAACTATGGGTTTTAATCCTTAATCCTATAATAAAGAGTTAACGGCCGATCTTTTTCCTTAACAAGGAACAAAAGGGCTTTTACAAGAGCTGTATGCAAAAAATAGCGGTAGTGGGGTCAGGAATCGCGGGAATGGCGGCGGCGCGGCTGTTGGCATCGCGGTATCTAGTAACATTGTATGAGAAAAATTCGGTTTCTGGTGGACATACCCGTACTCGCATTGTTTCGTACAATGGTCGTTCCATTCCGGTGGATACAGGCTTTATTGTTTTTAATCCGCTAAATTATCCTGAGCTTGTCGGGCTGTTTCGGTATTTGGGTGTTGTTACACACAAAAGCAGCATGACTTTTGGTTTTACTTCCGACAATGGCGGTTTTGAGTGGGGTGCACGGGGATTGAACGCAGTGTTTGGTCAGCGGTCTAACCTGTTTCGGCCTTCATTTTACGCGATGGCATATGATGTATGGCGGTTTTTTCGACAGGCGGAGGCGATGGTTACAACTCTTCCTGAGGCTAGCCTAGGGGAGTTATTACAGGCCTTGAGTTTAGGCAATCCTGTTATTGAGCGTTTTATTTTGCCTATGGGTGCAGCTATATGGAGTTGCCCGGCGCAAAAAATGCTTGATTTCCCTGCACGAACGTTTGTGCAGTTTTTTAAAAATCATGGCTTATTGTCGTTTGGTGGTCAGCACCAATGGTACACGGTGACGGGCGGGGCACAGCAGTATGTAGACAAGATTCTAGAACCCCTAGAGGGGCATATACGCTTGAATGCGCCGGTGGTTCGGGTGCATACGGAGGCAGATCAAGTGTTGGTACAGACAAAGGACGGCAGTGTTGAACACTATGATCAGGTAGTATTAGCCTGTCATGCTGATGAGGCGTTGGGTATGCTGGCCGATGCCACGCCGAATGAGCGTTCGGTGCTGGGCGCGTTTGGGTATCAGGAAAACCAAGCGTATTTGCATCGTGATGAGGCCGTTATGCCACGGCGTAAGGCGTGTTGGTCTAGTTGGAATTACGCCAGTAGCGCGGCAACAAGGGCAGTATCAGTGACTTACTGGATGAATGAATTACAAGGGATAGATAATGCGTATCCATTATTTGTGACGCTTAATCCTTTGATGCCGATTGCGGAAGAAAAAATATTTGATCGGCATATATTTCATCACCCGGTGTTTACCCGTGAGGCGTTGGCCGCGCAGGCGAAAATTCCCTCTATTCAAGGTCAGCGAGGTCTTTGGTTCGCCGGCGCGTATCAGCGGTATGGCTTTCATGAGGATGGTCTTCAGAGTGCCGTGCGGGTGGCTCAAGGTTTGGGAGTTTCGATTCCGTGGCATTAGAAAATGGTCTTCTGATCGCGGATGTAGTGCACCAGCGTGTAAGCCCGCAGCCTCATCGGTTGCGCTATACAGTTTATTACCTTTGCTTTCCGTTGGCTAGGATGGCCGATATGGCATGCCGATTTTTGGGGGTGAACAGGGGTAACGTAGTATCGTTCCATGAGCGTGACCACGGTTTTGGTGGCCTGCGTTGCCAAGAGTGGATTGCTAAAGTATTATGCGAGCACGAGGTAACTGCGGCGGATGGGGAGGTAATCCTGCTAACCATGCCCCGTGTTTTGGGCTATGTCTTTAATCCGGTTAGTTTTTGGTTTTGTTTGGATAAGGCTGGCGTTCCTCGGGCGGTGGTAGCAGAAGTTAATAACACCTTTGGAGAGCGGCATGCATACCTTTGCGTGCATGAGGATCAGCGGGATATGACCCAAGATGACTGGTTGGAGGCAAAAAAAATTTTTCATGTATCACCTTTTTTACAGGTAAAAGGCACTTATCGGTTTCGTTTTGCGTATAGTTTTGAAAAAATCGGTGTGTGGATTGATTATGTTGATGAGGGTAAGGTGGTGTTGCACACAGCAGTGACGGGGCGACGTCAACGCCTAGACAGCCCCAGTATAGCACGGTGTTTTTTTCGGTATCCGTTGCTGACAATGAAAATTATTTTTCTTATCCATTTGCACGCATTGCGGATGGTGGTTAAAGGCTTTCGTTATTATCGCAAGCCAGCAGCGCCGGACAGGGAGGTTAGTCGATGATTACGTTAAATAGTCTTGTGCAGCATCGCCTTCTTGAGGCGCTGGAAGCTGGTATCGTTAAAGGAACGCTGCATTTAACTACGCCGACAGGAGAACGGCGAACATTTCGTGGGGCGCAGCTTGGCGGGGAGGCGCAGTGGCAGATACACGATTGGTCTGTGGCTACGGCTCTGGCTAGCCGGGGCGATATTGGGCTGGGACAGACTTATACTGCTGGGCTTTGGGATACCGATAATTTAGATGCATTATTTACGGTATTTGTAGACAATTTGGAAACGCTGGATACCCATGCCAATGGTCACGGATTAAATCGGTGGTGGTATCGGTTGGTGAATACCGTTCTGCGTCGCAATAGTCCCCAAGGCAGTAGCAAGAATATTCGCAGTCACTATGATGTGGGTAATGCTTTTTATCGCTTGTGGCTGGATGAGAGTTTGACGTATTCATCGGCCTTATATGCTGATTCTGAGACGAGTCTGGAGGCGGCACAACAGGCGAAATATCGGCGTATTCTTGGTGCTATCACACCTGATCGGCGACGGGTGTTAGAGATAGGTTGTGGGTGGGGCGGGTTTGCGGCGGCTGCAAGTCAGGCGGGACACAGCCTGACGGGTCTGACGATTTCGCCAAGCCAATATCATGTGGCTAGTGAGCGTTTAGCAGGTAAAGCCGATATTCGCCTTGAGGATTACCGTCATGCTAGGGGGATGTTTGAGGCAATAGCATCTATTGAAATGTTTGAGGCCGTCGGGCGGCGGTATTGGCCAGTGTATTTTAATACACTGCGTCGCCGGTTAGTTTCAGGTGGGGTAGCGGTAGTGCAGACTATAACTGTTGCTGATGCCGTGTTCGATGCGTATGCGCGGCGCAGTGATTATATTCGCCATTATGTATTTCCCGGCGGGATGTTGCCCTCGGTGGCGGCGTTTCGCGTTGGTGCAGAAAAAGCCGGGCTTATGTGCCAAGAAGTCTTTGCCTTCGGTCAAGATTATGCTCGTACCTTGCGGGAATGGCTGGCTCGGTTTGATGCGGTTTTGCCCCGGATTCGGGAAATGGGGTATGGAGAAGCCTTCATTCGTAGTTGGCGGCTGTATTTGAGTATGTGTGCCGCCTCTTTTGCGGGGCAGCGTACAGATGTGGTACAAGTGGTGCTTCGGAATCCATGAAAGTAAAGAATTTTGTTTCCTCTTTCTTTTTTAGGGCGCAGGCTGTATAAGATTTTTCGTATCTATATGAGGAGGATTGAAAATGCCTTTGTTGGTTAGTCCTATTGATGGTACCACGCCGATGCAGCAGATTGTTCGCAATGGCATTGAGATTGACCGGTGTCCGGTTTCCGGTGGCGTTTGGCTCGATAAAGGGGAGCTGGAGAAGCTTCTTGGTGCTATGCAGGAAGCAATCCAGGAAGATCGTCAAGAATACGCCCATTATCGTCAATCTTTTGAAAAGGGTGCCCATAAGTCTCCCTCAGCTCATCCTCAAAGTCGTTCCATGTATCGTGATGATGAGTATGATGGTTATTATCGCCATAAACACGGTAAGCCAAGTAAGTTCAGGTCACTTTTTGACTTATTTGATTGAGATGTTAAGCGTGGTTGAGTGTTTTTGATTGCGGAAAGATAGTAACTTATGAATAATCTTGTAAGTCCTCACGGCGGTACTTTGGTGAACTTGGTGCAGCGCGGTGCCGCGACCCATCCATCAACCAAGGTAACGCTTGCCCGTCTTGCCTCGTGGACGTTGACCCCGCGACAGGTCTGTGATGTAGAGTTGCTGCTTAACGGGGGTTTTTCCCCGTTGCGTGGCTTTTTGAATGAGGCAGACTATGAGAGTGTGCTGGATAATATGCGCCTTGCCGATGGCGCAGTCTGGCCCATGCCTGTGACGCTTGATGTTAGTGAGGATTTTGCTGGTAAAATCACCGTGGGTGAACAGATAGCCCTTCGTGACAGTGAGGGGGTCGCGTTGGCTATTCTCACTGTTGAGTCGCGTTATACTCCAAACAAAAAAAGGGAAGCAAAAAAAGTTTTTGGTGCCGATGACGCTGCGCATCCCGCGGTCTTTTATCTACACCAGCGTGCAGGATCAGTCTATCTGGGCGGCACGTTGGAAGGGCTTGAGTTGCCAACTCATTATGATTTTAAAACCCTTCGCTTTACCCCCGCGCAATTGCGGGAGCGGTTTGTACAGCAAGGCTGGACAAAGATTGTTGCTTTCCAGACGCGCAACCCTATGCACCGGGCGCATTATGAGCTGACCCGGCGGGCGGCGGCGGCGTGCGAGGCCAGCCTCCTGGTGCACCCGGTGGTGGGCATGACCAAGCCGGGGGACGTGGATCATTATAGCCGCGTGCGTTGTTATGAGCACGTTTGCAGCAGTTACCCCGAAGGTCTAGCGATGCTGAGCCTTCTGCCTCTGGCCATGCGGATGGGGGGGCCGCGAGAGGCGTTGTGGCACGCCATTATCCGCAAAAATTATGGCTGTAGCCATTTTATCGTGGGTCGCGATCACGCTGGTCCGGGTAAGAACAGCGCAGGGGAAGATTTTTATCATCCCTATGCCGCGCAGGAATTGGTCGCTCAGCATGAGGCCGAGCTTGGCATTAGCATGGTACCATTTAAAGAAATGGTTTACGTGGAAAATCGTAGTGAATATGTGCCCGCAGATAAAGTGGAACCAGAGGATAGAATCCTGAATATCAGTGGGACAGAGTTCCGCCGTCGCCTGCAAAACGATATAGAAGTACCAGAATGGTTTTCTTTTCCTTCGGTACTCAAAGAGTTGAAGCGTACCTATCCGCCAAAATTAAAACAAGGATTTTGTTTATTTTTTACCGGACTGTCGGGTTCTGGAAAGTCTACTATTGCTAATGCGGTGCGGGTAAAGCTGCTGGAGGTTGGTGGTCGGGCGGTAACACTGCTGGATGGCGATCAAGTGCGTCAGCATCTATCCAGTGAGCTTGGTTTTTCAAAAGAACACCGGGATTTGAATATTCGTCGTATTGGCTTTGTTGCAGCGGAGGTAGCCGCCGCCGGCGGTGCAGCGATTTGTGCGCCTATTGCGCCGTACGCGGCGGTGCGCCGGGAAGTGCGGGAATTGTTTGCGTCTGGTACTGCTGGGTTCCTTGAGATTTATGTGGCAACCCCCCTTGATGTATGTGAACAGCGGGATCGCAAGGGTCTGTATGCCAAGGCACGGGCAGGAAAGCTTCCGGGTTTTACCGGCATTGATGATCCTTATGAAGTACCAGAACATCCAGAGCTGGTGCTGGATACCGCTACCATGAGCCGGGACGAGGCGGCGCAGCGGGTGCTGGTAAAACTGCAAGCCTTGGGGTATTTGGGGTAGACTATGCTCAGATGGTGTTTACTGATTATTGGCTGCATTGTTTTTTCTGGCACAGCTGGAGCAAAACCTTCGGAAGTTGTTTCAGTTTTTGAGGCCGCAAAGCCAGTAGGGACTGGAGTTTTAAGGCGGCTTTTTTCAAAAATTTATCAAGCAGAGCTATGGACGGATAGCAATCCTTGGTCGTATGAAGCCCCTTTTGCTTTAAGCCTGACGTACTATTGGTCAATTAGTGGTATTGATTTGGTGGAAAAAACCCTTGAGGAGATGCGCCGTCAGTCTCCCGAAACCGCAACCGAAGACGCCAAGTTTGAGGCATCGCTGCGGTTGGCCTTTCCCGATGTTAAAGACGGAGACAGAATAACAGCATTTTTTGATCCGCAAAAAGGTGTATCTTTTACCTATAACAGCAAGCCTACCGGCACGATTGCCTCTGTAACTTTTGCTCGGCGGTTTTTTGATATTTGGTTGTCGCAGAAGACTTCAGAGCCTGAATTAAGAGCGCAATTACTGGGTGAAAAGTTGTGACGCCCTCTTTGTGGCGATACGGGATTTTAGGCTTGCCAGTGGGGTTTGTCGGCTTGCCGCTGTATGTCCATTTGCCTAAGTTTTATGCGGATACACTGCCGTTATCGCTCACCGTTTTGGGGTTGGTGCTATTTTTGACACGGGTGATTGATTGCTTGGCTGATCCGTTTTTGGGGATTTTGGCCGATGGCTGGGCGGGGCGGCGGCGGGGAATGCTGGTGGTTTCAGGCGCGGTATTGGTGGCTGGAGTCTTTGGGTTATTTTTCCTGCCGATATTAGGGTTGGATATTAGTTTGGTATTAGTCGTGGGTGGTTTGCTTGTTTTGACATATCTGGCCTACAGCGTTTTTTCCATTGTGGTTTATACCGTTGGGGTAGCCCTGGGCGGGGATAGCAAGGCCAGTGTTCGGGTGGCTGCAGCGCGGGAGGGGATGATCATTGTTGGCGTGCTGGTGGCCTCGGCTCTGCCGCCAACGTTGACCCCGTGGTTGGGGGAGAAGGCGGCGTATCAGGCGTTTTGCTGGGTATTGCTGGTGGTGGTGGTGGTCGCATTGCTGTTGATGCGCCTACCTAAAATGGTGGCAACAGCACCGATGCCAGCACCAACAGCATGGCGTCTTGTGCTGCAGGATAGGCGGCTGCGACGCTTATTTCTTTTATTCTTTTTGAATGCATTAGCTCCTTCCCTGACCGCAACATTGTTTTTGTTTTTTGCTAGCGATGTGCTCGACGCGGCGGCGTGGAGCGGCGCGTTTTTAGGCGCGTATTTTTTAGCCGCTGTGCTGGCCATGCCGGTGTGGGTGCGGGTGGCGGCGCGGTTTGGCAAACGACGCAGTTTGATAGCGTCGTTCAGCCTCGCCATTGCCTCTTTTATCTGGGCGTTTACCTTGGGGCAGGGGGATGCGGTTGCGTTTGGGGTCATTTGCCTGCTTTCTGGCGCGGCCTTGGGCGGGGATTTGGCGGTGTTGCCGTCGCTCTTGGCCGATGCGGTGCAGCAGCGCGGGGCGTCCCAAGCCGGCGGCCTAGAGTTTGGCATCTGGAATTTTATCAGTAAGTTCACCTTGGCGTTGGCGGCAGGGATAGCCTTGCCGCTGTTGGAAGTCTGGGGCTACGCCCCCGGTGGCACTGGCTCGGTAGCGGCCTTATCGGCGGCCTATGCCCTTTTGCCGTGCGGGTTTAAGCTGGCGGCGTTGGTGGTGCTGGTGCGGGGGAAGACCCTGTAGGCTGCAAAAAATTTTTCTTGTATTCCGCAAAAATGTGATTTTTTCCCTTTCGGCGAGGGTGAAATGATGGTATGCAGCCATGACGGGCGACTCCTGAAGTTGGTTGGTTGAACAACGCCACTTCAGGGTCGCTTCGTCATAAATCCGTTAACAATAGATTGTTTTCTTGGTGATTTTCAGGCGGCTTCGGGCCTGCGTCAAGGGGGCTTCGCCCCGCGCCGGGCGCGGCTTTCGCTGCGCTCTCGCCCTTGACCCAGTCTCACAGCCGCCTGTATCTCCTCAACCAGAAAACAATCCATTATTTCAATCTATTACGAAGTGTTGCACTTCGTTTTGGAAACCGCCGCAGCCGTTAGGCATACTGCGTCTTAACTTTCTGATTCTCGTGAATCTTGTATTCTTTGAATCTCGTACAACAACTTGGTGTTGTTGTCAAAAACTATACCAGCGTGCGGGTTAGAGTAGGAAAGTTTACACAATAAAAAAAGGAGAAAATTATGCGCCTTACTGACGCCCAACTCTACCGTCTTTTTGTTTTTGGTGATTGGGATCTGAGTATAATCGACTCCGAAGGTCGGTTGCAGGAAATTTTCGATCGGTCAAAAATCGATCCCGATCTTGCCGCCAAGATTGCCGAGATGACAGTGAGATCGAGGCTCAGAAACGTGACAATTGGGTGACCCCCCTCCTTGAGGCAGCACCCGAAAATAGTTCAGGTTTCCAAGATTGCCTGTAGAGTAGTTTCACTCCCTCCTCTCACCAAGGGGGGAGAATTTTTTCACCCCCCACAATCCCCTTCAACATTACACAGCTTGCGTCCAATCCTCCGTCTGAAAATCCGGGACGAGGCTGCTCAGGGTTTAAAAAAACATGTCGTTGCGCAGCAGACTAGCCTGATGCGCGAGGCTGGATGCGGCCATAAAAGATTGTAATTCTTTACAAAACAACAGTCTTTGTGTGTTATTTTCTAAAAAATCCCATGTTGAAATTCACGCCTTAGGCTGGTAGCATGTTCATCCGGGTACATGTCGGGCCTGTAGTTCAGCGGTTAGAACGTTCCGCTCATAACGGAGTTGTCCCTGGTTCAAATCCGGGCAGGCCCACCAATTTACGCAACTTCGGCGGCGGCTAGTGCCGGTGCTAGGCGCAGAATCCGGCAAATGGTAGCTGTTTCAGTAGCAGTGCGGAGCTGATCACAGGTGCCATTTTCGCGTAGCAGCCGGGTAATGCTGGCCAAGGCCTGCACGTGCTGGGCGGCGGCGTTATCCCGTGTCGTCTGGCAGGGAGATAGTAACAAGAACATTAAATCAACTGGCCTGCCGTCAATAGAATGAAAATCAACAGGTTGTGTTAATTGCACAAAAAAACCCACCATGCGATCAAGGCCAATGAGGCGAATGTGCGGCAAGGCCACGCCCCGACCGATGCCGGTGGAACCAAGGCGTTCCCGTTCCTTGAGCGCGTCACGAACAACCGCCGCTTGATAGCTAGTCTCCCCCGCAGCCAGCTCGGCCAGTAATGCCAACGCCGCGGTTTTATCGGCCACCGACATTCCTAAACGCACCCGATTTTGACACAAAATATCCGTAAGGGTCATAAAAATCTTTTTCCTCACATGGGCTAATAAGAAAACCCAAACACAGCCTACCAAAAAAATGTTTGTTAGGCTGTGCGCCCGCGCAATTCAAGAAACTTTATTTTGGGGCTCAATCCACCCGACATTCCCATCAGGACGGCGGAAAACAACATTCAAATTGTTTGTTTTAGCATTTTTAAATATATAAACGGGGCGTCCACTAAGGTCTAAGAGCATGACCGCATCTTTTACGGATATTGTTTTGATATCGCTGCTCATTTCGGCGATGACCAAGGGTGTCTGCTCGTTGTCTTTTTCGGCTCCTTCTTCATCTGTTTGAGCGGAGACGACGTATTCTCGTGCTACTGTATGTTTTTCTATAGCATCAAGGGCGTTCAAATGATGATCTGTTAGGCGGCGTTTGTAACGACGCAGCTGCTTCACCAATTTTGCTGCTGCCCCGTCAAAAGAAGCGTAAGGATCATCAGATTCGTATTCGGCCTGAATTGTCAACGCCGTTTTTGTGCCGGGGTTAACACTAATATGAGTGTGAAAGCGATAACCTTGATGATCGACCACCACAGTGGCGTCCGTGATCCGGTTCAGGTATTTGGTTGCTGCGTGCTGCAACGTTTCCTGAATGTGGGAGGTGAGGCTGGCACCAATGTTCATATGACGACCAGAAATATTTATTTTCATAAGATTTTCCTATTCTATAGGACTCAACTATAGCGCGTTTTCTGTAGTATAAAAGAGCAAAAATGTGGCGTCAATTTGCTTGACTAGCCTAAGCAACAGGTATAATTCGCCAACCTAAAAGAAATAATCAATTTTTTCTGGTTATAAAATATACTGAGCAAATTTTGAAGGTTGCGTATCATGCTTGAATATGTTCTTGGCGGTTTAAGTGGCATTGTTGCCCTCGCTTATCTTATTTATGCGTTGTTATTGCCAGAGGAGTTTTAGGCTATGGCTGGAATAAACTGGATATATATTGGCATTGTAGTGACGTTGTTGACTCTTCTTGCGCCATTGCTGGGGGTATACATTAAAAATGTTTTTAGTGGACAAGGTTTTTTAGCTCCGGTTGAGCGTCTTCTCTTTAAGATGGCCGGTATTAAGGCCAATGCTGGGCAGCATTGGTGGCAATATACTCTGAATATGTTGCTATTTAATATGCTTGGTTTTTTTGTTTTATATGGCATTTTGCGATTTCAGGGTATTTTGCCTTTTAATCCACAAAATTTTGCTGGGATGGATCCTATTTTGGCATTTAATTGCGCGGTGAGCTTTATTACCAACACTAATTGGCAGGCGTACAACGGTGAAGCTACCTTAAGTTACTTTAGCCAAGCCGTTGGTCTTGGTGTGCAGAACTTTTTGTCTGCAGCTACAGGAGTTTCGTTGCTCTTTGCTATTATCAGGGGAGTCACTGCACGACAGGTAAAAAATTTAGGTAACTACTGGGTTGATATGATGCGCAGTACCCTCTATATTTTTCTTCCGCTTGCAGTTGTTTCTAGCCTAGCATTTATTGCTCAAGGGGTTCCGCAAAATACTAATTCCTATATAATTGCTCAGACAATTGAAAAGCAAGAGCAAATTATCCCGCAAGGTCTTGTGGCTTCCCAGCTTGCTATTAAGCAGTTAGGCACCAATGGTGGTGGATTTTTTGGAAGTAATTCCTCGCATCCTTTTGAAAATCCAACACCTATAAGTAATATGCTGCAATTTTTTTTCATTTTGCTCATTCCTGCGGCATTATGTTTTGCTTATGGTCATATGGTGGCGGATAAACGTCAGGGGTGGACACTTTATAGTGTCATGTTGGGTTTGTGGTTGACGGGCACTATCATTGCTTTATGCGCGGAAGGCAATAATCTGGAAGGAAAAGAAACTCGTTTTGGAATTACCGAAAGCGTGGTTTGGGCCACAGCTACGACAGCGGCATCTAATGGCTCTGTTAATGCTATGCACGATAGCCTGACGCCTATTGCTGGTCTGGTAACCATGGTGAATATGCAATCAGGTGGAGTAATTTTTGGTGGTGCAGGTAGCGGTCTGTACGGAATGTTATCTTTTGTTATTCTGACCGTGTTTTTGGCCGGGTTAATGGTTGGACGTACGCCGGAATTTCTCGGAAAAAAAATTGAGGCACGTGAAGTTAAATTGGTGGTATTCACCATGCTTATTATGCCTTTTGGAGTGCTTATCGGTGGGGCTTTGGCTCTGTTGACGGGGGGCGCACAAAGCTCGCTGTTGGCCAGCGGACCTCATGGTCTTTCAGAATTATTGTATGCTTATACTTCGGCTACAGCCAATAATGGTTCTGCTTTCGGCGGCTTTATGGCTAATACTCCATTTCATAATATTGCTCTTGGGGTGTGTATGCTGCTTGGTCGCTTTGGGTATGTGGTGCCATTAATGGCGTTGGCTGGTAGTTTGGCGGAGAAAAAGATTATCCCTGCTACGACAGGGACATTTCCCACGCATGGTGTGTTATTTGGTGTATTACTTACTGGAATAATTATTATTATTGGTGGCCTGACATTCTTTCCCGTGCTGACTTTGGGGCCATTGGCCGAACATTTTAGTATGTTGGCCGGTCGGAAATTTTAGGGGATATTTTGTCATGAGCGTTCACTCAAAAGTAATTATTATCAATAAAAATATTGTTTTTCAGTCACTTAAAGATAGCTTTATAAAATTAAATCCCCTGTTTCTTTATAAAAATCCGATTATTTTTCTAGTTGAGGTTGCGGCTTTTTTATGCACGGTCTCGGCATTTTTTCACGGTGATTCCTTATACTGGCAGCTATCGGCGTGGTTGTGGCTTACTGTTCTTTTTGCCACTTTCGCAGAGAGTTTGGCGGAAGGTCGTGGTAAGGCTCAGGCATACAGCTTGCGTTCCGCCCGTAGCGATACCAGTGCGAAACTTCTTAAAAACCAGTTTTCTCGTGATTATCAAATCACCACTGCTGTACAGCTCCAAGTTGGTAGTATTGTTCTTGTTGAGGCTGGGGATATGATTCCTGGTGATGGTGAAATTATTCAGGGGATTGCTACCGTTGATGAATCAGCGATAACTGGCGAATCTGCTCCGGTTATCCGGGAAAGTGGAGGGGATCGATCGGCTGTTACTGGTGGAACTAGGGTGGTTTCTGATTCTATTGTTGTGCGCATTACAGCTAAGCAGGGGGAGTCTTTTCTTGATCGGATGATCGCCATGGTTGAGGGAGCTAAACGGCAAAAAACCCCTAATGAAGTTGCCCTGCATATCCTTTTGATGGGGATGAGTATCATCTTTTTACTGGTGGTGTTAACATTGTTGCCGTGGGCTTCCTACAGTCACACTATTATCCCAGTACCATATTTGGTGGCCTTGTTGATTACTTTGCTGCCGACTACGATTAGTGGTTTATTGTCTGCTATTGGTATCGCCGGCATGGAGCGGTTATTAAAATGCAACGTGGTTGCTAAGTCTGGTCGAGCCGTGGAGGCCGCCGGGGATGTTGATGTGATGCTTCTTGATAAAACTGGTACGATTACCTTTGGCAACCGAATGGCATCCGCGTTTTTGCCCCTTAATGGTATCACGGAAAAAAATCTTGCCGAGGCAGCGTACCTGTCTTCTCTATCTGACGATACACCAGAAGGGAAGTCGATTATTGTTTTAGCAAAACAAAAATTTGGTTTTGAAGACGCTGCTCCTAATGCTGTGTTTCAAGAATTTTCTGCTCGTACCCGTATGAGCGGCGTGGATGTTGGTGAGCGTTCTATTCGTAAGGGGGCTGCGGACACTATGTTGCGCTGGGCTGATAAGGCTTTTGCAGGCAGTATTCAAAAAGAACTTCAAAATATTATTGATAGTATCGCTGGCAATGGTGGAACCCCTTTGGTAGTGGGGGAAAATGGTCGCATAATGGGTGTTATTCATTTGAAAGATATTGTTAAGGCTGGATTAAAGCAACGCTTTGCCGAGCTTCGAGCCATGGGTATTCGTACCGTCATGATTACGGGGGATAATCCGTTGACTGCTGCTGCGATAGCGGCCGAAGCAGGTGTGGATGATTTCCTTGCCGAGGCCACCCCTGAACGTAAATTAGATTTTATCCGGAAAGAACAAGAAGGTGGCAGGCTGATTGCCATGTGTGGCGATGGGTCCAATGATGCTCCAGCTTTGGCTCAGGCGGATGTCGGTATTGCAATGAATACGGGCACTCAAGCCGCGCGGGAAGCAAGCAATATGATCGATCTTGACTCCAACCCAACCAAACTCATTGAGGTTGTTATGGTTGGAAAACAATTACTTATGAGCCGAGGGGCTCTTACTACTTTTTCCATTGCTAATGATGTTGCAAAATATTTTGCTGTTATTCCAGCGTTATTTATCTCGACTTATCCACAGTTGTCCGCACTTAATATTATGGGGCTTGGTTCGGCACAAAGTGCTATTTTATCGGCTGTTATTTTTAATGCTCTTATTGTGCTTGCCTTGGTGCCCTTGGCATTAAAAGGTGTTCCGTATCGCCCGGCCAGTGCTCGGCGGCTATTAATGCGTAATTTGCTTCTTTATGGCTGTGGTGGGTTTATTGTACCTTTTATTGGGATAAAAATGCTTGATGTTATCGTGAACTTTATCGGTTTAGTGTAAAGGTAGTTGTCATGAAAAATGTGCAATTAAGACCACTATTATTTGTTTTTATGGCTCTTTTGTTAATTACTGGTTTTGTATATCCATTGGTTGTAACCAAAATTGGCCAAGCGTTTTTTCCAGTACAAGCCAATGGAAGTTTGATTATTGACTCCGATGGTGCCGTACGAGGGTCGTCTTTGATTGCTCAGAAATTCATTGGTCTGCAATATTTTCAGTCCCGCCCTTCTGCGACGGATTTTGATGTCATTGCCAGTGGTGCAAGTAACCTTAGTCCGGCAAGTAGGGCGTTTGCTGATGCTAGACAGGCGCGTGAGCAGCTTTGGATTGAACGTGGTGGCACAGTGCCCGTGCCGGAAGCTCTTTTGACTGCTTCTGCCAGCGGTCTTGATCCGCATCTTTCCCCTGAGGCTGCTTATTATCAAGCACCTATTGTTTCCAAAGCCCGTAACATAGATGTGGAAAAATTAAATGTTCTTATTGCAAGGCATACGGAAAAATCTATTTTGGGTTTTATTGGGAAGCCACGGGTGAACATTTTGGCTTTAAATATGGATTTGGATAAGCTTTAGTTGTCTATCGGAATTAAAAAGGGCTTTTTTGTTGCAGCCGCCGTGCTACCCTTTATTAAGAATGCAGGGGTAGATTATCATTATGAGCGATTCTGTGTTGCATTACGACAAACTGGTTGAGGCCGCACTCAAGGGCGTTGTGCGAAACGCTCTTGATATCGTACAAAAAAATGGTCTTCCAGGGGCGCACCATTTTTATATTACTTTTCGTACTGAGCATCCTGATGTCGTGATTCCCGATTATTTGCGGGAACAATACCCTGATGAAATGACTATCGTGCTTCAGTATCAGTTTGAAGATTTATCTGTTCGGGAAGAATTTTTTTCAGTATCATTGAGTTTTAACAATACGTTAGAGCATCTTACTGTTCCTTTCGCTGCCGTCACAGGGTTTGCTGATCCTTCTGTAAAGTTTGGCTTACAGTTTCATGTTGATGAAGGTGATGATGATGTCGCCGAACACCCGGCGAGTACTAATCGCCGCCAAAGTGTTCAAAAAACCGAGGTTTTGGAGCAAGATAAGCCGACCGAAGTAGACGAAAATAATGTTGTTTCTTTGGATCAGTTTCGAAAAAAAGGCAGTGCGCCAAAACCTTCGAAGCCAACGGCATAACGATTTATTTTTAAAAACATATAGTATTTAGGCGCATCCTAGATTAGGTGGCCAGCTCTTATTGGGAGTAAAGAGCAATATACCATTGTACTGTCTCGCGCAGGGCATCCCGGAATGGTCGGGCGGGTTTCCAGCCTAATCTATTCCGGATTTTTCTGGAATCAATCGCATACCGGCGATCGTGGCCTAAACGATCCGCTACATAGGTAATGTGTTCGGCGTACGAACGCCCATCCTTGCGGGGGTGAAGTTCATCAAGTAATTCGCACAGTAACGTGGCTATAGTATTATTGTCTTGCTCATTATTACTGCCGATACAGTAAGTTTCTCCCGATTCGCCGTGATCAAGAACTGCGAGAATTGCTCGGCAGTGGTCTCGCACGCATAGCCAATCCCGAATATTTTTACCGTCTCCATAAATGGGAATAGATTCACTTTTTAGGGCGCGACGGATCACGGTGGGTATAAGCTTTTCATCATGTTGGCGTGGACCAAAATTGTTGGAACAGTTGGTTACTGTTGTGTCCATGCCGTAGGTATGATGCCAGGCTCGTACCAGCATATCGCTTCCCGCTTTTGTGGCAGAATACGGGCTGTTAGGGGCATAGGCTGTTTTTTCGCTGAAAAACCCCTTTTCACCTAATGAGCCATATACCTCATCGGTACTGACGTGATGAAAGCGACGTGGTTGAGCCTTATCCAAGGTTTCCCAGTACCGTCGTGCTGCCTCCAGTAATACATAAGTACCTAATACATTACTACGCACAAATACTTCCGAGCCAATAATCGAACGATCAACATGGCTTTCTGCGGCAAAATGTACAACGCAATCAATTCTATGATGAAAAAAAATCTGCCCCATCATGGCGGCGTTAGTGATATTCCCTTGGACAAAAGTATGCCGGCCGGTAGTCTCCGCTTGGGCAAGGAAGGCTTTATTGGCGGCGTAAGTCAAGAGATCCACGCTGATAACCCGGGCATCTGGTTGATACGCGAGAAGATGATCGACAAAATGACTGCCAATAAAACCAGCAGCACCAGTTACTAAATAATTTTTGAAAGCAGGCATAAGATCAACTCGTTCGATGCAGGGCAAAATCGGCGGCACCCTGCAACAATGGCGCGGGGCGGTCAAGCCCCGATAATAGGTGCAGTGCCTCAGCATATACCCGACGCGCCTGTGCTTGCGCTTCGGTAATCCCCCAAAGACGTATCAAGGTAGCTTTACCAGAATCTTGCCCTGTAGGTTTACCAAGCTGTTCTATGTTGCCTGTATAATCAAGAATATCATCAGTAATTTGAAACAGCCATCCCAACGCTAATCCAAAACGGTACAAGACATCTATCATGTTCGTTGTTGCTCCGGCCACAATCCCGCCTCCTGCTACTGATGCTGCAATCAAGGCTCCGGTTTTTTTAGCTTCAAGCAATTGAATAGTATGAGCTGTGGACGCTTGTCCAATAATGTCTTCCATTTGCCCTAGTACCATGCCGGTGCTCCCTGCTGCGTTGGCTAGTAAGATTATCAATCGGCAACGCACATCACTATCGGGATGCGTTATGGTATTAGCGAGCACTCCAAAAGCATCGGTGAGCAGCGCGTCCCCAGCCAGAATTGCTGTGGCCTCATCAAAGGCGCAGTGAAGGCTAGGCCTGCCTCGGCGTAGTGGGCTATTATCCATTGCTGGTAAATCATCGTGAATGAGGGAGTAGGCATGGATCATCTCGATAGCCGCACCAACGCGCAAGAGTTGTTCAATATTGCCCTCGAATATTCCGCCGCTGGCGCATACCAGAGTTGGGCGGAAAGCCTTGCCGCCGTTTAGGGTTGCGTACCTCATTGCTTCGGCTAGGCGTCCTTCTTTAGGTAGGATACTATCCAAAACAGGGCGCAGATCAGTGCCGATCTGCGATGCAAAAGTTGCAAAATTTTTAATCATGCGGAAAAGGAACAGTGCCGCCTGTGCCTGTGATTTTTTCAATACGCAAGCGGGCATCTTCTAAACGGGTGCGGCAATGGGCTTCTAATGCTGCGCCGCGCTCAAACTGGGTAATGGCATCCTCTAAAGGGATATTGCCCGATTCCAAGCTGCGGACAATGGTTTCAAGCTCTGCCAAGGAGGCCTCAAATGACAATTTGACGATGGGAACGGGTTTCATGGACACAAATTCTGTTGCACTTTAGTGTAAAGGCTTTAGCACGGTGACACGCTTAGGAAAAGGATATGTTTGAATGACCGCTACTACCCCCGCTTGGTACCATGAGACCCTCTACCCCGAACTAGGGCAGCGCTTTCGTATTGATAAAGTAATATTTGAGGAAAAAAGCGAGTTTCAGCACGTAGTAATTTTTGAAAATGCTATACTAGGCAGGGTACTTGCCCTTGATGGTGTTATTCAAGTCACCCAGAGCGATGAGTTTGTTTATCATGAGATGATGACCCATGTTCCTCTTGTCAGCCATCAAAACCCACAAGATGTTCTCATCATCGGTGGTGGCGACGGCGGTATTTTGCGTGAGGTTTTGCGCCATCCTGTGCGTCGGGCGGTGATGGTGGAGATTGACCCTACCGTGGTCGATATGTGCGCGAAGTATATGCCCAGCATTAGTGCTGGGGCATTCGACAACAAAAAAAGTGAGGTTGTGTTTGCCGATGGGTGTCGGTACGTTAAAGAAACAAAAGATAAGTTTGATGTGATCATTGTTGATTCCACTGATCCCCAAGGTCCCGGGGAAGTATTGTTTACGGAGGAATTTTACCGCGACTGCGCCGCTGCCTTGAACCCGGGCGGTATTATGGTTACCCAAAACGGCGTGCCGTTTTTTCAGGCCGATGAGCTGAAAAGTTCTGTTACCAAGTTCCGTAAATTGTTTCAGCGTGGCGGTTGTTATGTAGCTACTATTCCCACGTATTACGGTGGCTTCATGGCGATGGGGTGGGCGGCCAAAGATGGTAACATTGGCACTGTAACTCCTGCTCGGCGCGCTGCTTGGCAGGCGTTAGGATTGACTACTAAGTACTATAATCTCGATATTCATCAGGCGGCCTTTGCTCTGCCAGAGTTTATTCGGGGAATCGTGGGCGAGTAAAAAGTTTGTCCCTTTTGAGGGGGGCAATTTTTTTTGTAGCATTGCCCGTTCAGTGTAGTAAAATCGATTACTCTTGAGAATATATAGGTGATTGAATGTCTTCCATTGCTATTAAAGTTCCCGCCTTAGGTGAATCCGTTACCGAGGCAACCATTGCCCGCTGGCTGAAAAAGCCGGGCGAGGCGGTTAAGGTTGATGAGCCAGTGGTGGAATTGGAAACCGACAAGGTGACTCAGGAAGTCTACGCCCCGGCCAGTGGTGTGCTGGGCGCCGATTTAATTGCCCAGGGCAAGGCTGTGCCTATTGGCGCGATTATTGGCTCTATTACCGAAGGTGCTGCCCCGGCGGCGACTAATATTTCTGCCCCTGTGGCGGTTGTTGCTACGCCTGTGGTTTCGTCTCCTGTTTTGATGCCTGCGGCACAGAAATTAGCCGCGGAAAAAGGTCTTTCCCCCTCCAATCTGACGGGCACCGGAAAAGATGGCCGTATCTTGAAGGAAGATGTGCTGAACGTCGCCGCGCTTCCTCCTGTTGTTGCAACGCCTTCTTATACTAGCATAAACAACGCCCCGCGAGAAGAACGGGTGAAGATGTCCCGTCTGCGCCAGCGTATTGCTGAACGGCTAAAAGAAGCTCAAAACACTGCCGCCATGCTCACGACCTTTAATGAGATTGACATGGGCGCGGTGATGGAGCTGCGTAGCCGCTACAAAGACGAATTTGAAAAACGCCATAATGTTAAGCTTGGCTTCATGGGCTTTTTTGTCAAAGCCGTGGTGCAGGCACTGCAAGAGATTCCGGCGGTCAACGCCGAGATCGCCAGGGATGAGATTATCTACAAGAACTACTACGATATTGGCGTGGCTGTCGGCACCGACGCCGGGTTAGTGGTGCCCGTTCTGCGCGGGGCGGATGGGTTATCCCTTGCCGGGGTGGAAAAAGGCATCGGCGATCTCGCCGTCAAAGCCCGGAGCAGTAAGCTGGCCATTGCCGATCTCCAGGGCGGCACGTTCACCATCACCAACGGCGGGGTGTACGGCTCCCTCATGTCCACCCCCATCATCAACCCGCCGCAATCGGGCATTTTGGGTCTGCACAAAATCCAAGACCGTCCGGTGGTTATTAAAGGTCAGGTGGTGGCGCGCCCGATGATGTATGTTGCCTTATCTTATGATCACCGCATCATTGACGGTAAAGAAGCTGTCACGTTCCTCGTACGGGTTAAGGAAGCGATGGAGGATCCGGGGCGGTTGTTGTTGGGGGTCTAAGGTGTAAAGCAGTTGCAGGTCTCACAAAACGAGAATTGTTGTTACCCCCTAATACTTAAACTGAATCTCTATCCTCGTCGCATCCCGCCCGGCCGTCGCGGGGTTGTTGAGGGTTTCGGGCTGGCCACGGACACTGATAGCGGCGAGGGGGATGCCGCGATCCATGAGGGCGTTGGCGGTAGAGGTTGCGTGGTTACGGGCAATCGCCTTTGTATCATCGGTTTTGCGGTGGTTGCCGTCCCGGGCATAAGGAGTGGCAAAGCCGGCGATTTGTACGATGCCGCCGTGCTGTCGATGCAATTCGGCGACTTGGTCGAGGACGCTGCGGTCTTCCATATTAAAGTTGCTGGAGGCACCTTCAAAGTACAGGGTAGCAATGTCCACAGTTTTGTGCGCTGTAGGCTCTTGGGTGGTGTTGGCTGATAGCGGCGCGGTACGTGGTGCTGGGGTAGGAGTTACTTGGCTATCAGCAGGCATAACCCTAGCAACGGTAGTGGTTGAGTGCTGTTCAGGTTCTACGCTGTCTTCGGCGGGGGGGAGGGCTGTGGCCAAGACAGCAGCCCTAGGGGTAGCGCGGCGAGCATCCGCTTGGGCAGTGGCCGCAACGTTGGCGCGGGAAGTTTTAGTAATAAGGGCTTTTTTTAATGACGTTGGCGGAGCGGGGTTGATGATGGGTTGTGCCGCTACAGGAGCAGGTGCTTGCAGCACGGGGCGTTCAGCGGTGGATTGCTGGCGACTGCTGCGCTCTAGATAATTGACAACATTTTCCATGCCGGTTTGCCCGGCAAGACGCATTGGTTCCGCGGCGACGGGCTGGGTTGCTTGGCGCAACGCGGTAACAGGGTCGAGACCGTTGACGGAAGTATTGCCAAGATACTGGTTTTGCTCATCGCTACGGCGGATGTTGGCTGTGTCGGCTGGTAATGCGCCGCGCTGCGGAAAAGCCTGCTGAGGCTGTTGTATTTGTCTGCCTTGTAGCGGCTGTTGGGTATAGGTTTGCCCCTGATTCTGCCAAGCTTGTTGCTGAAATGGCTGAGAAGGCTGTTGTGGGGCGGCTTGCGAAAAACGGCGTCCCGCATTGTGGAAGCTCTCCATGAGTTGTTGCTGTTCCGGGGAAACAGTGCTGTCCGGTACACGTAGAGCAGCGGTAGCCGGGCTGATGGGTGGTTGTGTAATGGTGGGGGCAGGGGTAAGAAAAGTTTGTGGAATTTGAGTGGCGGTGTTCTCGCCAAATAAAGTACGTTGGCCACGACTGCGATCATACCAGCCAACGGTTTGCGCTTCCACGGCCATGGCGAGGGATTGGAGATTATTATCGGGGCGTTGATGCTGGAGCGGATCGGCGACGGTCTGGATTCGGGCGATAGGTGCATCTTGAGGCAGTTGCGGTTGCGCCGCAGCAGTTGTTTTTTGATCGCCGCCAAACCAGGCTAATGTATTGCTTTTGCTGCTGGCGCAACCGCTTAAGGCCACGCATAGAGCCAGCAGAGCTTTTGTTTTAAGAGTGGTATCGTTCATTAGCATGGTTAATGGCGTACAATACTTTTTAAGGTTGTATTACGGATGATGAGACAGTACGAAGCTTAATAAATAATTAACGCTGCGCCGACTTTAAGATTTTTTTCATGCCCGTGCCTCATAACATCTAAATATAAAGGATATCCTTCATGAATGCTGATGCTCCCGCTTCCAAAGCCCCCGATCCAGTAGTATTGTCCCGTAAAATGGCAGATATTGCTGTGCGTGGTCAGAAAGTCATGCAGCAAGTTCTAGAGCGCCAGCAAGCAGAGCAACAAGGTGGCCTTGGGATGGCCGATCCCCTTAATGTGGGTAGTGCGTTTCTCGATCTGACAACACAATTATGGAGTGATCCCACACGCTTGGTACAGGCGCAAATGGACTGGTGGCAACAATACATGATGCTGATTGGCCACACCACCCAGCGTTTTCTGGGTGATACCAACGTGACCCCGGTGGTAGAGATCGCTAAAGGTGACAAGCGTTTTAAAGACGCTGCGTGGAACGAGAGCCCGATGTTTGATTTTATTAAACAGTCGTATCTGTTGTCGGCGCAATGGCTTCTTGATCTTGTCCGCAACACCGAAGGGCTAGACACGAAGACAGCGCAAAAAGTGGATTTTTATACGCGTCAATTGGTAGATGCCTTGGCTCCGACGAATTTTTTATACACTAACCCTGAAGCCCTGCGTGCTACCTTTGAAAGTGGCGGTGAGAATCTCGTTGCCGGGCTAGAAAACTTTATCAGCGATCTGGAACGCGGTAAGGGCAGCCTAAAAATCTCCATGACTGATGTGAATCAGTTTGAGGTTGGGAAAAACCTAGCGATAACGCCGGGAAAAGTTGTTTTTGAGAATGAATTAATTCAGCTTATTCAATATACACCCACGACAAAAGAGGTGGGCAAGATTCCGTTGCTTATCCTGCCGCCGTGGATCAACAAATACTATATTCTTGATTTGAGAGAGAAGAATTCTTTTGTGAAGTGGGCGGTGGATCAAGGCTTGACCGTGTATATGGTCTCTTGGGTGAACCCTGATGCTGATGATGCTGGCAAAACATTTGAAGATTATATGAATCTTGGGGCATTAACGGCATTAGAAAAAGTTAGGGAATTGTGCGGCGTTGATAAGGTTAGTATGATTGGCTATTGTCTGGGCGGAACATTGCTGGCTTGTGTGCTGGCGTGGCTGACGGCAAAGAAAAAAGTCGATCAGGTTGCCTCAGCAACATTTTTTACTACCATGCTTGATTTTAGCGAAGCAGGTGAATTGTCCGTATTTATTGATGAAGCTCAGATTGCGGCACTGGAAGCTCGGATGAGCAAAAAGGGCTACCTCGACGGCTCGGAGATGGCCACCACGTTTAATATGCTGCGATCCAACGATTTGATTTGGTCGTTTGTGGTAAACAATTATTTGCTTGGCAAGGAGCCGTTCCCTTTTGATTTGTTGTATTGGAACGCTGATTCAACCCGGATGCCGGCAGCGATGCACAGTTTTTATCTTCGCAATATGTACCAGCAAAATAAACTGGTGCAAAAAAATGGTGTCACATTGAATGGCGTAGGCATTGATATTCATAGCATTAAAACGCCGAGCTTTTTTCTTTCCACCGCAGAAGATCACATTGCTCCGTGGAAGTCCACGTATGTTGGGGCGCGGCTGCTGGCCGGGGATGTAACATTTTGCCTTGCGGCATCGGGGCATATTGCTGGGGTCGTTAACCCGCCCGCTAATCAGAAATACCATCACTGGATTACCGAGCATAAGCAGTTGCCCGTAGATGCCGATGCATGGCTTGCTAAGGCAAACCGGGTAGAAGGCTCGTGGTGGGCCGAATGGCGGGCATGGCTGACGCCTTTCTTGGAAGGAAATGTCCCGGCCCGGGCGATTGCCGAGCCGAAAGGGAAAAAACTCGAGGATGCACCGGGACGGTATGTAAAAGTGCGGTCTTAGCAGATACATACGTGCGTTAGGGTTGCGGGAGTCCACATGAAAGTGGATTCTCTTTTTTACTGTAGCTTTTTTGTTACATTCGCTGTCTTTATTGCAAGCCGTTGAGAGAGCGTCTTTTGTTGCGGCGTTTTCTGCTTGCCTTTGGCGGCCTGGCTACTACATCTAGTAGCCGTTGCGCTGCTGACCTACTAGATATAGTATTTCGCGGTGCGAATGCTTCTTAAAGACCCCCAGGAGACTGAAAGTTATGCTCGATCTTCTGCCTTCTGCCGATGCTGATGTTGTGCAGCGTCCTAGCGGCATCAAAGTTACCGTAGACCACCGTCGTGACGCGAAACTGACGGATTTTGGCCGGGCGGTGCTTGATGATCGCTATTTGTTGCCGGGGGAGACCTATCAGGATTTGTTCGCCCGGGTGGCAACGTACTACGCCGATGATTCCGCCCATGCCCAGCGGCTGTATGATTACATCAGCAACCTGTGGTTCATGCCCGCCACGCCGGTGTTGTCCAACGGCGGGACGGATCGCGGGTTGCCCATCTCCTGCTTTTTGAATGAGGCTAACGATAGTCTGAGTGGTATTGTGGATTTGTGGAATGAGAATGTCTGGCTGGCGGCCCGGGGCGGCGGCATTGGTAGCTATTGGGGCAACTTGCGATCCATCGGCGAAATGGTCAAAGGCAACGGCAAGACCAGCGGCGTTATTCCCTTTATCCGCGTGCAGGATGCGCTCACCTTGGCCATCAGTCAGGGCAGCCTGCGCCGGGGCAGCGCGGCGGTGTACCTCCCCGTGCGCCACCCGGAGATTGAGGAGTTCATTGAGCTGCGCCGTCCGACCGGCGGGGATCCCAACCGCAAGGCCCTCAACCTCCACCACGGGGTGCTGATTCCTGATGCCTTCATGCGGGCGGTGGAGGAGGATCAAGAATGGGCGTTGCTCAGCCCTAAAGACGGCACGATTATCCGGAAAATCTCGGCGCGCAGCTTATGGATTCGGATTTTGACAGCCCGAATTGAAACCGGTGAGCCGTATATTGTCTTTATCGATCACGTCAACCGGGCGATCCCGGAGCATCACAAGCTCGCCGGCCTGATGGTCAAGACCTCCAACCTGTGCAGCGAGATTACGCTCCCCACCGGGCTGGACGGTGATGGGAAAGAGCGCACTGCCGTGTGTTGCCTGTCTTCCTTGAACCTTGAGACCTACCAAGAATGGGAGAATCAGCCCCAGTTTATTGAAGATTGCCTGAGGTTTCTCGACAATGTCTTGACCGACTTTATTAACAACGCCCCCGATTCCATGAGCAAGGCGAAATACGCCGCAATGCGGGAGCGTTCGGTGGGACTGGGCGTCATGGGCTTTCACTCCTTCTTGCAGGCCAACTCCATCCCCTTTGAGTCGGCTCAGGCCAAAAGCTGGAACTTCCGGATGTTTCGCCACATCAAGACCCAGGCGGATTTGGCCTCACGAGAGCTGGCCTTAGAGCGCGGTGCCTGCCCCGACGCCGCCGACTTCGGAATTAATGAGCGTTTCTCGAACAAGATAGCCATTGCCCCGACGGCCTCGATTTCCATTATCTGCGGCGGCTCCTCACCCGGAATTGAGCCGATTGTGGCGAATAGCTTCACCCACAAAACCCTGTCGGGATCGTTTGTGGTGCGCAACCGTCATCTGGAAATGTTGCTCACGGAGCGCGGCCAGAACACCGACGCCGTCTGGTCGTCCATCTCCACCCATGAGGGTTCGGTGCAGCATCTCGATTTCCTTGATGAGCATGAAAAGGCCGTCTTCCGCACGGCGTTTGAGCTGGATCAACGCTGGCTCATTGACCTTGCCGGGGATCGCACCCCGTATGTCTGCCAAGCCCAGTCCCTCAATATCTTTGTCCCGGCGGATATTCACAAGCGCGACCTGCACCAGATTCACCTCATGGCGTGGAAGCGCGGCGTCAAGTCTCTCTATTACTGCCGTTCCAAGTCCTTGCAGCGTCCCGATGTCGTGGCCACCCCGACGCTGGGTGTCCCGGCGGAGATTGTGGTGGATTCCAGTGCCACCGGGGCAGGGGAGGGGGGGAAGTATGAGGAGTGTCTGGCGTGTCAGTGAGAAGCGGGGGGCTTGTATAGGTCTGTCGTCTTCGCGAGTGCCGTAAGGCGCGCGGCGATCCAGTAAGATTATTTTGGCTCTTTTCCAGCATGAGCGGGTTATAATGCTATTGCTTTGAATGAAGATAACCGCTGCCTGTTGCTCCCTTCCCCCGCTTGCGGGGGAAGGTGAGGAAGGGGTTGTTAACAATAAGAAAAACCAATTATTTTCAACCCCCCCCCCCCCCCGCAAGGCCATCGGCCTTGCGCCTCCCTCGCTACGCAGGGGAGGGGGCTACACCGAGCACTTCAATAGACTCAGATGATACGAAAGCTGCTCTAACTATTCTGTCTTTGCTGAGCCAGCATCATATACATTTGTAAGGCTTCCGAAGAGAGCGCATCCGGTGCTTTCTCTGTGTTCATTGTAGATTGCTTGCCCATAAATTCCACAAAAGCACCCATTGCGTTGTGCCCAGCATTGCTGCTGCTTGCCGCAGCGGCAGATAAAGATTGCCCCAGTGCCACACCAGTCTTGGCGGTTATTTCCTGTGCATTCTCCGTCAAGGCCTTGCTTGCAGCATCAACAAACTTGAGAACAGCAGGCGTAAGTTGCTCTTTTTGATCTTGCGCCATATTGGCAACAGTCTCAACCAATGCCACTAGGTGCGGCGCTGTCAATTCTCCACCTTTGTTAACAATTTCATTCAGGGCACGAATTTTCGCCTCCACCAACACCGCTGAGGCATTACCAATGACAGCGCCAGCAAGATATGCAACCTCCGGCGCGATGTCCAACCCTGCATTGGGATCATTCGCATTCGCCGCCGCAGAAGAATCGAACACGGAGTAAGATTGAGGGTCTCTGTCTTGTGAGACCAAATATTTATTATAAGCTTCTTGTGCTGCTTCAGTTTGTAAATATTTTTGCTCTTCTCTGGTCATTGATACAATGGCAAATTTTTCATTAGGAAGAGCCACTATCACAGGCACAAGTCTTTTGTCTTCAGCCGCCCGAGCTTCTGCAGAAGACTGTCTCTCTACAACCGCAACCGCCAAAAACACCTTTCATGTTTAGTTTTTTTGCCTTTATTTTTAACAATTATCAATTTTTATTTGATGATAATAACAAACGTCAGCTTTATTGAAGTTTTTACGCCAGTGTGCTATTGGAAACAGGTATGACAAAAACCTCTGTTAAACCAATGCTAAAGCCTGTTTCTTCCATTAAAAACCACCAGGCCGTGGGCCAGCGCGTGCTGCGCATTGAGGCCGAGGGTATTCTCAAGCTGTGCTATGCCTTGGACGAGGCGTTTGCCGAGGCGACGGAACTGTTTGCCGGGGTGCAGGGCCGGGTGGTCCTCACCGGGATGGGCAAAAGTGGCCATATTGCCCATAAGATTGCCGCCACCTTGGCCTCCTTGGGGACGCCGTCGTTTTTTTTGCACCCGGCGGAGGCGGCCCACGGGGATTTGGGGATGCTCACCGACGGGGACGCCGTGCTGGCGTTGTCGGATTCTGGGGAAAGCCCGGAATTGGCTAGTGTGCTTAATTATGCGGCCCGGCGGCAGATTCCCGTGGTGGGCATTACCCGCGCCGCGAAAAGCACCTTGGGGCAGGCGAGTCAGGTGGTGTTGCTGCTTCCGGTGGCGGAGCCTGCGTGTCCGCTGCGTCTAGCCCCCACTACCACCACCACGATGATGCTGGCCCTCGGGGATGCCCTTGCGGTGGCCTTGCTGGAGCGGCGGGGCTTTACTGCTGATGATTACCGGGAATTTCACCCTGGCGGTCAGCTGGGCCAACGCCTGCGCCGGGTGGCGGAAGTCATGCACAAGGACGCCGATATGCCGGTGGTAACGCCGGAAACATCGGTGCAGGATGCACTCTTGGAGATGACCGCCAAGCGGCTTGGCTGCACCGGAGTGGTGGATACTAACGGCGGCTTGTTGGGGATTATTACCGATGGCGATTTGCGGCGGCACATGGATCGCGATCTGCGTACCCTCAGCGCGGCGGACATCATGAGCCGTACGCCCAAGACGATTACGGCCAGCGCGTTTTTGCAATATGCCCTGGCTACTATGGAGGACGCCAGCATTACGGTGCTGTTTGTGGTGGATGAGGGTAATAAACCTCTAGGCGTTGTCCATATTCATGATTTGTTACGGGCAGGAGTGGCTTAATATCATGGCTAATATCTTGCCTTCGTATTATTCTGGGGTTGTGCGGGTGGCGCGCTATGGTCTTCCGGTGCTGGGGACGTTGCTGGTGGGTACGATTGTTGGGTTTAGTATTATGGCGGATGCGGATGCGGGGCGGGTTGGTGTTGTTGCTGAAAATAGTATCGGTGTTGCGGGTCGGGTGTTGATGCCCCGGCTTTACGGCGTGGACAAGCAAAATCGCCCCTTTGTGGTGACGGCGGCCAGCGCGGAAACCGAACCGGATACTAGTACAGCAACGCCGGATTTGCTGCTTCATGATATTAATGCGGGTTTTAAGTTGGGGAGTCAGGATCCAGTGGCCTTGGTGGCTACTCACGGTACTTATAATGGTACTGCGGGAGAGATAGATTTAGGCGGTAAGGTTGCTGTGCGTAATGGTCAGGGTACTACCCTAGAGGGGGTAAGTGCGGTTGTTGATGTGGATAGTCGCACCGCGGTTAGTAATGATCCTGTTACTGCAACGACCAAAACCCGGCGACTGGATGCGGCGGGGGTAGAGATTCTTGATGGTGGAAATCTCATTGTTTTTAAAGGAAAAACATCCGTATCACCATTGCCCGTGCAAGTACCATAATGATGCGCATTGTAGTGAGTGACATAATCAAAAGTATATTTTTAACTCGCACCCGGTGCAAAGCAACGCGCTATAGTCTTTTTTTTATGGTGATTTTATGGTCAGGGACAACTCTGGCGCAGACGAGCAGTGCCCTGAAAAACGCTATTGAAGATACTCCTTTTGAAATTGAATCCGCCAGTGGGATTGAATGGCAGCCTGAGGCCAATATGGTGCGTGCTAGTGGTGCAGTGCGGTTGCGCCTAGGGGAGCATGTGTTGCAGGCGGATACTGTCGCGGCAACTTGGAAAAAAGATACCCCAACAGAACAACAGGAGACGATATCGGCATTGGAACGTCTTACTGCCGAAGGCCATGTGGTGAGTCAAAGCCCTGATGGCAATGCGGGCGGGGATAGCGTTGTTTATGAGGCTGCGACGGGGCGGCTGATGTTGCAGGGGAGTCCGGCTTTTGTGGAGGATGCGAAACAACGGCGATTGCAGGCGAAAACGCTAGTCTATAATCAAAGTACAAATCGGTTGCTTGCTCAGCCCAACGCAACTATTGCAACGCCCACGGTGAATCTTGATGCTGAAACAATTGAGGCTTTTTTTAAAGCCGATGCTGATAAAAAAACAACGTTGGAGCGGGCAGTGGCCAAGGGTTCTGTAGTGGTGCGGACGGCGACGGAACGGCTGCTGGGCGATGCGGCGACCTATGAGGCGGCAACGGGGATTGCGGTGCTCACCGGCGCGACGGTTCGCCTTGAGCGCGGCAAGAGCTACCTTGTCGGCAACCGCGCCGATATTAACATGAATACTGGCATCAGCACCATGCACCAAACCGCTGGTGATGGCCGGGTGCGCGGACAGATTGTTCCCGCCTCTAAGAATCCTTAAGTTATTCTTAATCCCCGAAACGATATTTGCGTATCTCTATATCTTCATTGGTACGCTTTTTTTCAGATTCAATCATCTTTTCGAGATTGCGAACGTAGGATTGTGTGAATGACTGGATTTTGAGGCTTTTGTTGTTCAGCCAAGGCTCAATTTCGGCGATTTTAGCGTTGTAGGCATCTACCAAGCCGTACTCACCAAAAACACCCCCTGTGTTGGAGAGGATAATTTCCATGTCCTTAAGGTAATGACTGTTTGTTGGAAGGGCATTGATCAGCGCGGCGCACACATCTTGAATCTTTATATCGCCGTCATAATTTTTGAGCACGGCCATTACAAAAAGATAGTCTTGCTCATCCCCGTCTTCAATAAGGTTTAGTAAGGCAGTTTTGAACGTATCGGGGAAGGAAGGGTAAAGAATTTTTAATACCCTGCCGCTTGCCCGTTTGAATGTACCGTGCTCGCTATCATACCATTTCCTGATGGTTCTGGTCACATCGCTGGCTGCATCTTCAAGGACTGTTGGTATTTCGCTGAGGTTATAAGGTATGGCCTCATAATTGCCAGTTTTTCCCGATTCTAGCCGCGCACGAAATAAATCAACTATTTTGATGGGAAACCGTGCAGCAATATCCTGTAGCGTATATTCAGCATGATAATCAATGCGTGGTAAATAGATGCAGTTTTCTAAAACAGCATTGATGGTATCCTCTGTCATGATTGCAGAGATTTTTTGCCGCTCGGCACGAAACCAGAATCCATACACCCAGTCCGCAGAAGCGCATTCGGTAAGCTTGCGTATCATTTCAGGAAATAGAGTGTTGACTAGGGCATCACCCCCCGCATCAACCTTGGCAGCGATGACGCCAACAGCAGTTGAGAGAACGGGTATGTCTTTTCGCTCCATGGCTGTGTGAACAAGTTTTTTAAAGAACGCACTGTCAAAGTCCGGTGTATGCTCACATACTTTGGTCAGTTCCCAGAGGTATTTTTTCTCATTCAGCCATGTGTCGCGTACTGCCAAGGCAGCCTGTTTTTCAGCGGATTGTAACAGTCCTAGCAGCAGGGGGATGATAAACTTTTGCAACGCGGCGTCATGCTCGCGCAGAAGTTCAAGCACAAAAGTTGGATTTTTTTCCGCTGTTTTTTTTAAGAATTTTTCAAAATAGGGAAATGTTGCCAGGTCGTTTGATTCAATCTTGACCCATTCCAGAATGCGCCTTTGCCATACAGGATACGTTTCAGGATGAACATCGTTTAATAATTCCTCCAGCCGTGCATCCCGCCGCTGTTTTGCAAGTTCTACTTTGTTGTCGATTGTGTTTTTTGCATCGTCGTCACCGCACCACGGGTGGAAGATGCCATGAAAGCCAATCAGAACCTTAAAAGCTTGGTATTCTTCGTTTTTATCAAGCTGAGCTTTAACGCGGCAGGCGGCGGCTTTTGTATCACGATGACCATGATAATACTTCCAATACGTACTGTGCTCAATTTCCTGAATAAAGGACAACTCGCGCTCTGTGGGCACAATCTGTTCAAGAAACCCTAGCACGTCTTTGCCATTGTCTTGCAGAAGTTCCAACAGTTCTGGGGCGCTTCCGCCCATCTTGGGGTGTTGTGAGGCGGCGTTCAGGCCACCCAGAACACTCTTCTTTTCGTCAAGCGTTGTTGCCCGTGCGTAGAGTTTTTTGAGGATTTCAATGGCATCTTGCCGCACAGCTTTTAATTTCGGCGTTACAGGATGCACCCCAGAGTGGAGTGTTATGGTTTGATACGTGGACGATGCGCCCTCTATGTTCGGGGACAGGATTGCTTTGCAGAGCGTGACAAGGGAGGGGAGGAAGCGGTGCTGTTCGTCTGGTGTTAGCTTTTGGATAACTTCCAGGATATTCTGTTGCGGCTGTAGTCCATAGTGTTCATACAAGGCAAGATCATAGGAGGCCATCGTTTCAAGATGATCCTGTACCTGTTTCCTGACGGGTTCTGCCGTGTGATCCTGATACTGGAGAAAAATAGGTAGAATTTCCGCAAGTTTAAAATAGCGGATGCGGTTTAACACATTCAGGCACGCTATCATTAGCTTGTCGCTGCTGTAAAAGGCCTGCCTGCTCTCCGCAGACCAATAGGGATCATCAGGTATTTTCAACGTGATGGTTTCAAGACAGTTCAGGGTTGCGGTGATCACCGCAAAGGCCTCGTCAGGCACGCGGTAAGCAAAACTATCCAGCAGTTCGAGGTTGTGCTGGATGGTGTCATAGGCCGTGGTGGTGGAGAGGGTAGCTTTGATTTTGGCGGCTTCAGTTTGGAGAAAATCTTTCGCCTCCGGAAGTTCACTTTCCGCAAATCTAATCAAAGCACTTTTCAAGAGCGAAGCGTCCATATTATTGTCCTCTGCTCATGATCCGCAAAATTTCCGGCAGCCTAGCATCATAAGCATTTTTGCACAGATTTTTATCTCTTGGCACATAGCCATCCCCTATTTTTTTAAGCACCTCTTGAACTGCCGCCAAGTAGTCAGCCGTGGCGGTTATTTGGTTCGGGGTATAAAATTCTTTGAGGAACTCTATCAGAGTTACTTTTGGTACCGGGGCATTGGCAGACAGTAAATATACTGTAGCCAAGACTCTTTCATGGAGTTCGTTATGATCGCTTAAAGTTGTGCTGCTTGTAGGTGTGCTATCAAGTTCATTATTGGAGAGTACTGTGATGGCTTCTTCTTTTTTTGATTCTTGTGAGGCTATTTCTTTTGCAAAGTCTGAATATTCTTTTAGTTTATAGCCGATATTTTTTAGACTATTGGTGAGATTTTTATCTCCCGCTGTTTGATCGGTGTTATCTTTGCTGCTACTATGCTCCGGATTTTGTCTTTTGTGAAGAATAAAGAAATTTGTCTTGGTTATATTTTCTTTTTTTATATCAAAAGCAGCTTGGTAAACCCAAGCGTCTGGAATATTAGTTCTGTTTTTAGATCTGTCTTTATTTTCTTCGAACGGCTCCTGACATTGGAAATAAGCGTTCCAAGTGTTTTCAACATGGTGAGATCGTATGGGGGCAATTTTTATATTATGCTGTTCTAAGAAATTATCGATTATGCTTACGGACTTCTTGTCTATCTCGTCTCGATCGGGAATAGTTAGCGTCGGTGTAGGGAAAATTTCGTGCAATAAACTTGGGTGTTTTAATGCCGCAAGAGCAGTTCTTAGTGGTTTTAAATTTTTTTCAAATTGATCAACTTTTTGAGCTCTCCATTCTTCTTTGCCTATTTCAGAGATGTAAACATCGATATCATTGGCCTTACAAAATTTTAGGATGCTCAAGTAATTTTCATCTTTATGGCTTACCCCGCTCATAAAAGAGGTATCCATAAAAATAACTGTGTTGCCAGCGAGGTCTGCGATACTAGTTTCTTGATTGTCCATATTTTAATTCACTCTCAACCAGCAGCCATGAGCTGTTTGGTGAGAACAGCAGTAGCCACGCGATACTACCTGCCCTTACGCCGCCCAGCGCGCCGGCGCGGCATTAACAACATACCGCTCAATGTGTTCCAAGATGCCGTTGGCGTAGGCTGGAAAACGCTTTTTAATATCGTAGCTGAGCAATGCCTTGGCCGCATTGATTTGTATCTGGCTGCCATCATGCAAGGCACGTTGAAGCTCTTCGATATTCATTTTAATTAATGTATCATTGAGGGCGGCCTCAACAGAGCCGGTGGTGGGCATTTTACGAAAGAACATAGACGCCTCCTAATAAGAAGGACTTTTACATAAAATGGAGTATTTTGCTGTGATGTGGACCACGGTGGTGGTTTTATTGAAGTGTTCGGTCTAACCCCCTTCCCCCGCTGCACGGGGGAAGGGGGCAACGGGCAGTAGTTCCCTATATAGTATAATGAATCCCGCACTCTAATTTATCCTGCCCTGCCCAGCGACCGCTGCGTCCATTGCTCCCATCCACGGGCAGGGCGGTGCAGGGCGCGCAGCCGATAGAGGTGTACCCCTGGGCGGTGAGGGGGTGGCGGGGCAGGTTGTGCTGTACCATGTACGCTTCCAGATCGGCGGCTCCCCAGCGGGCTAAGGGGTTGTATTTGATGCGGGCACCATCGTTTTCTATGAGGGGGATGCTGGCGCGGCTGCTGCTTTGAAAGCGTTTGCGGCCATTAATCCAGGCGCGGAAAGGGAGCAGGGCGTGCTGTAACGGCAACACTTTGCGGATGAAACAGCAGCGATCGGCGTTATTGAACCATAAGGTTCCTTGGGGGTCTTCACGATCCACATCCATTTTTGCAGGGGCGAGAAGGCGAATATCCTGTAGGCCTAAGTGCTGCTGCACAGTATGCATATAGGCCAGAGTTTCTGGAAATAGCTTATTGGTTTCTAAAAATAAAATCGGTGTTTTCGGTTTAATCTGGGCAATGATGTGCAGGAGAACTACCGATTCTGCGCCAAAAGAGGAGACCGCGGCTATTGCGTCGTTGACGTGAGCCTTGGTAAGAGCGTGGGTGAGCAGTTCCTCGGCGGTGAGGCCTTCTAATTCCTTATTATCCAATGAATGCAATGAGCTTGTCGTCATTTTGATAGCTTAGGGGTGCAGCAGGGAACTTACAAGTATTCTTTATTGTTTCAGCTCTTGCCTTGCTGCGGTTAGATCGGTTTGGAAGTCTTCAGTGGCACTGAGAGCACCCAATATCCAAAATGCCAATTGTTCACCGCCTTTGAGATCGTGCGGGTAATGCACACCGGCGATGACGCGGTTCCAGGCGACTTCATCGGCGCGTTGCCGCAGGGCGGGACGTTGGGCGGGGAATAGGATGCCGAGAATTTCTGCGTAAACACGGCTGCAAGCGGTGTGGCCGCTGGGGTAGGCACCATTATTGGTACCGCTAAATAATGCTTTGATGCGAGAGTCACGTCTGAAGGGGCGTTCGGTGTTCCAGAATTCTTTGGCTTTACGCACCGCAGCGCCGCAACTTGCCCCTGCGTTGTCTAATAAGGCGAATGTTTTTGGATGTTCGGCGCGGTTAATAGTGGGCGTTATAATGCCGGCCACCATCTCTGGGCGGACGGGTTGCTGTTGGCGGGCGGCTTCACGGTCTTTTTCGGTGGCGCGACGTTGTGCTCTTATGACGGCTTCAATGTCTTGTTGCCAAGGATCACTGTTAGGGGAGGGGGGAATGGTTAAAATAGCGGGATCGAGGACGGCGGCATCTACATACGGATTTTTAGAATCTGTTGTGCAGCCATTAATGCTGAAAATACAAAGCAATAAAACCAAAATACGTGAAATCATCCGGCAAGCTCCTTTGGAAATAGCTTATGTTTCTAAAGGTTTTTGTGTTCTGGGTACATGCATTTTTTGTGTGGCTCATTAAAATAAACCAATAAAAAGAATTGTATATTTTTTATTAACCAAATGCGTTTATACTCGTAGCATGAAGATACGGCATGATGTTCGACATCCAGCGACGGCGCGCTGGGTTCGTCAACGTAAAGAAGAAGTCGTGAAGTCAGTGTTGCAAGGTTCTATTTCTCTTGGGGAAGTATGCCGTCGCTATCAGTTATCGGTGGAGGAGTTTTTGTGTTGGCGACGGGAGATAGCGGTGGTGGCGTCTGCGGTAAAAACATCAAAAAAACAGACCAGGCAAAAAATTCCTAGGCGTTAACGATTTGTTGAGAGGTTGTCGCAAAGATACCCTCTGACGAAAGGGGAAATCGCCGTGGGTGGATTCCTAGAATCATTACAAGCACTGGGTCGGCCAAAGCTTTTTATGCTTGCGGCGGCAACGGTTATTATTTTGGGAATGATAGGTTTTTTAGCCAGCGGTGCCTTTGGCACGCGTATGTCTACCCTTTACACGAAATTGGATACCAAAGATGTGACGGCAATTGCCGCCCAGTTAGAAGCATTACAAATTCCTTATCAGCTTGCGGATGGAGGAACCACAATACAGTTGCCAAGCCAAGATGTGGGTCGGGCTCGGGTGCGTCTGGCAGAGCTTGGATTGCCCAGGGAAGGCTCTCTTGGTTATGAATTATTTGATAAAAATGATTCACTGGGAACATCAACATTTCAGCAAAACGTGACCAAAGTGCGTGCCCTTGAGGGTGAAATAGGCCGTACCCTTGGGTCTATTGACGGGGTACGGGCGGCAAGGGTGCATCTGGTATTGCCGGAACGGGAATTGTTTAGCCGCGAGAGGCAACAGGCGCGGGCATCTGTGTTTTTAACATTACAAGGTAGTAAGCAGCTGGGCGCAATTCAAATTGCCGCGATTCGGCATTTGGTAGCCTCGGCAGTGCCTCAGCTTGATGTGCAAAATATTTCCATTGTTGATGACCGCGGCAATCTTATTGCTAAAGGCGGTTCAGGGGAAGGCGATGAAAGTTTTATTGCCGAAAACAATGAGCAGATGCGCCTAGCCTTTGAAAGTAAAATGCGCACCAATATTGAAGATATGGTGGGTAATATTGTGGGGCTTGGCAAAGTACGAGCGCAGGTTAGCACTGAAATGGATTTTAACAAAGTTACAAAAGATTCCGAAGTCTACGATCCTGAAAGTAAGGTAGAGCGCTCTACTCAAAACGTGGCAGAAAACGAAACAGAACACGAAAAATCGGAATCTGTGTCTGTTGCCAACAATTTGCCGGATAAGCAAGCTTCTCAATCACCAGGCTCCAACACCGTGCGTAATCAACAGCGTACCGAGGAAACGGTTAACTATGAGATTTCTCGTACTGTGACAAAAGAAATACGTCAGGTTGGACAAGTAAAGCGCCTATCCGTGGCGGTATTGGTGGACGGTACATATACTATGGGAGAAGACGGTAAAAAAATCTATACACCCTTGCCCCAAGAACAACTTGATCGGTTTGATGCCCTTGTGAAGTCGGCTATTGGATTCGATGCAAACCGTGGCGATACAGTCGAAATTGTGAATATGCAGTTTCTTGATACTAGTCCGCCTATGGTTGCAGATAATATCTGGTTGCTGCTGAGTGCACAAGAATACGTGCGTATTGGCCAGACATTAGTATTGGCGGTTATTGGGTTGTTGATGATTTTGTTGGTGGTGCGGCCTATGGTACAGCGCCTTACGGCTTCCGCTCCTGAAGTGGTGGGTGGACCTGAAGCCGAGGCATTGCTTGGTTCTTCTGGACTAACGCCTGCTCTTGAGGCTCCAGATGGCAGTACATTGCCTGCTAATCAGCAGCGATCCGCCGTCGAAGAGATGCTGGATATGGATTACATCTCTGGTCAAATCCGTGCATCCAGTGTTAAACGCATTGGCGATCTTATTGAAAAATATCCAGATGAATCATTGCAGATTATTCGTAACTGGATGCAACAGGGAGTTTCCTAATGACGTCTATAACCCCTCTCACCAAGCCTCGTAAACGGGATGATTACCGCACGATGAGTGGTGTAGATAAGGCGGCTATGCTTTTTCTTGCGATTGGCGAGGAGCATAGTGCGAAATTATTTCGCATGATGCAAGATGATGAAATAAAAGAGTTATCCCAAGCGATGGCTAGTTTGGGTATTGTGGATGCCGAAATTGTTGAAAAGCTATTTATTGAATTTGCTGAAAATTTCAGCACAGGAAGCACTCTGGTGGGCAGCTTGCAAAATACAGAGCGTTTGTTGTCGCGGATACTTGATCCTGAACGAGCCAGTCAAATTATGGAGGAAATTCGTGGTCCCGCGGGACTTACCATGTGGGATAAGCTGGCGAATGTTAATGAGGCCGTATTGGGTAATTACCTTAAAAATGAATACCCCCAGACAGTGGCAGTGGTGCTTTCCAAAATTCGTGCGGATCATGCATCAAAAGTGTTGGCCTTGTTGCCCCAGAATTTTGCCATGGAAGTGGTGGGTCGTATGCTCAAGATGGAGCCTGTGCAAAAAGATATTCTTATGGGTATCGAACGCACCTTGCGTACTGAGTTTATGAGCAATTTGGCGCGCACACAACGTCGGGATAGCCATGAAATGATGGCGGATATCTTTAATAGCTTCGATCGCGCCACGGAACAACGCTTTATGATTGCTCTTGAGGAGCAAGATAAGGAAGCTTCTGACAAAATTAAATCATTGATGTTTACGTTTGAGGATATGAATAGGCTTGATCCGGCAGGTATTCAGACATTGCTGAAAAATGCCGATAAAGATAAAGTTGCTATTGCTCTTAAAGGTGCTTCGGAAGGTTTGCGGGAACTGTTCTTTAGCAATATGTCCGAAAGAGCCGCGAAAATCTTGCGTGAAGATATGGAGGCTCTCGGTCCCGTTAAAGTCCGCGATGTGGATGAGTCCCAGCAATATCTTATTCAAATGGCGCGCAGCCTTGCCGATAAAGGAGAAATCAATATCTCCGATAAGGGCGGTGAAGAGATGGTGTATTGATTATGACTTTGCGCCCATTTCTCTTTGAGACGCATTTTGTCAAGCCAACTACGGTGGGTGCGTCCGTATCGGTGATGGAAAAGGAAATGGCTGAAACTTTTCCTGAGGATAACCGTATTCAAGAAGAAAACCTGCCAGTTTTGTATAGTGAACAAGAGCTGGAGGCAGCTAAATCAGCAGCTTTTGAAGATGGTCGTCATATCGGGTTAACCCAAGCGGAAGAGGGGTTACTAGCTCGGCAAAATAGTTTATTGCAGCAATTGCTGCCTCAGATTGAGTCCTTGGCGGAAGGACAAAAGTCTTTGCCGGAATATCTTACTAAGGCGGCTATACCTTTGGCCGTTACTTTGGTACGTCAGATTTTTCCCCACTTAAATCATGAACAGCGGTCGCAGCAGTTTGCCGCAATGATAGAGGATGCCCTTGTTAGTCTTGATGCACAGCCAAGATTGCTAGCGTTTTGTCATGCTGATGATCTGCCACTGTTGGAAGAAGCTTGGAAAAAAAGTAATGCGGCTAATCTTTTTGAAGGGCGTTTTATTATCCAGCCAAAATCAGAAATGGCGGTAGGAGATCTGCGTCTGGAATGGTGCGATGGTGGTATGGAACGCTTTTCTGAACGACTTTTGTATAAGCTCGAAACATTAGCATCCCGTCATGCACCAAAAACAATACTTTTACAACAACAGGAGACAATATTATGAGCGAACAGGAACAAGAGTTATCTCTTGATCAAGTGCAAGCTGCCGAGGTCGAAGAACCTTTTCCCAATACCGCACGGGAAGAGCCGCGGGTGACGACGGCTCAAGATTTGGAAGCGGTTTACGATATCCCGGTGAAGATCATTGCAGTGTTGGGTCAGGCGCAAATGCAGGTGAACCAGCTGCTTAAACTGGGGCGCGGCGCGGTGGTAGAGTTGGATCGCCGTATCGGAGAGCCAATTGATATTTATGTTAATAATCGTCTTGTTGCCAGGGGTGAAGTCGTCATTGTTGATGAACGCCTTGGGGTGACCATGACGGAAATTATTAAAACTGGTGGGAACTAAAAGGAAAAAAGGAGTAATATTATGCGCTTATTGATTGTTGGTACCCTTGAAGGTCATATTGCCACGGCTGGGAAAATTGCCTTGGCTCGAGGGGCAAAAGTAGCTCATGTAAATGATCCAGAACAGGCGTTACGTGGTCTTAGGGCAGGGCAGGGCAGCGATCTGATCATGGTTGATGTTAAGCAACCAGTGGATAAATTGATCGATATGCTTGCCGCCGAACGGTTTCATATTCCCGTGGTGGCGTGTGGTATTGGCGCAAACGCTGATGAGGCGGTGGCGGCGATTAAGGCCGGGGCAAAGGAATATATTCCGCTGCCTCCTGATCCGGAATTGATTGCGGCGGTGTTGGAAGCGGTGACGCAGGAAAACCACACAGTGGTGCACCGCGATCCGATAACAGCAAAGATATTGAAGCTGGCGGATCAAATTGCTCCAAGTGAGGCCAGTGTGCTTATCACTGGCGAATCGGGAACAGGGAAGGAAGTTTTTGCACGGTATATTCATAAAAAATCTAAACGGGTCAATGCTTCTTTTATTTCTATTAACTGTGCAGCTATTCCAGAAAACCTTTTAGAATCAGAATTATTTGGCCACGAAAAGGGCGCTTTTACCGGGGCATTGGCTCGGCGGGTGGGAAAATTTGAGGAAGCGAATGGCGGCACCTTATTGCTGGACGAGGTGACGGAGATGCACCCAAGGCTGCAAGCCAAGTTGCTGCGTGCTATTCAGGAGCGGGAGATTGATCGCGTTGGTGGCGCAACGCCGGTGAAGGTGAATATTCGCCTTATTGCGACTTCTAACCGTAATATGGAACAGGCCGTTAAGGAAGGTATCTTCAGAGAAGATTTATATTTTCGCCTGAACGTATTTACGTTGCACCTGCCTTCCTTGCGGGAACGGCGGGGGGATATTGCGCCGCTGGCGGATTATTTTATTGAAAAGTATGCCACAGCCAATGCGGTGAAACCCCTGCCCCTGTCACCGCAGGCGTTGGACAAGCTTCTTGCACATCAATGGCGCGGTAATATCCGGGAGTTGGAAAATACTATGCACCGCGCTGTTTTACTGGCCAGTGGTGACAGCATTGGGGTTGAGGCCATCATGCTTACCGGGGCGGGGGAATCGCCGTTGGGCCCAGGTACGGGTACTGCGTCTCCTGCTGCTTCATCGGGTGGTGGCGCGCCGCTGGTGGGCCGCACCGTGGAAGCCGTGGAGCGGGAGCTGATTGTGAACACCCTAGAACACTGCCTCGGCAACCGCACCCACGCCGCCAATATCCTCGGCATCTCCATCCGCACGCTACGCAACAAGCTCAAGCAGTACAGCGATGAGGGCGTTGCCGTACCGCCGCATCAGGAGAGCGCGGCGGGGTAGGGGGGATTATTTTATAGCCGCTGCAAGGCGGATCGTTCAGGGAGCGTAGCCGGTGTTTGAATGTCCCATGCTAGGCCTAGCCTGCGCAGTATAGTGATAACCCACCAGCTTGGATCAATTTGGTGCTTATGGATACCAATTTTGGCCGATCCCGGAAAAGCATGGTGGTTGTTGTGCCAACATTCGCCAAAAGTGATCAGGCCACAAAACGCGACATTATAGCCTTGCACGCCCGCACCATGGACATGCCATTCCCGATCGCCTTGTCGATGGGCAAAATAACCGATCAACCAATGCCCCGTGACGCACACGGCCACACGCACGCATACACCCCAGATTACCCAACTGATGCCGCCTACAGCATAGAACAGTAACGCCCATGGTAGCTGTTGCGCCAAGGTAGTGCGTTCAATGAAATGATAAAATCCGTTATTGATGATACGCTCTTCGTACTGCACTTCAGGTGCGTTAAACAGGTGGATATCGCAGTGCAATTGCCAGAACCAGTCTTTCCAAAAAGGCTGCCGATGGGCGAAATAATCATGACAGGCAGGCTGACGCTGTGCCCAGTCGCGCAGGTCGTGTGTGTAGATCATTGTAAATGGCCCGCCAAGCCCCACAAGGGTGCCTGAATATACCAAAATATACTCCAGCCAGAGCGGGCACTTGAAACTGTTGTGAATCAGGCGGCGATGCATGCCCAGTGAATGTCCGAAACACAGAACCGTTGCTGTAGATAGTATGAAAACCAGCAATGCTTCCAAGGAGAAAGTATAGAATCCGCCGATGAGGCTCAGGGCATACATGCCGCCTACCCATACCGATTTCCGCCATGACCAGATCACCCGGCCTGTGACCGCATCGGTGCTGGCTGTGGCCGTGAATCTTGGTTCATCGATGCTGTGTTTTCGTGTCATGGGCATTTTTCGTTTGTCTGGATATTACGAATCAATGTTTTGCCGCGTACCGCTAGTGCTATCCGCCGTGCCCAGCGGCATAAGGAATAGGTGATGCGGGTGCGTTGGGGCGTGGCAAACAAAAACCGTGTTACGCGGTTGCGCCATCCGTGTGCTGGCACCAGCGTGGTGAGCAAATGTGCCGCCGCTGCACCGGCATAGAGCTGCCCTTTGTGCTTGATCATAAAGCCCTGGTCTAGGTTAACCTTAGCGGCGGTGGCCTCCTCCCGCAGGGCGCTTGGCTCACGCGCATTGATGGTAACGAACGGCTTTCCTGTGGTGTCCAGCAAGCATACCGCTTGCTGGCAAATGGGGCAGTCGCCGTCATAAAGAATCTGTGTTGCGGGGGTGCTGGACATAGGGATTGCTTTTTGCCTCGAAATGTTGCATAGTTAGCTTATAGACAAAATACCAGTGTTTTCTTATTTAGTCAAGTAGCTAAATAATGCACTATTGAACAGGAGCACCCATGCAACTGGATAAGATTTTTGAAGCCTTGGCTTCGGTGCCGCGTCGCAATATCCTTGCGTATCTCAGTGAGGCAACCCTGACGGCTGGGCAACTTGCGCAGCGGTTTGACATCTCCAAGCCGTCCTTGTCCAAGCATCTCAGTATCCTTGAAAATGCAGGACTTATTCGCAGCGAGCGCAAGGGGCAATTCATTCACTACAGCCTAGTGCGTGAAAATCTGGTCAACACGCTCAATGGCTACCTTCAGAACGTATGTCCTGTGGGCAGGCCACTGAAAAAAGAAAGCCGCCGGTTGGCGCAGCGAGCCGGGGCATCCGATGGTATCTCGTCGGTACCGCCGCATCAGGAGAGCGCAGAGGGGTAGCGGGGTTTTTTGAACAACGCCCACGGGCTTCATGAAACACATGAAAAGAAGATTATTTTCAATATTGTTTAAGTCTGTTACAATCTCTCTCAGAGGATGAGGTTTCATGTCAGCTGTTCTTATAGAAGTGTACGATGCTCTGATGGAAGCGGGTGCTAGTGAAGTAAAAGCCCGTGCCGCCGCCAAGGCCATCGCGGATTATGATTCGCGTTTTACGAAGGTTGAGGCTGACCTGCTGGTGCTCAAGTGGATGATCGGTGCGGTTCTTGCGGGCGTCGTGTCTTTGATCTTGAAAGCGTTTTTTAGCAAAGGCATTTTCTGATAGAGCACTTGTATGATTAATAATATATTTATAATGCTGTTGCCTTGGTCTCACCGAGATTGATGCGGGGCAGGCACTGGATTGTGATGATCGGCAAGTCTCTCTAATTCTTGAAGAAGGGTTGTAGCGAGTCGTGCGCGGGCTGCCGTTGGAAGAGCCGCTGACAGCACCAAGAGTCAGTAGTGCTTCTTAAAATTTCGCCGGCGGCCAGGGGATTTGCCCCCTGTTAGCCCTTTATTAACCCTCCCCGGCGCACACTTTAACTCACGCGTATGGCCGACGATTCCGACGATTCCCAGAAAACCGAAGAACCTTCCCAGCGAAAGCTTGAAAAAGCGCGGGAGGAGGGGCAGGTTGTAAGCTCGAAGGAAGTCTCCAGCTGGATTGTCCTGTTCACTGGCGCGGTGCTGGCGGCGTATGTGTTCCCCCAGATGGGGCGCGGGTTGGTGGAGGCGTTGGCTCCGTTTATCAGCAATACGGATGACTTTCATGTGGATGATTTGCATACGGTCAGTACCGTGGTGGTGCATATCGCCTTAAAGGTGCTTTTGTTAATTGGGGTGATTGGAATTGTTATGGCCTTGGTCAGTATGGCGGGCAATGTTGTCCAGCATGGTTTTTTGTGGAGCGCGGCCAGTCTTGCGCCAAAGCTATCGAAAATCTCGCCCCTAGCGGGACTAAAGCGTTTGTTTTCAAGAAAATCTGTTGTGGAGTTTTTGAAGGGGATTGCAAAATTGACTATTGTAGCTGGGGTCGCGTTTTTTATGATTCGTCCCGCTGTGGACGGCATGGATCAGTGGACGTCTTTGACCATGCGGGGGATTTTGGATGTGTTGCAGGCGTTGATTGCTAAAACCAGCACGGGTGTTTTAGCGGTATTGTTTCTTATTGCGGCTTTAGACTATTTATTCCAGCGTTTTGACTTTATTAATAAAATGCGAATGAGCCGCCATGAACTGAAGGAAGAATACAAGGAAAGCGAAGGCGATCCGCATATCAAAGCCAAGTTAAAGCAACAACGTCGTCAAATGGCTAAAAAACAAAATCTGAGTAAAGTACCCGAGGCAACAGTGGTGGTGACGAACCCAACGCACTATGCAGTTGCTTTAAAATATCAGCGTGGTCAAGCGGGTGCCCCTATTGTTCTTGCTAAAGGGGTGGATTTTCTGGCTGCAAAAATTCGTGAGGTTGCTAATAAGCATCAAATTCCTATCGTTGAAAATCCACCATTGGCGAGGGCATTATATGCTGCATGCGATGTTGACGAAGAGATTCCTTTCCAGCATTACAAAGCAGTGGCTGAAGTGATCCGCTATGTATTTCGTTTAAAACAACGCCTGAATCGGCGGTCGCCGCGATGACGCCGTTATCTAGCACTATTCGTCTTTTGCTGCTGCGTGTTTTGGCGGCGGTTGGTGCTGTATTTGCGGGTATTTTAGCGGCTGGTGCGTTAATACCTTTTATTGCAGCAGACATTTATGCAATGTTGAGTGTATTGTTTATCGGATGTTTTTGGTTGTTGTTTTGGTTGTGGCGTAATGCTCTTTATAAAGAAAAAACTGAAGCTGCTGAAAAAGCGGCGCATCGGGAAGAAACTTATCGTCGTGCCCTGCGCGCGCAATTGTTGTTTGAATATTATTTTCGTGAAGCCCCAATTGGTATTGCTGCTATGACTAATAATGGCGTTCTGATTGCAGAAAATAATGTTTTTTCAAAATTTCTTGCGGGCGAGAATTTTTGGTCTTTATTGAGTGAGACGGATGGTAATCTGATCCGGTCTCAGTTGTCGGTGGCTCGTCAATATGGGCACGCACCTGCTCTTGAAATACCGTTGTTGGGTGGGGATAGAACCATTACTTTATACCTAGGGCACGTTCCGGAGGCACCCGACGGGGAAGAACGATTTGTTATTTATATTATTGATATTACAGGAAGAAAAAATCTTGAAGCTCAGTTTTCGCAATCGCAGAAAATGCAGGCTATTGGGCAACTAGCCGGTGGAATTGCTCATGACTTTAATAATGTTCTAACTGCGATTAGCGGTTTTTGTGAATTGTTGTTGCAGCGCCATCAGCCAACCGATCCCTCTTACCACGATATTTTTGAAATTCATCAAAATGCGGGGCGCGCTGCGGGATTAGTGCGGCAACTGCTGGCTTTTTCAAGACAACAAAAGTTAACCCCTAAGGTGCTCAATATCGCCGAAGTTCTTGTGGAGTTGAGCAATCTTTTAGAGCGACTTTTGGGAGAGAAGGTTAATCTGAAAGTAGAAAATGCTCGAGGCATTGGACTTATTAAGGTTGATAAAACACAGTTGGAACAAGTTATTATAAATCTTGCCATTAATGCTCGTGATGCTATCCGCGGCAATGGAACGGTGCGGATACGCACGGATAATTACAATGTTCCATTGGCGTTTACGTTGCGCGATGAGATGGTTATGCCTGGTGATTATCTTCGGATTCGTGTGACCGATAATGGTAGCGGTATTCCCGCAGAGGTATTGACGCGTATTTTTGATCCATTTTTTACAACTAAAAAATTAGGAGAAGGTACCGGTCTTGGGCTATCAACAGTTCTGGGAATTATGCGGCAAACGGGTGGGTATGTGTTTGTGGATACCAGTGTTGATATTGGCACGACCTTTACGTTGCTAATCCCTTTGTATAAGGGTAACGAATTACCTGCTGAGGCGCCCTCGTTAAAAACAAGTATGGTTCTTCCAGAAACCCCAAAACCGCAGGTGTCTAAAGGGCGAGTTATTCTTTTGGCTGAGGATGAAGATGCAGTACGAACGTTTACGAGCCGCGCCTTGCGCAATAAGGGTTACACAGTATTGGAAGCGCGCCATGGTGGAGAAGCTTTGGAGATTATTAAAAGTGGCCAAGCTATATCTCTTTTACTGACAGATGTTATGATGCCGGAAATGGATGGTGTAACATTGTTGCGGTTAGCGCGGGATATTAATCCTGAATTACCCGTGGTGTGTATGTCGGGATATGCGGAGGAGAGTTTGCGTGCTCAGCTCAATAATCAAGAGCAGATTGGGTTTATCAGCAAGCCGTTTAGCTTAAAGCAAATTACTACGTTGATTCAAGAAACTCTTGAGGCGATACCTTCGTGAAACTCGTTATGCTGATGATGGTTTTTTTAATAGCGGCGAATGCACAGGCGCAGGAAAATCTTCCGTTGCCTGCCCATGAAGTTGTAGAGCCTCTTTCCCCTTCTGAAGCAGCAGTATGGCGGGATCGCCTTGAAAAAAAACTTAATACGGTACATATGCTCACTGCAGATTTTGAACAGAGCGGCGGCGGTGATATTCTACAGGGTCAGCTAACATTGGCACGTCCGAATCGATTGCGTCTGGCATATATGCCGCCGCCCCGCTGGCTGTTTATTGGAACTGGTGAGCATTTTGTTTACTATGATGTTGATTTAAAACAGGTTACTTATATAAGTGAAGAAGATGTTCCGGTGGCTTTTTTGCTGCGGCCTTCTATTTCTTTAGAACAAAAAGATTTGAAGTTCACGTTCTATGAGGGCAACAATGATATCTATGTGCTGACGAGTCGTCCGGGCAAGGCAGCCTGTACATTTATTTTTGATAAAGAAAAACTCGAATTGCACGGCTGGTATTTCTTTGATCAAAACGGTACCCTGGTGACGGTGCGGCTGAACAATGTTGCGCTCAATAAAAAGGTGAACAACGATTTGTTTAAGTTTACAGATCCCAATCGGCCTAAATAAAAACCGTAAACACTGGAGCGGGTGAAGGGAATCGAACCCTCACTGGCAGCATGGGAAGCTGCTGTTCTACCATTGAACTACACCCGCAGGCGGCGCACCCTAGGCAAGGTTGCCGGATAAATCAAGTTGCTCTTGAGCGATAGGGCTAGCGTTGAATCCGTCCGTCCCGAGTTTCCACTACAATACCGCCGGGGGCGCGGTGACTTCCATCCGGGGCGGGGCGTAATCGCCCATCACCATCAATGACGTGCAATGTGGGATTATCGTCGAGGGCAAAGGCCGCTCCGGACAATCCTGTAAAAAGCAATGCAAGAAAAAAGAAGCGCATGACATTATTCAAGCACGGCCAGTGATGGTGTCAAGAACTATGGACTATGGACGGAACGGTTGGGGGCGTATAATTTTCTTCCTTATGTCTCGTCTTGATGAACGATTGCTTGCTTTAGGGCTTGTTAGTACTCCGGAAGCAGCCCACGGGTTGATTCTACGCGGCATGGTGTTGGTGGATGATCGCCCGGTGACCAAGGCGGGAGTTAAAGTGTCTCAAAACGCCGTGGTGCGCCTCAAGGCGGGGGCGGGAGAGCGGGTGTGGGTGTCTCGCGGTGCTTATAAGTTATTGAAGGGGATTGAATTTTTTGCGCCAAAGGTGACTGGGGCGGTGTGTCTTGATATTGGTGCGTCAACGGGCGGATTTACGGAGGTACTGCTTCATGCTGGCGCGGTGAAAGTATATGCCGTGGATGTTGGTTATGGTCAGCTGGCATGGGCGTTGCGTCAGGATGCGCGGGTGGTTGTTCTTGATCGCTGTAATGCCCGGCATTTGACGATAGAGCATCTCTCAGAATCGGTAGACGCGGTGGTATGTGATGCGAGTTTTATCAGTCTTTCTAAAGTCTTAGAGGTGCCGCTGGGGTTTGTGCGGCCTGGGGGGTGGTTAATTGCCCTTGTAAAGCCACAATTTGAAGTCGCGCCGGAGTTTATTGAAAAAGGAGGGATTGTTCGGGATGCGGTTGTACAGCAGGGAGCGGTCGATAATGTGGCGGCTTGGCTGGCGGCACAACCGGGTTGGCAGGTGGACGGGGTGATAGCAAGCCCCATTACTGGGCAAGAAGGAAACAAAGAATTTTTACTGTATGGACACTTTATTGGATAGTTTTTCTTTAGTTTTTTCTTTTGACCTTTGATGGTGCGCGGCTTACATATCATCTATATTTTTATGGTTTCTGCTTCCCGCCACGTTGTTCACTTGCATGAAAATGATCTGCCCGCTGGTTTAGTATGGGGGGCGGCGGTGGGGGTGGATAGTGAGACTATGGGTCTTAATTTGCAAAGGGATAGGCTGTGCTTGGTGCAGCTTTCCAGTGGTGACGGCACAGCGCATTTAGTACGCTTTGCCAATGGTAATTTTGATGCACCGAATTTACGGGCGTTGCTGGTGAACCCGGCGGTGACAAAAATTTTTCATTATGCCCGGTTCGATGTGGCGGCATTTTTGCAATATTTGGGCGTCATAACAATGCCGGTATTTTGTACGAAAATTGCATCGCGCTTGATACGTACATTTTCCGATCGGCATGGTCTGAAAGAGTTAGTGAAAGAAATTTGCGGTATTGATTTATCGAAGCAGCAACAAAGCTCTGATTGGGGGGCTCCAAGTCTTAATAATGAGCAATTACAATACGCTGCTTCTGACGTTCTTTATTTACACGCGTTGAGGGATGAGCTTGTCAAACGGTTGACGCGTGAGGGACGATTGGAGTTGGCGCACGAATGCTTTGCCTTTTTACCTACTCGGGTACGATTGGATTTGTTGGGATGGGGGCAATCTTTTGAGAATGATGTTTTTAGTCATTGAAGATTTTTTTAGTACTGTTAATACTTTTTTAGGACTATCGCATCAAAGGTTGCCGGAAATTATCGTTAACCATAAAAAATAAGGAGATTCTTCCATGCGTATCTTGTTGATTGAGGATGATAGCTCTGTTTCCAAGGCCATTGAGTTAATGCTCAAATCCGAGGGGATGGTCGTTGATGTGGCTGATCTGGGCGAAGAGGGGCTCGAAATCGGCAAAATTTATGATTACGATGCTATTGTGCTCGATTTGGGGTTGCCGGATATGGATGGATATGATGTCCTCAAGCGGTTCCGTCAGGCGAAAGTGAATACCCCTGTTTTGATTCTGTCCGGGTTGGCTCAGCCCAGCGATAAAGTAAAGGGTCTTGGTTTTGGAGCCGATGATTTTATCAGTAAGCCGTTTGATAGGGCAGAGCTTCTGGCGCGTATTAACGCTATCGTTCGGCGCAGTAAGGGACATTCGCAGCCAACAATTCAAACAGGTCGTTTGACTGTCAATTTACAGACCCAGACTGCTTATGTGGATGAAAAAATTCTGCCGTTGTCGAATAAAGAATATGCGATTATTGAGTTGTTATCGCTGCGTAAAGGTGTGACGATTACCAAGGAAATGTTCTTGAATCACCTTTATGGTGGGTTGGATGAGCCAGAGCTTAAGATTGTGGATGTGTTCATCTGCAAGCTTCGTAAAAAGCTCGCCCTTGCTACTGGAAATGCAAAATATATTGAGACCGTATGGGGGCGTGGCTACGTATTGCGTGACGTGGATGAAGATGCCAAGCTAGCAACAAAGAAAGTTTCCGTGCCCCAAGTAGCTCCGCTATCCGAGGCGGTGTAGTGGATCCCTGTCGTTGAGGAGTCTATTTAAGTAGGCTCCATAGCTGTTTTTGCTATATATTTTGGCCGTTTCTTTGAGTTGGCTGTCGTCGATCCATCCTTGACGCCAAGCGATTTCTTCAAGGCACGCAATCGCCCGTCCCATTTGTTTTTGCATGGTTTGCACGAAATGTTGTGCTTCCAGTAAACTTTCGAATGTGCCGGTATCAAACCATGCGAAGCCGCGCCCCATACGTTCAACGTATAGGGTTTTTTCCTCTAAATAGAGACGGTTGAGATCGGTTATCTCCAGCTCCCCCCGCGATGATGGTTTTAGTTGCCGTGCTTTGTCCACGACGGTGTGATCATAAAAGTAAAGCCCTGTGACGGCAAAATTTGAGGCTGGATTTTTGGGTTTTTCTTCGATGGAAATTGCACGGCCGTCGTTATCAAAGCCAAGAACGCCAAAGCGTTCGGGGTCACTGACGTAGGAGCCGAATACAGTAGCTCCCTTCTGGGCGCGTCGCGTGGCGGCATACAGCCGACCGGTAAGGCCCTCGCTGTAGAAAATATTGTCCCCCAATACCAAGCTGGCCGGGGCACCGCTGAGAAATTCTTCGCCTAAGAGGAATGCTTGCGCCAGGCCATCAGGCGACGGCTGTGCAACGTAGGAAAAGCGGACACCAAACCGCTCCCCGGTACCAAGAAGGCGACGGAAAGCCGGTTGATCGTCCGGGGTGGTGATGATCAAGATATCCTGTATCCCTGCCAACATCAGGGTGGACAGGGGGTAATACACCATGGGCTTGTCGTAGATGGGGAGCAGCTGCTTTGAAACGCCCATGGTGATGGGGTAAAGTCTGGTGCCTGAACCGCCGGCGAGGATGATGCCTTTGTAAGGTGTTTGCATAACTTTTTGAGTATGCCGGGGCAGAGGGAGGAGTGCAACGGCCGTTTGTTAGCGCGACATCATTCTTTTATGCCCCATACGCATCCCACAAATTCTGATACGTTGGCCGTGGGCGAATAACCCGCCAGTTATTTCCGCACACCAAGATTTCCGGTGCGGGCAGGCGGATGTTATAGGTACTGCCCATGACAGAACCGTAGGCTCCTACGTCCAAGATCACCAGCCGATCCCCTTGGGCTACTTCGGCCATCTCAAGATTTTTGGCAAATACATCAGTACTTTCACATACCGGGCCGACGATATCATAGCGATGCTGGGGGTTTGCTGAAGCTTCTTGCACGGGGCGAATGCGGTGCCGGGCATCGTAGAGGGCGGTGCGTTTAAAATCGTTCATCCCGGCATCAATAATGACAAATTCTCGTTCGGGCGTGGTTTTGAGATGGAGTACTTCCGTTACTAAAATCCCGGTGGTACCCGTGAGCCAGCGGCCAGGCTCCAAAATCAAACTAACACCCAAAGGATCGGTGATACGCTTAATCATTGCTGCGTATTCTTGAATATCGGGAATTACCTCGTCTTGGTAAGTAATGCCAAGACCGCCGCCGAGATCAAGGTGGGTCAGGGGATACCCGGCACCACGCAAATCGGCAAATAATCGGGCGACTTTGGCAAAAGCGTCGGCAAACGGCTCCAACCGGGTGAGTTGCGAGCCAATATGCACCGCTAATCCCTGAGGCCTGATGCCGGGCAAATTGGCGGCCAAGGCCAATAGGTGGGGGACTTCCTCAAAGGCAATCCCGAATTTGCTACTGTACTTGCCAGTGGTGATTTTTGCGTGTGTTCTGGCATCCACGTCGGGATTGACGCGCAGGGCTATATTGGCACTGGTATTCAGCTCGGTGGCAACGGCACTGAGTAGGCGTAACTCACTTTCGGATTCAATGTTTAGTTGAAAAATACCCTCATGTAAGGCACTGGCCAGCTCGGCTTTGGTTTTACCAACCCCTGAAAAGACAATACGATCCGGGGCAATGCCAGCCTTGCGGGCAAAAAACAATTCGCCGCCGGACACAACATCGGCTCCTGCACCAAGACCCGCAAATAATGATAAAATAGCGGGATTACAATTTGATTTCATAGCAAAGCAAAGGCGAACGTCTCGATCGGCAAAGGCGGCAGCAGCGGCGCGATAGTTCGTCTCCAGCGCGTGTTGACTATAGCAATACAATGGTGTGCCCACGGCATCGGCCAGTGCTTGCACCGACACCTTTTCAGCATGAAGAACACTGTTATGATAAGAAAATGAAGGATTCATTTTTATCGAGCGTTCGGGTTGGGATACGCGCGGGGATACCCCGGTTGGGCATCATCGGGCATTTTTACTCCGCCCCGAGTACCGCAGGCGGCAAGGGTTAATAAAAAAACAAAAAGACTCAACAAGCGTAGCATTTTACTACCTATCGGCGATTGCTGAGAAAAAAGCAACGGCGAAGAACCAGTGTGGGTATGGGTTAACTATAAATTCACTTTTCCCGCCGACAGCATAAGCATCTATGGCGCAAGCTCTTCCTGCTCCTGCCGCAAAAGTCTTTAATCCGCGCAGCTTCTTGCGCGGGGATACGATCTTTGCGGGCGGGTTGATGTTGATGTTGGCGATGCTGATTTTGCCGTTGCCGGCGTGGCTGCTTGATATTGGGTTGGCGTGTTCATTGACCCTAGCCGTGCTTATTATGATGCTGTCGCTGTTTATGGAAAAGCCAACGGATTTTAACAGCTTCCCGCAGATTTTGCTCATCAGCACGATTTTTCGTCTGGCTCTGAATGTTGCTTCTACCCGCCTGATTTTATCGGAAGGCCACAACGGCACCCACGCCGCCGGGCATATTATTGAGGCGTTCGGGAATTTCTTGATGCAGGGCAATACCGTTATTGGTATTATTGTTTTTGCCATTTTGCTTATTATAAACTTTATCGTTATAACAAAGGGTTCTGGGCGTATCGCTGAAGTCTCGGCGCGGTTTACGTTGGATGCGATGCCTGGCAAACAAATGGCCATCGACGCTGATTTGGCGGCGGGCATTATTAACGATGTGGAGGCTAAGGCTCGGCGTAAAGCCCTTGAAGAAGAAGCATCTTTTTATGGCTCCATGGATGGGGCGGCGAAATTTGTCCGCGGCGATGCTATTGCAGGGTTGCTCATCACGTTCATCAATGTGGTGGGCGGGATTATTATTGGCACTGTTTTCATGGGTGTTTCTCTGGCGCAAGCGGCGCATAGCTATACCTTCTTGACTATCGGGGATGGGCTGGTGACCCAGATTCCGGCGTTGATTATTTCGGTAGCGTCGGGTTTGTTGGTGACTAAATCCGGGGTGCGTGGGTCTTCTGATAAAGCTGTTTTTGCTCAGTTATCAGCGTTTCCGTCGGCCATGGGTCTAGCCTCGGCCATGATGGGCGGGTTTGCCTTTATGCCGGGGATTCCGACGCTGGTGTTTTTGTTTTTCAGTGGATTGACTGGAGGTATGGCCTATTATTTGGCTGGGATTCAGAATGAAGCGAAGCAGGCGGCGAAAAAACCTGCCGCCCCCGGGGCACCTAGTGCCCCTGGCGCGGAGGGGGCGTCCGCTAGCGGTGCTGCGGCCAGCCCAGCGGAAGAGCCTATTAATAAAGTTTTGCAAATTGATGCCATGCGGTTGGAGCTTGGTTATGGCTTGCTGCCACTGGTGAACGGCGAGCGGGGCATGAAACTGCCGGATCAAATTAAAACCCTGCGGCGGCAACTGGCGGCGGAAATGGGCTTTGTTGTGCCCTCGGTGCGGATTCAGGATAACCTGCAACTGCCACCTAATCAGTATGTTATTCGTATTAAAGAAATTAAAGTTGGGGAGGGTAGTATTCGCCCCGGTCAGTTGCTGGTTCTCGATCCCAAGGGGCAACCATTGACCTTGAACGGGGAGCCGACGACGGAGCCGACCTTTGGCCTGCCCGCCATGTGGATTAACGATGCCCAGCGGACGGAGGCGGAATTTAAAGGCTATACCGTGGTGGAGGCCGGCACGGTGCTGGTGACGCATCTAACAGAAATAATTAAAGAAAATATGCCCGAAATGCTGTCCTATAGTGAGACGCAGAAGCTGCTTGATCAGTTGGGGGAAGAGCATAAAAAGTTGGTGGGTGATGTGGTGCCGGATAAAATGAATATCAGTGGCTTGCAAAGAGTTCTTCATAATTTACTTAAAGAACGTGTCTCAATACGCGATCTACCAACGATTTTGGAGGGCATCGCCGAGGCTGAGCCTATTACCCGTAACATCACCTTGATCGGTGAGCACGTGCGCCAAAAGATGACCCGTTCTTTGTGTGAGATGTACGCGGGAGAGGGGGGTATTGTATCCTTGGTGACATTATCTCCAGAGTGGGAGCAAGCCCTCACTGATGCCCTCATCGGCACGGGTGATGATAAGCAGCTTGCCCTCGCCCCGTCGAAAATGCAGGAGTTTGCCAATAAAGTCCGCCAAGTGTTTGAAAAGCACGCCGCCGAGGGAGAAACCCCGGTGTTGGTAACGCCGCCTGCCCTGCGTCCCTATGTTCGGGCAGTGATCGAACGCTTCCGCCCGATGACCCCGGTGCTGTCCCAAGCGGAAATTCATGCGAGGGCAAGGATTCGGACGGTGGGGGTGGTGTAGCAGCCACTGAAGTGCTCGGTCTAACTTTCTTCCCCGCTTGCGGGAGAAGGTGAGGAAGGGGGTGAATAAGAAAAACCAATGTTTTGCGCTCATGTTTTTCATCCCCCTTCGTGAGGGATGCTATTGCAATCAAAGATTAGCCTCCGAAATAGCGTAATGCTCTCCGGAAACCTTTACTTTCGGCTTCGGCAACAGACGTTGCGTAAAACTCACCAAGTGCCGGATTTATTTTGGTTCGATCATATTGCTGGTCGAATGGAAGGTGATAGATATTCTCTTGTGATGATTGATTAATATTGCACTTAATCATTGGATATGCCCTGGTAACTAAGAGCCAGCACTGTTTTTTTGCACTGTTTTTTTGATTGACGAATTGCTGACAGCCGTTAAGGTGCACAACTCGCATAAACGGGAAGATTTTTATGTACGCCGTCATTCATGCCAGTGGGAAGCAGCACCGTGTTGCCCCGGGCGATTTGTTAACATTCAACCGCTTGGCCGATGCTGTCGGTGCGGCCGTGGTGTTTCCGGAAGTGCTGCTTTTGCACAACGGCACCTCCGTGACTGTCGGCGCGCCTTTAGTGGCCGGGGCGTCCGTCACGGCCGAAGTTATTGAGCACGGCCAGGGCGATAAAGTGTTGGTGTTTAAGAAAAAACGCCGCCACAATTACCGCCGCAAAAACGGCCATCGTCAGCAGTTAACAACCGTGCGTATTACCGGAATTAAAGGGGCTTAATCATGGCACAGAAAAAAGCAGGCGGTAGTTCCCGTAACGGTCGCGATTCCGCCGGGCGTCGCCTTGGCGTAAAACTTTATGGCGGCCAAGCCGTTATTGCTGGCAATATCATTGTTCGTCAGCGCGGTACAACCTACCACCCCGGTGCCAACGTCGGCATTGGCCGGGATCACACGCTGTTTGCCCTCACCGATGGCGTGGTTGCCTTTCGCCGCGGCTACAAAAACCGCATGTTTGTTGGGGTTGTGCCCGCGGCGGCCTGAATCAAAAGGTCTTTTTGATAAGTGATTCTAACGCTTCCCGCCAGTCCGGCGCAGGGATTCCAACTCTTTGGATCTTCGTTGTATCTAGCCGTGCGTCCAGCGGCCTCTGGGTCTTGGTTGGGTATTCGGCCGTAGTGATGGCTTCAACATGGGGCGTTTTGTACCCATGGGTCGCCGCCGCCGCAAAGGTGGCAACGGCAAAATCATACCAGGTTGTGTAGGGCTGGCCACTGTAGTGATAGATACCTGAAATCGGCTGATTCTCCAGTAATTGCCAAAGTGTTTCGGCGACGCTGGTCGCCGGGGTCGGTGCCCCATGCTGGTCAGCAACAATGCGCAGCAGCGGGCGACTCCGCCCCAGTTCCAGCATTCGCAGGGGGAAATTCACCCCCTCAGAACTGAACACCCAGCTAGTGCGCAGAATAATTCCTTTGGGGCAAAGGCTCTGCACGGCTAATTCCCCGGCTAGCTTGCTGCGCCCATAGACAGACAATGGTAATACAGGATCGTCTTCACGGTAGGGGCGGCTCGAAGTCCCTGAAAATACATAATCTGTCGAGACATAGAGTAGCGGAATATCCAGCGCGGCCGCTGCCCGCGCCAGTGCCGCCGTGGCTTCGGCATTGACAGTCCAGCACAGGCTAGGTTCGTCTTCGGCCTTATCCACGGCGGTGTAGGCTCCGGCGTGGAGGATGGCGTCGGGGGCGATGGCGCGCACGGCCTGTTCCAGCGTCTCCGGGCGGCTTAAATCCAACGCGCTGCGGGATGGGGCAACGGCCTCGATGCCTTGCGGTAAGCTAGCGAGGAGGGCGCGGCCTACCTGGCCGCTGCCGCCGGTGATGAGAACTTTAGCCATAGACAAACGGCGTTTCGCGCTCGGTTAAAAAGGGCAGTTTGGCGTCCTTGTCCGACAGGGTCAGGGTTGAGACCTCCGCCCCCCAGGCGATGGCAAACGTCGGATCATCAAAGCGGTAGCCCGCGTCGGCGCTGGGGGCGTAGGCGGCACTGACCTTGTACAGCACTTCGGTGTCCGGGGTGCGGGTGATAAAGCCGTGGGCAAACCCGGCGGGGACATAGAGCTGCTCGCCTTTTTCAGCGCTGAGTTCGGCGGCAACGTATTGGCCAAAGGTGGGGGAGCCGCGGCGGATATCCACGGCGACGTCGAGGACGGCGCCCCGGACGACGCGCACCAGCTTGGCCTGGGCATAAGGTGGGTGCTGGAAATGCAGGCCCCGCAGGGTGCCGGGTGTAGCCGAAAAAGATTGGTTATCCTGAATAAAAACGTCGGCGACGCCGTTTTGTTGAAACAAGGTGGTGCTATAGACTTCACTGAACCAACCCCGTGCGTCGCCAAAGCGGTTGGGGGTGATCAAAATGACCTCAGGAATGGACAGCCGCGTGAACATGGGGGAGGTGTAGAGGCTGGGGGGAGAGGCGTCAAATGGGATATTGTTGAGCTTTAATCTTCTTTAAATATTGTATGTTTACGCTCAAGAATAGGATGTGTGAGAAATGCATTTTTGGAAACAAGAGACACCATTATCAAAGATTGATCCTTATGGGAATTACGCGAAAATAGCCAGCAAGTTGCGGGATGTGGCAGGCGATCTTATTGTGGGCATCCCACCGGAATTAAAGGATATGTTTACCCAGCCTGGTGGGGTGCGATGGACAACCAATATATTGAATCTTCTTCTCTTTGGGCCGCAGATGAAGAAATTGCATGGCGACCCTCGTTCTGAAGATGCGATTCGTGAAGAAACTGTGACGCACCTGAACCAGGAGGTAAACGCTTCTTTTCAAAAACTTTTGCCGGAGCATTTGCAGGGTAAAGTGAAGGTTGAATATGGTCATCAAATTGTTTTTTGTTCGTTGGATAATAAGGATAATAAGGATAATCCTGCAATCTCCATTCCTGTGATGGATTGCATGACCTTCACTATTACCTATGAGTATGGTACGCAGATTCACAAAGGTTGCGGGGTCAATTTCTCAACTTTTTTCCGTAGCATGTGGGATTATATCCGCATTGAAAAGGAACGTAATCCTGAAGTGAAGCTTGATGAAAGGGCTCTTGAGGATAAGGGTGCGCTGGATAAAAAGGTATTGAAGGCGGTTCTGGCGAGTGGCCTGTTACCCGGGCCGTTGATTAGCGTTATTGCTTCGTCAGAACAGCAGAAACTAAGGGTGGTGCCGGGTGCCGTTGATCCAGTTTTGGGTCAACAACTTGAGTCTATAGAGGGTGAGAGCCATACCCAGAAATATATTCAGGATTTGGGTATGAAGGCTGTGCCGTATCTACCTACAGGGCAATCCGTGCCGATTCTAGTATTGGTTCCTGAAAACATAGAAATTAATAAATTGGATTCATGCGATAAAGCAGCAGCGCTGGCGGCGGGGCTTTTTTTTCAAAAGCTTATCTGGCCGCGCACCCGGGTAGAAAATCCTGAAGTGTTGAAAAGCGGTGTTTATGATCCTAAGCAGTTTAAATTTCAACAAGCAGTAAATGCTATTCAAAAAATTGCAAAAGAATTCCCGTTTTTACGGATGGGTGAGCATCTCTATCCGCTTTATAACTTAGAAGTTCGTCCGGATGTAACTCATTATCAAGGGGAAATAGCGTATAAGGTGTTTTGTCGTTGGGGGGAATCTATACGCGCATTAGCTGATGAAATTATAAAGAGGGCAGAAGCGTGTATTGTTCAACAGCAGAACACACGATCCTGACAACGATCTTTTTCTGCCATTAGGCAATTCCCTCATACTTTACAATCCGCCCCGCCACCGCATCTCCCGTAAACCGCGCCACCCAGCCCTCCGTATTGTTAAAAAAACGAATGGCGGTGAAGGCGGGCTGTTCCCCCATGTCGAACCAGTGGGGGGTGTTGGCTGGGACGGAAATAAGATCACCAGCATGGCAGTGAACCGCGTACACATCCTCGCCCAGATGCAGGTAGAACACCGCATCGCCGGAGACGAAAAAGCGCACTTCGTCCTCGCTGTGGGTGTGCTCATTGAGGAATTTTGCCCGCAGTTCGGCTTTTTGCGGGTGTTGCGGGTGTATATGAATGCAATCCACGGTCTGGTAGCCGCCCTCGGCCTGAAGGCGTTCGATGGCCGGGCGGTAGGCGGTTAAAATAGCCTCATCATCGGCAGCGGCGGTCAAAGTGACGGGGGTCTGCCAATGCTCAAAGCGAATGCCAAGGCCATGCAATACTTGGGTAATAGCAGATCGTTCGTGGTAGCGGGCGGTTTGCCGCCCTGTGCCAGCGTCAAATTGGGTGAGGGTGGTGCTCATGACATCTCCAGCAAGCGGGTTTCCAGTTCAGCTTTCAGTAAAAATTCAATGGCTTCCACAGCGATAAAGGCGGCGCGGGCGTCTGCGCCCCAAGTGTACAGGCCATGCCCGGCAATGATATAGCCCACCGCTGGGGTTTCGAGGGCGGCAAGGCGAGCCGAGGCCTCGGCACTGAGAAGCTCCATGTCCTGGCTGTTGTCCAGCAGGGGCAACGCCACCGGGGTTTCGTGATTAACGATGCCGGCAAAGGCTTTCAGCAGCTCATGATCGGTGAGGATAAGGGTGTCTTGCCCGCGGCGGCGCAGGAAACGCGACAAAACCACCGCTGGGCGGCTATGGGTGTGGAGGATGCAGCCAATCTCGGGGGTATCGGCGTAAAGTCGGGTGTGCAGCAATGTTTCCGCCGAGCGCTTGACGCCATGGGGCAGGGGCGACAATGGGACGCCTGTAGGGCTGAGGTGCAGAATATTTTCTTGCTTTAAAAAGCCCTTATCTACCCCCGACGCCGTGATGGCCAGTGTGCCATCGGCCATACGGATAGAAAAATTGCCAGCGGTGGCCGGTACAAGGCCGCGGGCGTATAAGACGCTACCAATCTCGGACAGACGGGCGGCAGCAGTGGTAAAATCAGCAGGCACAGCCCCCTATAGCACAGGCATCACAGGATAGGAAATAATCAGTTGCACCAGAGGGTGATGATGTTACAAGGACGACTCCACGAAAGGATAGACTGCTCTATGTCTGCTGTTGCTGTAAGCCCTACTGCCTACCGCCGCGTGGTGGCCATTGCCGCCCTTGGATACCTTGTTGATATTTTTGATCTTATTATTTTTGGCATCGTCCGGGTGCAGAGCTTGCGGGACTTGGGCCTGAATGAGGAACAGATTATTACTAGCGGCATTGATATTTTGAATGCCCAGATGATTGGGATGCTGCTGGGTGGCTTGCTGTGGGGCGCGGTGGGGGATAAATTTGGCCGAGTGAAAGTGCTTATTGGTTCGATTTTGATGTACTCGAGTGCCAATATTATGACCGGGTTTATCAGCAGTGTTGATGAATATATGCTGTGGCGTTTTATTGGCGGTATTGGCTTGGCAGGGGAATTGGGCGCGGGCGTGACCCTTGCGTTAGAGTCCATGCCGAAAAACATTCGCGGCCTTGGTGGTGCGTTTATTGCTGCCGTGGGCGTGTTGGGCGCGGTGCTTGCTGAAGTGATTGTAAATTTTGTGGACTGGCGCACTGCTTATATTATTGGTGGGGTGATGGGTCTGGTGGTGATGTGCTTCCGCTTTACCTTGCATGAGTCAGAAATGTTCAAAAGCCATAAGGCGGATAAAGTCGCCCACGGCAGTTTTCTTGCCATCCTCTCCAGCCGTCGGTTGTTTGGCAAATATCTGGCGTGTGTGCTTATTGGTGTTCCTATCTGGTTCAGCATTGGGCTGCTGGCCTATTTTGCGCCGGAGTTTGCCAAAGCCCTGAACATTGAGGGTGCTATCAGTGCCGGTAAAGCTATCATGTATATGTATATTGGGATGTCTATCGGTGGGATTACCAGTGGGTTGTTAAGTCAGGCACTGAAAAGCCGTCGTCAGGCTATCTTTGTGTACATGGCGTTACTGGCGGTGGGTGTTGTGGTGTACAGCCAGTTTAGCGGAGCCAGCGTCGCTCAGTTTTATGCCATGCTGGTATTTCTTGGTGTTGGCGCAGGGTATTGGTCGCTTCTTACCATCAATGCGTCGGAGCAGTTTGGCGTAAACTTCCGGGCTACGGCGGCGACGACGGTGCCGAATTTTGTTCGGGGAGCGGTGGTGCCCATGACCTTGGCGTTCGGGGCATTGCGCCATGACATTGGGATGTTGGAGGCTGCCACGGTGGTGGGTGTGGTCGTGTTTGCTTTAGCGGCGGTCGCGGCTTGGCGGTTGCAAGAGACATTTCATAAGGATTTAAACCTTCTGGAAGGTGCCACAAGCCCTGATGATCATGGTACTGCTGCAACGAAGGGTAAGGCGGCTTAGCGTTCCCCTGCGGCCACATCGTTGGCTTTTTGCGGGGCTGGGATAAGTTTTCGTGCGGCTAGGAACTGGCTGAATTCCTCATACCGTTTTTTGTGCAGCGTGCGCATATCCGCCGCAAAGGTTGGCAGGGTGTCTTTCCACGCGGCGCGGTTAATGGCATCGTTGGTTTCGGGGTAGGCGGTGAAGAATGTTTCCATTGTGCCTTTTGGGTCGGTGCGAATAGCGGTCAGGGCTTGCTCCAATGCCTTGAAGAAGCGGGGCAGGCGCGGGTCATTGCTTTTATCCGTTCGGGTTAAAAAGATGAGCTCATCATAAGCGGGTACCCCTTCGTTTTCGACCAAAAAAGCTCGGCCACGGCGGCCTTCTTTGGCAAGCTGGTGCAGCTCAAAATTTCGGTAGGCTCCAATCACTGCGTCCACTTGCCCGGACAACAGAGCCGGGGAGAGAGAAAAATTGACGTTGATGAGCTGAACATCTTTTAAGGTCAGGCCGTGTTTTTCCAAGATGGCGGACAGCAGGGCTTCCTCCACCCCGCCGACAGAATAGCCAATCTTTTTGCCCTTTAGTTGTGCCGGGGAGGTAATACCGCTATCCTCTAAGACCAGTAGGGTGTTCAGAGGCTGGCCAATCAGGGTGCCGATGCGGCGCAGGGGAAGTCCCTCGGCCACTTGAAGGTGGAGTTGCGGTTGATATCCCAGAGCAATATCTACCTTACCGGCGGCGGCCAGCTTGGGCGGATCGTTGGGATCGCCGGGCTGCTGTAGGGTGACGTCGAGACCTTGCTGAGCAAAGAACCCCTTTTCTTTTGCAATTACTAACGGCGCGTGATCCGGATTGACGAACCAGTCCAGCATCACGGTGAGTTTATCGGCGGCTAGGCTGGGGGTGCTGGTGAGGCAGAACATCGCGAGTAGAAGTTTTTTTAACATAGTACATCTCCTATTATAATAGACGGGTGTCAGGGGTGTGGCGGCGTAAGGTATGTAACGTCATGCTGACAGCGGCGTACAGGCTAAGACTTACCAGCGACAGGCAGGCCAGGGCGGCAAACATCATATCGGTGCGTAACCTCCCGTTGGCCTGGAGCATGAGGTAGCCCAGCCCCTCACTCGATCCGACCCATTCCCCCAGCACAGCCCCTAGCGGCGCAAACACCGCCGCCATTTTTAACGCAGGGGTTAAAACCGGCAGGGCGGCGGGCAGTAACACCCGCCCCCACAACGGCCAGAAGGGCGTGTTGACACTGGCGGCAAAATCCACATAGGGCTGGGGCACCTGGCGCAGTCCCTCCCACGTCCCTAAAATTAGAGGAAAACAGGTAATAAGAACGGCGCAGGCGATCTTGCTGGGCGCGCCATACCCCAGCCACAGCACCAGCAGCGGTGCCAGCGCAAACAACGGCATGACCTGCATCACCAGCAGCGGTCCGAGCACCACCCGCCGCACGCCTTTGGAATAATACAACAATCCTCCTATGATCAGGCCGAGGCTAGCGGACAGCAGCAGAGTGGCGACCATCACGGCCACGGTGGCTAACGCATGATGGGCGAGCAGTGTGTGCTCTTTAATAAGGGCCTCCAGCACCCGTCCCGGCGTGGGCAACAGGTACGGCGGCGGGCTAAACACGGCGACAATCACCCACCACAGGGCAATCAGCCCCGCGCCCGTCAACGCCCCTTCGCGCACTATTCGCTTCACCAATGCCGTCCTTTCGCCGGGATGAGCCGGATCAAGTTCAATGGGTCGCGGTGCTGGGGTTAGCGCCGCCTCTCAGCCCGAAGGCTCCCCACGGTGAAAGGAGGGTAGGGGGAGGGGAGAGGGGTGTCAAGGTGGGGATTATATTCGGGATTGAGCTGCATGAATGGCGTGTATTCTTTCTGTAATGAGGATGATTCCATCGACAGAAGGATTATCGGTGGCTTCTGCTCCTTCAACAAATGTTGTTTGACCGGCCATTGTGCCTTGTTCGTTCTTCAGTTGTTGCAATTCTTTATATTCAAAAGGATGGTAGGAGGTCGCCACAACGGAAGGTGGTTGGCTACTGTTTGGTAGAGTCTTCCTTGAATCATAGTGAATAAACTGGTGCGTTGTGCCTTTTTCAATCGAAACTTCAACGGCAAGGCCGTTAGGGACTTCATAGACATACAATGTCGCTTCATCGTCTGTGATAGTAAATGGCTTGCCAAGTGTATCTTTTGTAGTGATGGGTTCTTTTGATAAAATAAAGAAACCTGATCCTGCCCCTACTTCTGCGGTTGCATCAAAAGTCGGAAAGATGACAAGGCGGCGGTTTATTTCTTTGTTTGATTCTGGATCCCCATAAGGGTGTGTGTGTATTCCGGCGGCTTCATTGTCGGAGAGCGCACTGTTGGCAAAATGCATCAGGTAGTAGTTGCCTGAAGTTTTTAGTACTTCTGCAGCAACGTCAGAGGTTAGTATCCCTCCAGGATTGGCCTGCAATACTGTTCCTTCCGCGAAAGCCTGTTGTTGTTGTGTGACAAAAAGCCTCTCGTTGTTTGAGGTGTCTGTGCCTGGGTAGGTTGGATCGCTGATGCGGTTGGTAATAAAATTGTTTACTGATCTGTTTGTCTCTGGAGTGGTGTTGCAAAAAGGACGTACATATAATGTCATCACAAAAGCTCACATAAGGGTTTCAGTAACATATCTTTGCAATCTTTTACGCCGCTGCCGTATTTAACATCTCATCCAATGCCGCGTAAATTCTCATGACAATAGTGTCTTTTTGTTTCTGGCATAAAGACATCCAAGCATCTTCGGTGAGTTCAGGTAGGGGTGTGGGCAGCATGGGCGATAGCACCTCCGTAAAAAGAAATTTTAGTTCGAGCCGATGCAGCCAAGCATTGGCCTGTCCTGCGGGGATTGCCTGACGTAAATAGCGTTGGGTGTCTTGCCAGGCCAAGTACATTGCGTTGGTAAAATCCTCAAAGGTCGTTAGAGATGTTTTCATATATATCCTTTATGTGCTCTAAAGTAAAATTAAATTACAAATAAAATATCATAAAAGAAATATTTTGACATACTGTCGAAACACTTCGACAACACTTATCCTGTAAAAGGCTTCTTATGCTTGTTTCCGCTTTTAAAACATTGGGCTTACAGGAAGAGGATGCACGGTTGTACCGCAGCTTGCTGGAAGAAGGCGCGGCAACGGCGGGGGAGCTGGCCAAGCGCACGGGGCTGGTGCGGACGACGTTGTACAACACGTTGCAGCGGCTGACGGCGGCGGGGGTGATCAAGCGCAGCCTGCGCCACGGGGTGCGTACCTTTACCGCCGCCCCGCCCCGGCAGATTGGGGAGTTGCTCGCCCGGAGGCAGCAGGAATTTGCCCAGCAACACCAGCGGTTTGAAGAGTTTCTGCCGACGCTGGAATCTATGGCGGCGGACCACCGCGCCAGCCTGCCGAAGTTTGAGCTGTTTGAGGGCCGCGACGGCGTGCGCAACGTGTTTCAGGAAATCCTGAATTACCGCAACATTACCACCTATACCATCTGGCCGGTGCGGAGCATGATTGCCATCCTCAGCCCGGAATACCTCACCTGGCATAATAAGGAGCGCATTAACAATAACGTCTGGCTCAAGTCTATCTGGCCGCCGAGTCAGGCGATTAATCTGAAAGACAGCCCTTTCATGGGAGTGGGGGAAGCCTTTAAACGCCACACTTACATGGGGCCGCCGTCGCTGGACGCGACCATGGGCTTTTGGATTTATGGCGATAACGTGGCGTTTTTATCGTCGCTTAAAGAAAGTTACGGTTTTGTAGTGCGTAGCAGCGAGTTGGTTAAAACCTTGCATTCATTGTGGAAAATTGTGCTTGAGTATTCGACGCCGCTGAAGGGAGATGACGAGGATACGAAAGATTTTTTTCTTCTTTAATGGTGCCCTAAAGCCCCTCATCCCTGCGATACCTTACCAATGCTTGTTCATCCCGCAAGCTGTCTTCGGTGCGTTCTTTTTTGTACGCCTTCTGCTGCTGGCGTTCGGCGTGGGTAATTTCAAAGCGCTTAAGATCTTGAAACAAATCCTTCATCTCATTAGTTAGGTTTAAAATTTCCGTATCCACATGATCAATAGATTCCATTAAAGTGGCTCGGCGTTCCGCCACGGCTTTTTTATAAATGGTAAAAGTATAGCTTGCCCCTTCGGATTGTTGGGCGATCGCCAATTCTTTGGTAAACTCTTCTTCTAATCGTCGTAACGATGTGCTTAGATTAGCTACTACATCGTGTAGCTCGGCTAGCTTACGCTGCTTCTCATCCAATTGAAATTGATGCAATCGTATTAAGGTCGGAAGGCTTTTTGATGACGCGCTCATGATGTCTTGCTTTCAAGAGCTGTAGTAAGGCGGCTATAATCCCCATGCAAATTCCCACGTTCGTGCATTGCTTGGCTGATAAAAGCCTCCACCGCCGGATAATAATCAATCGCCTCATCCACGGCGGCATCGCTGCCGCGCCGATAGGCTCCTAGACGAATCAACTCTGCCATATTTTCATAAACGGAGAGTAAACGCCGGGCTTTTTGCACCACGGCGTTTTCCGAAACAGTGTTGCAGTCGGGCATCGTTCGGCTGACGCTACGCAGAATATTAATAGCCGGAAACCGCCCACGTTCGGCGATAGCACGATCAAGAACAATATGCCCGTCTAGAATCCCGCGCACGGCATCGGCAATCGGCTCATTCGTATCATCGCCTTCCACCAGCACGGTAAAAATCCCGGTAATAGCCCCGTTTCCTGCGGGCATCGGCCCGGCTCGTTCCAGCAGCCGCGGCAGCTCGGCAAACACCGATGGCGTATATCCCTTGGTGGTCGGCGGCTCCCCCATGGCCAGCCCTATTTCCCGCATGGCCATGGCAAAGCGAGTGACAGAGTCCATGAGGCAGAGAACGTGCTTACCCTCACGGCTGAAATACTCGGCGACGCTGAGGGTTAAATACGCGGCTTGGCGGCGCATCAGGGGCGATTCATCTCCGGTAGCCACCACCAGCACGCTTTTTTTCAGGCCCTCTTCGCCTAAGTCATCTTCAATAAATTCCTGCACCTCACGGCCACGCTCACCGATGAGGCCAATAACGATGACATCAGCGTCCGTGTACCTAGCCAACATGGACAGCAAGGTCGATTTTCCCACGCCACTGCCGGAGAAAATCCCCATCCGCTGGCCTTCGCACAAGCTAAGGAAGGTGTTAATCGCCCGCACGCCGGTATCGATTTTTTTGCCCACCCGTTGCCGGGCGTGGGCCGGGGGCGGCGCGCCATTAAGGAAAATACTGTGGTTGCCCTGGGGCAGGCCGCCCTTGCCATCAATAGGATCGGCAAAGGCATTGATGACCCGGCCTAGCCAGCCGTCGTGGGGCTGAATCGTTGGGCGAGCGTGCTGGATAAAGGCCTTACAGCCCACGCCAATCCCCTGCGTTCCGGCAAAGGGCATAGCCACGGCTCGCCCGGCCCGAAAGCCGATGACCTCACAGGCAATATAGGTCTTATCAATGGTCTGAATCATGCAGCGATCGCCGATGGTCAGTGCCCGCTGTACCCCGGTAATCTCCACCAGCATCCCAAGCACCCCGGCCACCTTGCCGTAAAACTCCGTTGGCCGAATTTGGGCCACGTCGCGCTCAAAGGATTCTAAAGGGGACAGTGTCATGCCCTAGCAATACGGGGCAAATAGTTAACAGAAGGTTGGCGCAGGTATCCTTGTAAATCGGGTGTCAGACGGACGATGTGCAAGGATGTTTTTTGGTGCAATGTTCTTTAGGCAAAAGAAATTTTTTCTTGACAGAAAAATTTTTTGAATTGTGATTACAGGCACAGGCACAGGGCTATAAATTTGACATAAATCTAACACATCACCCAAGGAGATCGTGTTTATGTCAAAAGTTCAAAACGTCATCGGTTTAAGTTTCGCCACTGCTGCATTAATGTATGTAGGCGGATGCAACTCCAATCTTGATACTCCTGCTCCATCGCCAGAACCTACTCCTTCCGTATCAGTGATACCATCTCCAAAGCCAACACCACTAACATGCATTATTTCAGAAGAAACGGGGGAAAAATGGATACGGATAGCAGAAGAGTCTGCCACTCGATACAACAGCCTTTCATCAAAAGAAAAACAAAGCTTTACATCACAAGCATACCTCACTTTAAAAGACGGAGGAAAGGCTCTTATTGTTCCTTATTATCCTCGCAGTACCACAAAGTTTGCAGTTGTTTTGGAATCACGCAATGGGGAAAAAACTATTGTTGATTTTGGGACTAACGAGACTCAAACGTTTGTTACACAACCACTTCAAGGGATGCCAAAGCCAAATCCACATGATTTTCAGGCACTCTGTATGGAACTTAAAAACCTAAAATCAATGCAACGTTAAACGCCAGCACCCTCAAAAAGCCTGCTTTTTCAAAGCAGGCTTTTTTCTACCATTCTTCTTCTCCCCCAACACCTTCCCCAGATACCGCGCTGTTTACTAGGCACCTACATTACCGCAGCACGAAATTGACTTTTAACATGTTTATGCTAGCATCACCTCATGTTGCATGTGTCGCTTCCTGACGCGATTGCGCTGCCGCTATTGTCTCTGGCGCGGACGCGAAATATACCACCGGAACAGTTGGTGTGCGAAACCATGCAGGAGTTGCTTCACCAAGAAACACCCCCCGCCCGTCGTTTAAATTTATGGAAAGACAAAGGGTATTGGCTTGCTGACGATATTGATGCGCCGTTGCCCGATGATGTGACAAAAGCGTTTTACGGCGAATGAACGGGTATTTATTGGATACCCACATTTTCCTGTGGGCCATGCTGGCTGATGAAAAAATTGTCGCGCCTGTACAGGCGATCCTGAAAAATCCACAAATACCCATTTTCGTCAGCATTGTAAGCGCATGGGAAATTTCCCTGAAACGCTCTCTTGGTAAACTGCATGTCACCACGGAGATTGAGGACGCTATCGCCGCCGCTGGCTTTCAACCCTTACTCCTAAAATTCAACCATATACGGCAGCTTGACACCCTACCCCTGCATCACCGCGATCCCTTCGATCGGATGCTTATTGCGCAAGCAAAAAGCGAGTCCTTAACGTTGATAACAAACGATAAACTTATATTACAATATGATGCAACTTGCCTTCAGGGCTAAAAAACACACTTTCAACACATCACGAAACCTTCCTTTTCACCCCAGGCTTTTTTCGCTCAACCTTCTTCTCCCCCAACACCTTCCCCAGATACCGCGCCGTGTACCCCGCACCCTTAGCCACCACCGCCTCCGGTGTGCCTTCGGCCACGATGTGACCGCCGCGCAGGCCGCCTTCGGGGCCGAGATCGACAATCCAATCCGCCGTCTTAATCACATCAAGGTTATGCTCAATGACCAGCACCGTGTTGCCCTGATCCACCAGGGTGTGCAGCACCTCCAGCAGCCGCGCCACATCGGCAACGTGCAGACCCGTCGTTGGCTCATCAAGAATATACATCGTCCGTCCCGTGGCGCGGCGGGAGAGTTCCTTGGCCAGCTTAATCCGCTGCGCCTCCCCCCCCGACAGGGTGTTGGCCGTCTGGCCGATGTGCAGGTACCCCAGGCCCACCTGCTGGAGCAGTTTTATTTTCCCGGCAATGGCCGGAATATTGGCAAAAAATTCCGTCGCCTCGTCCACCGTCATGGCCAGAACATCGGCAATGGATTGGCCCTTATAGTGCACCTCCAGCGTTTCGCGGTTGTAGCGTTTGCCCTTGCATTCACCGCACTGAACATAAACATCGGGGAGGAAGTGCATCTCAATCTTCATCACCCCGTCGCCTTGGCACGCCTCGCACCGCCCACCCTTGACGTTAAAGGAAAATCTCCCGGGGGTGTAGCCCCGCGCCTTGGCTTCGGGCAGGCCGGTAAACCAATCCCGAATCTCCTGAAACACCCCGATATACGTCGCCGGGTTAGACCGCGGCGTCCGGCCAATGGGGGATTGATCAATCTCAATTACCTTGTCAATAAATTCCATACCTTTCAGGTTCTTGAACGGCGGCGTCATGCCCCGTCCCCCGAAAAGCTCAACGTGCATCGCCCCGAACAGGGTTTCCAGCACCAAGGTGGACTTTCCCGATCCCGACACGCCAGTAATGCAGGTAAACGTGCCCAGCGGAATTTTCAGATCAACATTCTTAAGGTTGTTCCCTGTTGCCCCCAATAAAGATAGTGTCTTGCCGCTGCCCTTACGGCGTTTTTCCGGCACGGGGATCATCTTCACCTTTGAGAGGTATTGCCCGGTGAGGCTCTGCGGCGTTTTTGCCACCTTATCCGGCGTGCCCTGAGCCACTACCCGGCCCCCGTGCACCCCGGCTCCAGGCCCCATATCAATGAGGTAATCCGCCGCCCGCATCGCGTCTTCATCGTGCTCCACCACCAGCACGGTGTTGCCCAAATCCCGCAGACGACGCAGGGTCTCCAGCAACCGATCGTTATCCCGCTGGTGCAGGCCAATAGACGGCTCATCAAGGACGTACAACACCCCGGACAAGCCGCTGCCAATTTGGGAGGCGAGGCGAATTCGCTGGCTCTCCCCCCCGGACAGTGTTGCCGCTCCTCGCGCCAGCGTTAAATAATCAAGGCCGACGTTGAGAAGAAAACCCAGCCGTTCCCGAATCTCCCGCAGGATCATTCGGCCAATATCCTGCTGCTGCGGGCTAAGCTTTTGGTGCAGATCGGCAAACCACGCCGCCGTTTGATCGAGGGGCAAAGCCGTCACCTCGGCGATGTTTTTGCCCGCAATTTTCACGCACAGGGCTTCAGGCTTCAGGCGTTGGCCGTGGCAGGTGCCGCATGGCTCACTGACAATATAACGGCGCAGCTCTTCCCGCGCCGACAGGCTATCGGCATCCTTGCGCCGGCGTTCCAGCCAGGCAATGACCCCCTCAAAAGGCTTGTTGGTAGCAAACGTACGATAGCCATCATCATATTGAATGGAAATGGGTAAATCACCACTACCCTGCAAAACTGCATGGCGTACCGCCCCGGGCAATTCCTTCCACGGCCGCGTCATGCTACCCTTAAAGGCTCGCGCCACGCCTTCCAGCACTTGGGTGTAATAGCCGCTGGCTTTCCCCGCCCAAGGGGCGATGGCCCCATCCCGCAAGGATTTTTGCGGATCGGGAACAATTGTTGTCTCGGTAAAAACCTCCCGCACCCCGAGGCCATCGCAGGCTGGGCACGCCCCGTGGGGACTGTTGAAACTGAACAGGCGCGGCTCAATTTCCTCCAGCGTAAACCCCGACACCGGACAGGCAAATTTCTCGGAGAACAGGGTCTCCTCCCCCGTGTCGGCGTTCTCAACAACCACCAAACCTTCGGTGAGTTTTAGGGCGGTCTCTAGGCTATCAGCAAGACGGGATTTTAATTCACTATCATCATTTATAACAAGGCGATCCACGATTATGCTAATGTTATGCTTTAAGTTCTTATCGAGGCTGGGCAGCTCATCAAACCCGTACAGGGAGCCGTTGATTTTCGCCCGCTGAAACCCTTTTTTCCGCAGCTCTTGCAGCTCTTTTTTATACTCCCCCTTGCGATCCCGGACAATCGGCGCGGCCAGGTAGAGTCGGGTGCCCGAAGGCATGGACAGGATTTTATCCACCATCTGGCTCACCGTCTGGGCGCTGATGGGCAGGCCCGTGGCCGGGGAATGCGGCACCCCCACCCGGGCAAACAACAGCCGCAGGTAATCATAGATCTCCGTCACCGTGCCAACAGTGGATCGCGGGTTGTGGTTGGTGGTCTTCTGATCAATAGAGATCGCCGGGGACAGGCCGTCAATACTGTCCACGTCGGGTTTGCTCATCAAATCAAGGAATTGCCGGGCATAGGCCGATAGGCTTTCCACGTACCGCCGCTGGCCCTCCGCATAAATCGTGTCAAACGCCAGCGACGACTTCCCCGATCCCGACACACCGGTAATGACCACTAGCTTGTCCTTGGGAATGGAAATATCAATATTTTTAAGATTATGCTCCCGCGCCCCGCGCACCACAAGGGCGGGAACATGCGGGAAGAGTGCGGGATTTTTGCGTGTCATGGGCAGATTGTGAGAAGAGTAGGCGGGGAAGTCCAGATAATTTACTGGAGATACTAAGTACTAGGCACGGATTAATAATATAAAGAATTTAAACCTTGTAAATTAATATTTTTTATCCTTTTCATGCCAGTGTGGTGCGTTCCCACGCTAAGGCTGTGCGGACAATAAAGTTCAGATCGTTAAATTTTGGTTGCCACGCCGTGGTGGTTAGCAGCGTCCCCGGATCAGAAATAAGCCTAGCCGGATCGCCAGCGCGGCGCGGGCCGATGGTGGCGGGCACGGGATGACCGGATACCTGGCGAACCGTTTCAACAACCTCGTTGACACTAAAGCCTTGGCCATAGCCGCAATTGTGTAGCCTGATCGTTTTTTCCTCTAGTAACGCGTTAGCCAGCACGATGTGGGCCGCCGCCAGATCGCTAACATGAATATAATCGCGGATGCAGGTGCCGTCGGGGGTGGGGTAATCGTTGCCAAAAATGGTCATGGCCGGGCGTTTACCAACGGCGACTTCGCAGGCAATTTTGATGAGGTGGGTGGCCTCGGGGGTAGCTTGACCTGTGCGACCCGCCGGGTCGGCTCCGGCCACGTTGAAATACCGCAAAATACCCAAGGCAAAGCCGTGAGCCAAGGCTAGATCGCGGAGTATAAATTCTGATGCTAATTTTGAGCGACCGTAGGGATTAATAGGTAGCAAGGGGGCATCCTCGTGCACCGGCACAACAGCAGGTTCACCGTACACCGCGGCAGTGGAGGAAAATATGAGGGCCTTGATCCCTGCCGCTGCACATACTTGCCCTAGGCGTAGGGTTACGGCGGTATTGTTCTCATAATATTTGCCCGGGTTACTGACGGATTCACTGACAATAATCGAGCCGGCAAAATGGACAACGGCATCAGGGCGATGCTTGATGATAATTGCCTCCATGGCTGAGGTATTGCCAACATTTTCTTTGTAAAAAGTCGCCTCAGCAGGAACAAGGTGGGCATGGCCAGTGCTGAGGTCATCCACGACGACGATATTCCACCCGGCTTCTTGAAAAGCTAGGGCGGTATGGCTGCCAATATATCCGGCACCGCCGGTAATGAGAGCTGTCGGCATTCTTTATCCTTTAAAGAATAACGGATGTGCTGTTGGTGTTATGATGGTGCTTAGTTGCGCGGTAAATAGTATTCCCGCCAAGACCATAATAACAATTCCCCCAAGGATCGCTAGGCCCGCGTGAATGGCTTCTATTTTGTGTTCTGAGGAGCGAAATAATCTTAGTAATCCTTGTTTGGACCACAGTGCTATTCCTGCCATCCCTGCGGTGGCTATAAATGTACCCAGTGCCATGATTAGCGCAGCCAGAATTCCAGTCCATACCGCGCCCACGATGCAGGCAAACATGAGGACGATAAGAGCACCACTACAGGGGCGAATGCCCATGGATAGAATCATTAACATGATGTTGCGGCGGTCTTCTTTTCCAGTTAAAATGGGCGCGTGATGATGGTGTGCGCAGGTATGTTCATGATGATGGCCATGTATTAATTCCCATGCTTCTCGAAGCCCGCGTACGAGTAGCCATCCCCCGACGGCCACCATAAAGCTATACCCAGCAAGCTCAAGATATTGTGCTGCCGCTTCTGTTTTTCCCCGCGCTATGCCGATAAGGTAATACAGCCCAATGACTAGAATAATGGCGGTTAAGGCTTGCAGCAACGCCGATAGCCCCGCCACCCACACCCCGCGCTTGATGGTGTGTCGTCCTGCTAAAAGATAGCCCGTCAGTAAAACCTTGCCGTGTCCTGGTCCTACCGCGTGAAACAGGCCATATAAAAAACTGACAATAAAAACACCAAGACTTGCGGCTAAGCCATGTTCCGCAGCAGCTTGACGTAAATCGTGGCCAAGCATTTCATGGAGTATGCGTTGTTTTCCTTGCACAAATGTTAGTATGTCTGTGATCATGATTATTCCCTTCTAGCGCACGTGATGTGCACCCGTTCGGCAAAAAAACTCCCCATATCCTCGGGACCTTTTGCATCCTTGTCCAGTGCGGCGGCTAGGTTGACAAACGCTATATCAGGTTTTGGAACCTCGAGTCTGGTCGTGCATACACCGGGGTTGGCAGGGATAACAATCCCATCTTTTGCAAAATGTTTCATTTCAATGTAGTAACTTGGATCGTAGATGCGGTAACTTATCGCCGTACTGCGGGGATTGATGGGCGTGGTAAGGCGCAGGGTAAAGGTCATCGCAAGACGTTTGCCCTCTAGCATGGAGGTTACTTTTTCATGACCGCTGAATATTTGTTGTTTGCCGTCCGCATCAAGATAAGTGAAATAGCTATATTCCTTAAGATTATTAAGGTTGCCCTCGGCAAGTTCCAATAATTTTCCCGGGTGGGTTGTGCCATTGGTCGTGACGGCAAAATCTTTAACAGCAAATTCTGTGTAAAACTCATCGAATAACCAGCGTTCTCTGAGGCCGATGATGCGTCCTTGCTCATCAAATACAACAGTTGTTTGAACGTCAATCCAAGCATGGGGGTGCGCCCAAGATTGGTGTATACTGCTAAGCAGAAAAACCACTATAATAATGAAAACGCGGTGCATCGTGGGGCTAGCTTAGCATTGATGCTGTTGCTAGAACAATCTCAAATGCAGCCACCTATTCACTTGTCTCGTTTCGATGAAATTGTTGAGTTTCTCAAAAACTTGCCGCCGATGGCGTTTCCACCCCAAGGCACGGAGGGCTGGGCGTGGCTGAATACTTTTCCAAGGGTGCTGGATCATCCCCGGTTGTCTGTGTATTTGGATAGTCCCCCGGCTAAGGCCAAAGCAATATTGGCGCAGGAATTTGCTGATGCTAGTCCTGCTAGCAACCTTGCTCGGCAGGTGAACACCGATGTGCGGGTGTATGAGCTGGCTGAGGCTTTTGCCGCAGGCGGGGCGGATGAACAGGCGGCTCTGCACGCCTTATGTTACGGCATGATGACGGTGGAGGCGGGGGTGGATACGCTGTTGTTGGCGGGGGAGGGGGTTTTTGATCCAAAGATTTTCTCTCTAGTAATTGCCAGTCGCCGCAGTGATGTACTCTCGTTGTTGTTGCGCTACCGCAGCCCGGCGGTTTTTGCGTGTCTTGGGGCATTGATTGCGGCGGGGTTTGCTAGGATTCCTGTTCTGGCGGCATCGGGGGCAGCGCATCTGGCTGCTTGGGCATTATGGCGGCTGAAGCCTGAGGCACCAGGGTACATTGCTCTTGTTGGCAACAGTATGGAAACCTGGCCTGGTATTCATGTTGATGGAACGGGGGAAGGTTTAGTGGGGGGCGTTCTTACAATGGCTCGGGACTGGCAAAAATTTTCTTGATTATGACCCGCTCAAGAAGCTAAAAGTTTTAATTATGCGCTTTTCATCTCTTGCTGCTTTATCTTTGTTCCTGTTGCCGATGGCGGCCTATGCCGATGTCTCATTGTATAAAACGGGCGATGCTGAAGTGGTGGGAAGCCTCAAGGCAGAAGGCGGGTTCTTTGCCACTCGGGACACCAATTTTGGCGGAGCGGCCAAACGCGATCGGAATTGGAGTGAGTGGTATGTGAAGCCAAAACTTACCGGTTCTTATAATATTGGTGGCGCGGAAGGCCGCAAAATATACGGCGGCACCTCGCTGGTGGGTTCCATGACACAGGGTGATGGTGATGCCTCGGGGTTTACCAATGGCACGCCAGAGCAGCTTAATATAGATTTAGCTTATGCTGGCTTTAACAGTGGGACGTTGCCTGGCAAGCCGTTGGGCTTCACGGATGTTGATATCAGTACCGGGCGCAATTTTTTTACCGTGGGTGATGGTTTTCTTATTGGCGATCCCCATTTTGATCAGGGTAAGGAGGGCGGTTTCTATCTGTCGCCGCGCGAAGCATTTCAGAACACGGCCATTGTCAAGTTGAATGGTGAGCCGTGGCGGGCGGATTTGTTCTGGTTGCGTGCCGGATGGGATCAGGCCAATGCATCCGTGATTGGCGCAAATGCGGAGTATCAAGTACCTAAGAGCTTGCGGCTGGGTGGGTTGTTTTTGAACAGTGTTCAGGCCGCTGATAATACGTTGCAACCGCTGGAAATCAACGGACGTCCTAATAATCCCAATTCCCGTAATGGCCTAAAGACCGCCAGTGGTCGTTTTCAGGGGACAGTTGATCAAATCAATCTCCCCAATTGGCTCTTTAGTGGGGAGTACGCCCAGCAGTGGAATAATGAAAGCCGTCAGGAAGTTCATGCTAACGCCTGGTATCTTGAAGCGGGTTATACTTTTGCTAATCTTCGTTTTAAACCAATGTTAAGCTATCGCTATGCCTCGTTCAGTGGCGATAAGACCGATACTGCGGGCACCGATGAGGCTTTTGATCCGATGTTTTACGGGTATAGCCGAGGTCGTGGCACATGGTTTTTGGGGGAGGTGATAGGGCAATATCTTATTTCTAATAGCAATGTTGATTTGCACCAGGTTCACCTTAAAGGACAGTTGACGGAAAACATCGGGGTGGGGACTCTATACTATCATTATCGCCGTAATGAACAGGTGGTGAGTGCGCCTAGCGATAAAACCTTTGCGCAGGAAATCGACACCTACGCCGATATTAAGATCAATGATCATCTTTCTTTTGCGTTGGTGTATGCTGTGGCGTTTCCCGAGGCGGCGGCAAAAGCCCAATACAGCAGCTCTAATCGCCGTGCCGACAATCCTTATCACACAGCGTTTGCAGTGGCGACGATAAGCTTCTAGAGTGCTCTCATCGTAGGGGGTTTGTTATGAAGCGTGGCGCGGCGGTTGTACTGGCTTCTTTCCTGTTTTTAACGCCTGCGTTGGCGTGTGAAAAGCACCGCGCCGCGGCGGCTGTAGAGAAAGCACCTTATACGCTGAAGGCTCTTTCGCCTGAAGTTCTTACGCCGGGAGAGCAAGCCACGTTGCGGGTGGCCTTGGGGAATACGGACGGCACACCTGTTGTTGCCGACAGCCTTGTCGTGGCGCACACAGAAAAATTTCACCTCCTGCTCATTTCTGCCGACTTTAAAGAATACCATCATATTCACCCCCAGCCCGTGGCGGGAACACCAGGGGTGTATGAAGCACCCTTCACGCCGAACCAGACGGCCTTTCGCCTGTGGGCGGATATAACGCCGCCGGGTGGTCAGGCCTATGTGCCCGGGACAATGGGCACGTTGGAAAAGAAACCTGCTATTGATTTGAAGCCAACCGGTCGGGCGAACAGCGGGCAAATCAGCGCGCTGATTGAGACCCCGACGTTTAATGCCGGGGAGGATGCGGTAGTGAGGATTGCCTTGCGCGATGCTGACGGTAAGCCGCTTGCGGGGGCGGAACCGTATCTGGGCGCACTGGGGCATTTGGTGGGTTTTTCGGTGGACGGGAAGCGTATTCTTCATGCCCACCCTGTAGATGAGACGTACCCTGCGTCGGGTGTGCTGTCGTTCCATGTCAACGCACCGCAATCGGGCATCTGGAAGCTGTTCTTGCAGGTGCAGCAAAATGGCGCCGTGCATACTTTACCGTTTACGGTGGCGGTAGCACGTTCCAGTGTTAAACCAGTTAAAGCCAAGGGAGACCAACATGACCACCACTAATGATCGCTATACCCCTGTTGCTATTGCCCTGCACTGGTTGATTGCCCTGTTGGTAGTGGGGCTGTGGATTGTCGGATCGACGATGGAGGATTACCCGGACAGCATTAAATGGACGGCCTACGGCCTGCACAAGGCTACGGGGATTTTGGTGCTGACCTTGACGCTGGTGCGCCTAGCCTGGCGCGCTACCCATAAGCCGCCGATGTTGCCGGAGAGGTTGCCTCGGTGGCAAAAAATCGCTTCTGCTCTTACACATTATGCCTTGTACGCAATATTGCTAGCCATGCCGTTGTCGGGCTGGGCGATGTCCAGCGCGGGGGGGTACCCGGTGTCGGTTTACGGCCTGTTCACCCTGCCCAATCTGGTTGCAAAAGATAAGCAGTTGGGAGAATTCTTTTACGAGACGCATGAGCTGCTTGCTAATGGGATATTGGTGTTGGTTGCGGTGCACACCATTGCGGCCTTGTTGCACCACTACTACCACAAGGATAACGTGTTGCGGCGAATGTTGCCGGCTCGGTGCAGCCGTAATCGCTAGATGAATGAGGTAATCGCTGTTATTGGCCTGGGGTATGTTGGCTTGCCTCTGGCGGTGGGGTTTGCCGAGGCCGGGTTCTCTGTCATTGGCTATGATACGGCTCCGGCCAGAATTCATGAGCTGCGGGCGGGAAGGGACAGCACCGCGAGCGTGGCCACGGTTGATCTCAATGCTGCGGCGATTCATTACACGGCGGAAGCGGGCGATCTTAAGACGGCAACGGCGTTTCTGATAACAGTACCCACGCCGGTGGACGCGGCGCATCGGCCGGATTTGCGCTGTATCGCCGCGGCGGCCAAGGATGTGGGCGCGGTGCTCAAGCGGGGGGATATGGTGGTGCTGGAATCCACCGTGTACCCCGGCGTGACAGAGGACTTTCTGGCACCAAGGCTGGAGGCGGCCAGCGGCCTGCGTGTGGGGCTGGATGTTGCCTTGGGCTATGCGCCTGAACGGGTGAACCCCGGCGATCCGACGCGGCAGCTGCGGGATGTGGTCAAGGTGCTGGCCGGGGATAGCCCGGCAACGGTGGATCGGATGGCGCGTTTGTACGGGGCGGTGTGCGGGGCGGATAATCTTTTTCGCGCCGCCTCCGTCAAGGTGGCCGAAGCCGCCAAGGCGCTGGAGAATACTCAGCGGGATTTGAACATCGCCCTGGTCAATGAGATGGCTTTGATTGCCGATGCCCTGCACCTAGACACGCAGGATATTCTGGCGGCGGCGGCCACCAAGTGGAATTTCCTCCCGTTTCAGCCGGGCCTGGTGGGGGGGCACTGCATCGGCGTTGATCCCTATTACCTGACCCATAAGGCGGCCCTGGCCGGGTATGAGCCGGAGGTGATTCTGGCCGGGCGGCGGCTCAACAATGCCATGGGGGATTTTGTGGCCGATAAGACGTTGCAGCTACTGGCCGGAACAACCCATGCCGCGCCGTGGACGGTGAACGTGCTGGGCCTGACCTTCAAGGAGAACGTCCCCGATGTCCGCAACACCCGGGTGGTGGACGTGGTGCGGCGGCTGGGGCGGTTTGGGGCGCGGGTGCGGGTGTATGATCCCCTGGCCGATGCGGCGCAGGTGCAGGCGGAGTATGGTCTTACTTTGGCAACGGTAGTGGAGCCAGCAGCAGCCGTGGTGGTGGCGGTGGCCCATGCGGCGTACAAGGCGGCAGGCTGGGGCGGCATCGCGCCGTATGTAGTGCCGAACGGCGTGGTGGTGGATGTGAAGGGGATTCTGGCAAAAGAGCAAGTGCCGAAGGGGGTAAGGTGGTGGCGGTTGTAGGGGGGAGGTGTGCGGGCAAAAAAAGCCCCTGAGGGGGGGCTTTCAAAAAGCCCTTACGGGCGGTTCAAAAACTATTATCGCCGATAACGGTTAAAACCGTTCCTGTATAAAATGTGATGAACATCACAAATACCGGGGCGTCATTCCTCCAAGAGAGTATTATTAACGGTGCCATTAGCACCGTTAAAAAAAATAAAAAACCAAACTTTTCCATAGTTTTCCATTTTTGTGGTTTTGAATCCAGCATCGTCCCTTTTTATCCCTTCACACCAATCTTTCGATAAGGCTTAAGACGGCCTTAGAAAAAAAGCCGTGCGAAGGTCAAAAAAAGTTTTTGACACTGGGTTTACGGCATGAGTATGCCCTGCGGCTGCGGCTGCGGC
>JBKCUA010000034.1:0-19269 GCA_046318675.1 Holosporales bacterium
CCTCTATTAACCTCATTTCTAGGGCGATTGGCGTCGTCAGGTCTATGCTCGCAATCCGCACGTACGTTTGAGTACGCTTACGTTTGCTCGCATATACCTTCCTAGCCACTCATCCCTATAAATGGGTTAATAGAGGTGCCCAGTTGTTCATAAGTGAGGAATGAATGATGCGGAAATTAAAAACTCCTGCCGCAAAAATATGGCTACTGTGATCTTTTTGCCACTATCAAATCTTCAGGTGAGAAGGGTATATAACCCACCATTTTTTGACACCCCCCCCTCCTTCTGCCATACTACCCCATGAATTTTTCCAAGAATTTTTCCAAGAATTTTTCCGGCGAAGAGCGTTTGGGCCGGATGGTGGGCATCTGCGCCAGCAACGGCAGGCATTTTTACGCCACCTCCGCCGAGCGGCGCTTTCGCAAGGATATTCGCCTGACCAATGCCGCCGCGTTTCCCGATTTAGCTCCAGGCCAAGTGCTCCTCCTCGATGTGACCGAAAACAAGGCCTACAGTTACCATGCCGTTGCAAGCATCCTGAACATTTTGGGTGAGCAGGACAACCCCGCCACCTACAGCCTGATTGCCGTTCACAACGGCGGCATCCCGGAGGAGTTTTCCCGCGACGCCCTCCATGAGGCCGAGGCGGCGGGAGCTGTGCCCCTGGAGGAACGGGAAGACCTGCGGGACACCCCCCTCATCACCATTGACGGCGAAGACGCGCGGGATTTTGATGATGCGGTGTATGCGGCACCGTACCACTCGGATAAGTATGGCGACGGTTGGCATCTTATTGTTGCGATTGCCGATGTGGCGCATTATGTGACACCGGGCAGCGCGCTGGATACCGAGGCCGCCCTGCGGGGCAATTCGGTGTATTTCCCCGATCGGGTGGTGCCGATGCTACCCGAGGCATTATCCAACGATTGGTGTTCTCTTCGCCCCGGGGTGGAACGGGCGGCCTTAGCAGTCCACCTGTGGATCGATCGTTATGGCATTAAGCATCGCCATCGTTTCTGCCGGGCGGTGATTCGCTCCGCGGCACGGTGCACCTATAATGAGATGCAGGTCAGCCTTGATGCTGGCGCATCCCACCCGCTGTTCATGCCGTTGTATAAGGCCTATACTGCCCTGCGCCAGGCGCGAGCGGAACGCGGTGCGCTGGAACTCACAAGTTATGAGCATCTTATCCGCTTTGGGGTTGGGCACGAGGTCACGGGGATTGAGTTGCGATCAAGCCTGACCGCCCACAAAATTATCGAAGAATTCATGGTGTTGGCCAATGTTGCCGCCGCCGAAACACTGACCCATCAGAATATACCCGCCCTGTACCGGGTGCATCCTGCGCCGCCGCCGGAACGCCTGATGACACTCCGCAGCACCCTAAAGCCCGCCGGCCTGACGCCAAAATTCACCGGCGGGGCAACGCCCAAGGCCTTTAATGCCCTCCTAGGCAAGAGTGTGGGGACGCCGCTGGAACGCTTGGTGCAGCAAGCCACCCTGCAAGCTCAAGCCCAGGCCAGCTATACCCCCGTCAACCTAGGCCACTTTGGCCTAGGGCTGGCGCAGTACTGTCATTTTACCTCGCCAATCCGCCGCTACGCCGATCTGGTGGTGCATCGGGCGTTGCTGGCGCACTTGAATGAGGCCGGTGCGGATACCCGCCCCCATGAAGCCCTTGCCCAGCTAGGACAACATCTCTCCACCACCGAACGCCGCGCCGCCACCGCCGAGCGCGACGCCAAGGCTCGCTTCATTGCCCGGTATTATGCCCGGCATCTAGGGTCATCGGTGCAGGCCGTCGTGTGGCGGGTCATGCCGGCGGGGCTGTTGGTATTAATGCTGGACACCAGTGCCGAGGCCTTTCTGCCTAAAGAATTTCTTGGCCGGGATACCTATCGCTTTGATGAAAAAACCCAAACCCTCAAGGCCATGCGCCGGGGTCAGGTATTTCGCTTGGGCGAGGTGCTCACATGCACCATCGGCCGGGTGGATGTCATGACTGGATCGGTGCAGGTTAGTCTTGTCCACCAAAAAGACACTAAGGCTCCAAAAAAGGGAAGGTCGCGTAGAAAGTAAGCTGTTGGAGGCGAAAATGGAGGGATAATTCATAGAGTGCAACTGTCGGTTGCCCCCTTTCCCCGCCCAGCGGGGGACGGTAGGGATGGGGGTTAAAAGTATCTATAGCGCGTTGCGTAATTAGCGGTAGACATTGATAAAGTCTTCAGCGCGCTATAAGTTATTTTTGTTCGGCCATTCGGCCGCGGCACTTTGTGCCGTGCGCTGGTTGCAAATATACTTTTAATTGTGCAACAAGCTATAAATTAATGATTTTTTTAGTTTTTACCCCTCCCTATCCTTCCCCCACAAGTGGGGGAAGGATACACAGCGCACTCTGTCAATGGAAAGCACCACACCCGTTTTGCGTAAGAGCCATTTCATCCTTGCACCTTCCTCATAAACCCGCTATCCCTCCTTGCCTCGCGAGGATGTTATGAAAGTCGTCAACTCACTGAAAACCATTAAAAGCCGCCACAAAGACTGCCGCTTGGTACGTCGTCGCGGCCGGGTTTATGTCATTAATAAGACAAACCCGAAATTTAAAGCCCGGCAGGGTTGATTGCGCCTTATGGCGTCTCGCTTTTGCTTGCTTTTTATTGCTTTTTTAAGTGCTTGCGCTTCCGTGCGTGGCACATCCATTGCCCTGCCTGCGGATTCTCTTATTGAAGCGAGCAGTGGTCAGACCACTAACCTTGCCGATGTGTTGGACAATAGGCCGGTGATTTTGGCGCTGCTTGCCGCCCCCGAAACTATTGAGGAAGCATTGAGTTGGCAGGAATCTTTCCGTACATTGCGTTTACAAGGAGCCGTGGCCAAGATTCACGCCATTTTAGTTTTACCTGCCGATATGCGTGCTTATGATGCTCTGCTGCGGGAGGAATACGCCGAAAAATTTAGCAACAAAGGCTTTGATGGGGTTTATTTGGTCTATAGCGATGTTGAGGTTTTTTTACAGGCCTTTGGGCAGACGGCTGGAAAAACCGCTATACTGTTAAACCTTGAAGGCGGTCATTTTATCACCGGGCATACCAGCGGGTCTTATACACCGCAGGGATTGTATGAACTACGCCAGGCTAGCCTTCCGGTATTGCCGTGAAAAAAATTGAAGCCGTCATAAAGCCCTATAAACTGGATGACGTCAAAGACGCCCTCAACGAGGCCGGTGTTCCGGGAATGACTGTAACCGAAGTAAAAGGCTTCGGGCGGCAGAAGGGACATACAGAACTTTATAAAGGTGCAGAATATATTATTGATTTTCTACCAAAAATTAAAATTGAAGTAGTGGTGGAAGACGCCCATGCTGAGGCCATCATTAATGCCATCCGTACCGCCGCCAACACCGGACGGATTGGCGATGGTAAAATTTTTATCAGCGAGATTGCCGACGTCCTGCGCATCCGCACGGGCGAAACCGGCGGGGACGCTATATAATTTATTGAATAATAACATTATTGATGCTTCTTCTTGCGTTTTTTTATAAGCCGGGTATAACCGTCTTAATGCTTATTCAAACCCAGACGACACCGAACCCGAACACGCTGAAATTTCTGCTGGAAGCTCCGCTACGTCTCAGCACCCCACGGGATTTTGCCCATGTGGATGAGGCCATCGGGAAAAGCCTGCTGGCTAGGCGATTGTTCGGTCTTGACGGGGTAGCGCGGGTGTTTTTGGCACCCGAATTTGTGTCTATTACCAAAAATGAGGAAGCCGATTGGGCATACCTTAAAACATTGGTGCTTCATGCTTTAGGGGATTTCCTGCTTACCGGCTTATCACCAGTAGATGACGATGAGGGTGAAACACTCAGCACCACCGACGATGATCCCATTATCCAGCAAATCAAAGAATTATTGGAAGCCAAAGTACGCCCAGCGGTGGAACAAGACGGCGGCGACATTGTTTTTGAACGCTTTGAAGAGGGTGTTTTATACCTGAGTATGCGGGGATCGTGTTCTGGTTGCCCCAGTTCCACGGCAACGCTTAAAAACGGCATTGAAAACATGATGAAGCACTACATTCCCGAAGTGCTGGAAGTTCGTGCCGCGTAATGGTTTTTTAACCCATGCGTGCTGGAACAAGTGCTATGCGGTTATTAATACTGCTTTTATTGACGACTTCAACACTGGTGACGACACCCGTTGTTGCGCAGCCTGCCTTTCTCACCATGCGCCCCGCGACCACGGCGGCACTGTGGGCACGGTATGAGTCCCTCCGCCAACCATTGCATTTTCCCGCCCGGCGCGACAGCCAGTTTGCCCCGGTGGTGGTGGAAACCCTGCCCCCCGATTACCACGCCTCCATGCCCGTGGCCGAGCGTAAGGCATTATTTTTAGCTATTTTAATGCCAAAGGTTCTGTTGATTAATAATGAAATAAATGCCGATCGTCAGTTTATTGAGGGGTTAACGGATACCCCTGATCCTGAACAAGCGGTGCGGCTAGCGGCATTGGCACAGCGGTATGGCACTGATGATCGTCAAGAGCTGTTGTTCAGGGTGGATACTATCCCGCCATCGCTGGTGGTGGCTCAAGCGGTGCTGGAGGCCGGGTGGGGGCGTTCCCGCTTGGCGCGTTCTTCCAACGCTTTATTTGGCATGAAGTCTGGCCGGCACAGTGATCGGGTTGCCTTTGGCCGTTGCCGTCAGGATGCGGCGGAATGCTATCGCTCTTTTGATTCTCTCACCGATTCGGTGGGGGCGTATATTCATACCTTGAACACCCACGAACGGTATGCCGGGCTACGGGCGAAACGTGCCGAGAGCCGGGCAGCGGGTGAACGCCTGCCCTCCTCGATAGAGTTGGCGACACAATTGCAGGCGTTTTCCATCCGCGGCGATGCCTATGTGGCTGATGTACAGCGTCTTATCACCAGTAATAAACTGCAAAACCTTGATTCGGCGACTTTGGCCAAACTCCCCGATATTGAGATGGACACGACGTTGTGAGTCTTCGCCTGCTGCTCAATCTTGCAGAGCCGCCCGTGGGGTTTCGGGTCTTTCAGGGAAGAGTCCTTATGTGGGAAGAAACACGCGATGACGTCATGGGCAGCAGTGAATGGCTCAGCGACGCTATAGCGCGTCTCTGGCCTTCATTATGTGCAAGGAGTATAGAACGCATTATCGTGCATCTGGGGCCAGGTTCGTACACGGGGATTCGTTCGGCCTTGGCCTTGGGTCAAGGTCTGAGCCTTGCTGCCGGCATTCCCCTCAGCGGCGTAGGCACCGAAGGCTATGCCGCCTTGTGCCGGGGCGAGGACACAAACCTGCTGGACGATAGCTTCTTGATACCTCACTATCCCGCTTGGGGAGGCGCGGCATGAGCATTATCATTATCGGTCAAGGAGCTTGGGGTCTGGCGTTAGGGCAGTTGTTTCGCACAGCGGGGCAGACAGTAACCTTGCTGCACCACGGCGACGCCTTGCCGCCTGGCGCACACATAGCGGTGGTGGTAGCATTGCCCGCCCAGCATATCCGGGAATCCTTGAAAGGGCTTGCCGTGGGGGAGACCCCGATCATCCTGGCCTCCAAGGGTATTGAGCAACACAGCGGCGCGTTACTGCCGGAGGTGGTGCGGGAAGTGTGTGTTGATGCCCCGATTTTGGTGCTGTCAGGGCCATCGTTTGCGGCGGAAGTATTAGCGAAAAAGCCCATTGCCATGACCCTTGCAGGGCATGGGGAAACCTTGACCAGTGCCCTTGCTGCCCAGCTATCCAGCCGTTTATGCCGCCTGTACATCAGTGCCGATGTGACCGGCGTTGCCGTGGGCGGAGCCTTGAAAAATGTTCTGGCCATCGCCTGCGGTATTGCCATTGGCGGCGGGTATGGGGAGAACGCCCGTGCGGCTATTTTTACCCGGGGGCTGGCAGAGATTGTTCGTTTTGGCATTGCCCTTGGCGGGGATGCGGCAACATTTTTAGGGCTTAGCGGCGTGGGGGATATGGTGCTGAGCTGTACTTCTACTACTTCCCGCAACTACAGCTATGGCCTTGCTGTTGGCTCGGGGGGGCGTCGTCCTGATCCCCACACCCTGACCGAGGGGGTGGCTACTGCTGCTGCTGTTTTGGTTCGGGCACAGGCACTGGATTTACCCATGCCTGTAGCGGCGGCGGTGCAGGATATTTTAAGTGGTAAGGCCAGTGTTCCTGAAGCGGTAGAGGCTCTATTAAAAAGACCAGGGGGGCGTGGCGAAGGGTATTTATACCGTTAATACCATTTTTCAATCAAATGATTGCAAAATGATTCGCTCAAACGCCGCGCGAGCTTGCCGCTTTGCGCAGATAATTTCTACATATTGAACGCAAAGCGGTAGAATTATAGCGCGTTGCGTAATTAGCGGTAGACATTGATAAAGTCTTCAGCTGGGACATTTCTCCTGAGCGTTGACATGACTCCCTACCCTATGCACACAAGTCTTATAAGCCTATTGAAATGCTCGGTTTCACCCCCTCCCCTGCGTAGCGGGGGAGGGCCGGGGAGGGGGTGAAAAGCATGAATACAAATCATTGGTTTTAATAATTTTAAACACCCCCATCCTCACCTTCCCCCGCTGGGCGGGAGAAGGGGGCAATAGGCAGCGGTGGTCGTCCTTCAAGGCAACGGCGTTGGTACGCGCTAATGCTGGCAAAGAGCCAATGTTAGGATTTGTGTGCATAGGGTAGCCCAGAGGGAGAGGTCGCCAAAGCGTTAGCTTTGGCGGGTGAGGGCGTGGCAACTGAAACCCACCCATTTTGGGAAAGAGTCTTATATAGCGCGTTGCGTAATTAGCGGTAGACATTGATAAAGTCTTCAGCGCGCTATAAGTTATTTTTGTTCGGCCATTAGGCCGAGGCACGTTGTGCCGTGCGCTGGTTGCAAATATATTTTTAATTGTGCAACCAGCTATACATGAGACTTTGTTTCTAAAAAATTGAAATTTTTGCACAAAATGGTTATAAATTCTGTTGCGACCCCACCGTGCAGGCCAGAAACCGGCGGCAGGATTCCGTGACGGGATCCCGGAAAATCTGTGCGGGTGAGCCTTGTTCGGCGATAAGGCCATCCTCAAGAAACACCACATGAGTGGAAATATCGCTGGCAAAGCGCATCTCATGGGTCACTAAAATCATCGTTCGGCCATCCTCAGCGAGGGAACGGATAACGCGCAGGACCTCCCCCACCCGTTCAGGATCAAGGGAGGAAGTCGGCTCATCAAACAACATGGCCTGGGGCTCCATGGTCAGAGCGCGGGCAATGGCGGCGCGTTGTTTCTGACCACCGGAAAGGGTTTGGGGGTAGGCATGACGCTTGTCGTACAGGCCTACTTTGCGCAAGTAGGCCTCGGCGCGATCAATGGCTTCTGGTTTGGATAGGCCTAATACATGGATGGGAGCTTCTATAGCGTTTTCCAGCACTGTTTTATGCGCCCACAGGTTAAAATGCTGAAACACCATACCGATACGGCTGCGCAGGCGGTTGAGCTGGCGCAAGTGGCGGGTGTGTGCCCCCTCCCGCGTGCGCTCAATTTCCAGCAATTCATCCTTGATGCGAATTTCCCCGGCATCGGGAATCTCCAAAAGATTGAGACAGCGCAGCAAGGTGGTTTTTCCCGAACCACTGCCGCCAATCACGCTGATCACATCGGTGTCATTGGCCACCAGTGACACGCCGCGCAAGACCTCTGTGCCGTCAAAGGATTTGTGCAGGTTAAGGGCGGCGATGCTGGGAATCTCACGGCTCATGGCGCAGCCTCTTTAGCATGATGATCCCCGGCACCACCAGCAGGAACGGCAACCCCCACAATAAAAGATGCCATCCCGTTGCCGGTGGACGAAACAAAATTTCATCACCATAGCGCGCTACTAGATCAGCTTCGATAGCCGCCTGGGATCGCCCCGCGGCCAGTTCAGCGCGAACAAAATGCCGCAATGCCTTGGCCATTTCACCGTTGGATTCATTAATGTTCTGACCAGCGCAGGAAAGACAGCGGACAATGCTGCCCATACGCTGTGCCGTGGCCTCAAGGGCGGGATCGGCCAAGGCCTCACCCGGCTGGGAAAAGGCCAACACTGGTACGGAAAAGACCATCAGAAGAATAGCCAGCACAACGCGCATAGGACACTCTAGCCGAATCGCTGGGGATGCAGCAATGCCGGAACATCAGCCCCGTCGGTGAGGGCTGACGCCAATAAAGATGCCGCATAGGGTGCCGCCACCATCCCTCGGGAGGCAAACCCCGTCAGGACAAAAAGACCAGTCTGATCCGTCAACGCCCCCACCACGGGCAGTGTGTCCCGAGTGCGGCAGCGGACACTCGCCCTGTTGTTAATGGCTAGTAACGTGCCTATCTCCGGCGCGATTGACTGCATTTTTGCTATATTTTCAATTGTTTCATCGGGTTTTATAGACGTGTCGGTAGAGCCACGGCGGTAACTGCTACCCCCAGTATAAACGCCGTCAATGGGGGGGGTAAGATACCCGTCGCCGCAGCGGACATGGGGCGGGGGCTGGGCATCGTTTTGCGCCCTCGCCTCGGTAATCTGCCCAGCCAGCGGGGTGAGGGGCAACGGGGTTTTCATGAGGCTGTTGACCCTATAGCCGTTGGCCAAAACAATCTGAGTAGCGGGGATTGTGGCACCGTCCGCCGTGGTGATGAGGCCGAGTTCAATGCGGGTTACTGCGGTATTCAGGCGCACGGGCACATCGGTTAACAGATACTGGCACAGTGCCCTGGGCCGCACCCACCCAGCTTGAGGCAGGAAGGCCAGCCCCGGTTGCGGGCAAAAGACCTCATCGCGGTAATGCTCGGCGGCGGCAAGACGCTCTGCCCGTTGATCCATCATCTCCAACCCACATAAGGAGAACAACGCCGCAGGCAACGGTTGAAGAAAGCCCCTGGTAAACCGCCAGGCATCGAGGTAAAACAGGGCTTCCTTACTCGGCTGGATAGCCAGCAACGGGTACAACGCCGCCGACGGGTTGCCTGATGCCCCGGCGGCAACCTCCCCCCCTGCCTCCAGCACCAAAGGCGTTATCCCTCGCTGGCTCAGTAAAAACGCCAATGCCGCCCCGGCAATGCCGGAACCGATAATGACGATAGAGGATGAATGCGAGGCCATGCAACAAATATGCGTGGGGAGGATAAAGGGAGCAAGAGCCTAAAGCAGTTTATAGCGCGTTGCGTAATTAGAGGTAGACATTGATAAAGTCTTTAGCGCGCTATAAGTTATTTTTGTTCGGCCATTCGGCCGCGGCACTTTGTGCCGTGCGCTGGTTGCAAGTATACTTTTATAGCCGGTTGCATAATTAAAAATCTACCGTATAATATGCAACCAGCTATATACCATCGCTTTTATTACCGTGCGGTAAAAATACGGGAATTAATTTTGCAACGCTCTATAAAAGGCAAGAACTGGAACTATTTAAACCGAAAGCTAATACGTCCCTTAGTTAAATCATAAGGGGTCATTTCCACCTTGACTTTATCACCCTCAAGAACCCGGATACGGTTCTTACGCATTTTTCCAGAGGTGTGCGCCAGCACCATATGGCCATTGTCCAATTTAACCCGAAACATGGTATTGGGCAAAACCTCAGTAATTATTCCTTCAAACTCGATAAGGTCTTCTTTGGTCATTCCAGTTTCTTTCTAAATAGCGGTAACCCCAGAGGCACACAACAAACGAATGCCTTGGTTTGCATGAATAATTTTTAACACCTGTTGGGGTAAGGCACCCCTAGCCGCCGAAAAGTTTGGCGTCGTTGTCCAAAAACCCATCGTCAATCGATACCCACCCGGTATAAAGTTAGAAACACCGAAAAATGGCTCATTTTTTAGATACATATCCTGTCCAGCCAACCCGCGAAGAGCACTAGCAACAGTTTCCGGCAGTGTCGGGTGCGCAATATCGATGGTAATATCAACCCGGCGTTCAGGCATCCGGCTGAGGTTTGCTACCTCACTTTTAATAATAGACTCATTGGGGATGCGAATAATCTGATTATCTAAAGTTTTTAGTTTGGTTGACAGCAAATCCACTGATAAGACTTCGCCACTGGTGGCGCCGATACGAACAACCTCGCCAATTTCAAAAGGACGCTCCCCAAGAAGAAATAAGCCACTGATAAGATTAGAGGCCGAAATTTGCGATGCAAAGCCCAACGCTAATGTTAACACTCCGGCTGCGCCGATAAAGATACTGAGATCAAAGCCCAACTGCCGCAAAGCAGATATAAGGGCGATAGCCATTACAAGTGTAAACAATGCTTTAGATAAAATTAAAGCCTGCTGTTGTTTAAACCTGCGGGCAATCACTCGACGAACGGCACCACTGATTGCACCGGCCAGCATCCAGCCCACGATAATGATAATTAAGGCCTGACAAAAAGACACCAAGCGATCGGGGGAAAGATATCCTGACCAATATCGAACGAGATCGCTTGAAAGTATACTGTCCATGTTGGCGGTATTTTACTTTATTTTCGCTTCGTTGAATTCAACGTGCTTGCGCACCACAGGATCGTATTTGCGCAATTTAAGCTTATCAGTCATTTTGCGGGGATTTTTTTTGGTGACGTAGAAAAAACCCGTATCGGCACTGCTGACCAAACGAATGAGAATAGTGGATGCTTTTGCCATAAAAACCTACCGCTTAAAATAAAGTCCGGCACCATACCAACATCAACCCGAAGGTCAAGGGGAATTCCTAACAGTGTTAGGGCAAAGTAGGAATGCCCCCTTTTTGGAGGGAGCCATGCAAGGGGACTATTTGACGATGAGTATGCAGGAGCGAGAGCGACCCAGTACGACTTCCGTAATAGGGGCATGAGACAAATGAGGATATTTCGCTATAGCTGGTTTCATAATTAAAAGTATATTTGCAACCAGAGCACGGCACAAAGTGCCGCGGCCGAATGGCGGAAAAAAAATAACTTAATGATGCAACCTTCTGTATTTTCCTAATCACCACGCCATTGTGGCACTGGCAATAACCTAGAATGGGACAGCGGCAGGCGTTTTTCACCCACCTATTTTGCCTGAGAGCCGAAAAGTTACCATTTTTAAAACCATAAAGCAATATTCCCTAGCTCCGATAATTACCATCACATTGGCCAGTATTGGGGTGTCAAAACACTACTCCTACCACCGTTTCGCCGCCGCAATTGCCCCTCGGCACGCTGTCCCCAGCACCGCCCGAAATAAGCCATACAGCGGCACGCTGGTCGCGCCGGAGGCCAATGCTTCGTTACGATGTTCGACCTCATCGGCGCAGGCGGTGGCAATGGCCGTCTGTAGCGCAGGGTCATCGCCCAAGGTAGCAGCTTGTTCGTTATAGTGCGCCTCGATAACTTCTTCAATGACGGCGGTGCAGGCCATCGCCCAGCGTTCCCCCAACAAGGCCGTGCCCGCGCCCAAGGCAAACCCGGCCACGTGCCACAAGGGGTGCAGGAGTGTAGGGCGCACGCCCCGCTCAACCAGCAGGGCATTGAAGGCCTCCAGATGCGCCAGCTCCTGCGCCGCCATGTGACGGATTTTTTCCCCCGCCGGGGTGCGCCCCAGCACGGCCAGCTGGCCTTCATAAATGCGTTTTGCCCCGTATTCCCCGGCTTGGTTAACGCGGATGGCTTGGGCGGCATGATGTGGGCTTAGCATATAAAATCCCCCACACTCCGCTTACCACTGCCCACACCCCGGCGTAAAGGCCATTCCAGACGGTGAGAGATAGGCCAAGCACCACCACCGACGGCTGATCACAGCGCGCCAGCGGCGCGGCGGCGAGGGCGGCCTCCAGCCCTTCCACCGTAACCGCCTGAATAGTGCCGGTGCAGGCACTGGCAAATCGCCACCATCCCTGTTCCACCCCGGCGTGATACCCCGCAAGGACAGCCACGCAAGCAAAAAGCCCGCTGCACAGAAAAAACAATGCAGGCTTCGGGTAGCGGCTGGCCCATAACGCCAAGGGAATCACAAGGGCATACGGCCAGCGTTGCCACACGCACAACGTGCACGGGGTAAACCCGCCCCAATATTGCAGGGCAAAGGCAACGGCGAGGGCACCCGTTGCGGCGGCGCATACTATGAGAATAAGAAATCGAGTCTGCATTACTCTTTATTCTCCCCCCTGAAAATACCCCAGCCACCCCGTCGTCTCCTTCTCCCATCCCGTCAGGATCAGCCGATCCCGCGCCCTGGTCATGGCCACATAAAGAAGGCGGTTGTTTTCCTCAATCCCGGCGGTTTTTTCGGCCTCCAGCAACGCCGTCACGGCCGACGGGCGGGGCTTGGCCTCGCTGGGGCACCACAGCCACTGGCCGCTGTTTTTATCCTGAACCACGCTGGGGGTTTTACTGGGCGGCTGGCTGGCATCGGCGAGGATTACAATGGGTGCTTCCAACCCCTTGGCTCCATGAACGGTCAGCACGCGTACGGCCTCAAGCCCCGGCGGGGGTTCCCGCTTGATGCTGCCCCGTAATGCGCCAAGGGCGGCAATGGCACCGTCCAGTGTTGTGTTGCCCTCGTTTTCAAGGCGCATCAGGGTTTCCTCTATTACAGTTACTACATCCACCGCCTCATGCCCCGTGGCGGTGACAAGCCTGTCATAACCGCCCCGGCGGTAGAGTACCTCTTGTAGTAATGCCAACGGCATCACGCTGTGCGCCAATGCCCGCAGGGATTCCAATAACCCCCGATCAGGCAGTGATGCCCACACCGACGTATTCCCGCGCCCGGCGCAGACGGCAAACAACTCTTCCTCATTCAAGCCCACCAACGGGCTTTTGAGCAATGCCGCAAGGTTCAAATCGTCATCAGGCAGGGCACAAAACCGCAACAACGCCAGGATATCCAAAAGTGCCAGATGTTCCGCCACCGCCAGACGATCGATCCCCGCCACCGGCACCCCCGCCCGGCGCAGGGCAGTCAGCAGGGGTTGCTGCAACGGATGGCGGCGTTGTAGAAGAATAAGAATATCCTTTGGCAGTGCGCCCTCGTTCAGTATGCCCCGCACCCGCCCGGCAACCATCGTCGCATGAAGGGCGATGGTGTTCTCAAGTTCCGGCGGATTGAGGGGCAGGTGCCAAGCCTCCGGCGGTTGTGTTTTGGGCGTAACCGGCCAAAACTCGACACAGCCTGGGGCATCCTCGCGCAGGGGGTGATGCGTCAGCATACTGCCGGGGGGTATTACCCCGGCGGCAGCATGGGTGTTAAAGACTTTATCTACCGCCTCCAGCACCGCCGGGGTACTGCGAAACGAATGGGTGAGGGCGAGGGTCTTCAGGGGTGTGCCCGCGGCCAAGGCGGCCTGCGCCAGCACCTGCCGCTGGTAGGCAAACTGGGCGACATCGGCACCTTGAAAGCGGTAAATGGATTGTTTTGGATCGCCAACGACAAACAGGCTGGGGGCAAGGGCGGCCTGTTCATGCTGGCCAAGCCCGGCAAAAAACTCATCGCTGAGGGCATGGAGGATGCGCCATTGCAGGGGGCTGGTGTCTTGGGCTTCATCCACCAGAATATGCTGAAACCGGCAATCGAGGCGGTAACGGACAAACGCGCTGGCTTCCCCCTGTTCCAGAAGGGTTAAGGTGCACCGAATCAAGTCCTCAAAATCCACTTTGTGCACCCGCGCCTTGGCGGCGGTGTAATGGCCGAGGGCTTGCTGTCCTAGGTGCCTGAGGGCAAGGCTATGGCCGTAAATCCGCCAAGCAGCGGCCTCTTGTTTATACTTACAAAGCCGTTCGGCCTCGGCCGCAAACACCGGGTGCGCCTTGGGTAGCCCGCTTTGACGTACTTCGTTTTCTTTGGTGAGAAATATCAAAGTATAGGCCGCCGCGTCATGCTCAATGCGTTCGGGGTTGGCCAAAAACTGGCGCAGTTCCTCCAAGGCTTTTGCCGTGGTGGCGTTGACCTTGGTGAGGCCAGAGGAGGCGGTACGCAACGTGTCCCAATCGGGCGGCGGCGGTGCATCGCCGTAACTATCGGCACGCTCTAGTACCTCCTCCAACGCTATATCCGTGGGCAGGGAGGCATCAATAATACCTGCTATATCCCTTGGCGGCGCGGGGTTGGCCAGCCATTTGGATAGGTTGTCTTCCAGGGTTCCGGCGGTGGTGTGAGCCGTCAGATAAGCAGCCGCCGGATCGCCAGCGGCGAGGGTGCGGTGGATGGCCTCTTGCTTGAGGGTGAGGGCTTCGGCCTCTTCTAAGGCCTGAAACCCCGGTGACAGCCCTGCCTCCAGCGGAAAGGCGCGCAGCACATCCTCGCAAAAAGCGTGCAGCGTTTGAATCTTTATATTTTTATCGGGATCAAGCAGGCGAAAGAACACCCCCCGTGCGGCGTCAAGGCTGGCCGGGGCTGCGCCAAGAATCCTGGTGACTTCCTCCGCCACTGTATCAGAAGAGGCCGTCAGCCAGTGCCGCGCCCGGCGCAACAGGCGTTCGCGCATCTCCGCCGCTGCCGCCTTGGTAAAGGTCAGGCAGAGGATAGTCTCCGGTGCTGCCCCAGCCAGAAGTAATGCCAGCAGGCGTTCCACCAGCACATGGGTCTTCCCACTCCCGGCCGAGGCCGTCAGCCATACCGAGGCCGACGGGTTGGCCGCAACCCGTTGGGGGGTGAGGGCCGAGGCAAGAGCCTCTTTTGCGATCAGCATCACCTCAACTCCCCTTCTCCCGACAGAAGACGGATTGAAAACCTATTATTTGTTTTGTTATACAATTCATTAAGAGAACAACCCCAGCACGCGCTCTTTCATCTCCCGAAGCCACGGCAATGCCGACCGCCGCGCCTTGCCCTCGTGCAGGATGCGTTGATAGAAGTCGATATAATTTTTTACGGCAATCGCTGGGGTATAGTGGGCTTCGTAGCGGGCACTGCCCCCTGCAACAATGGTTTGTTGCCAGCTTGAATCGTTTTCAAGCTGGCGCAGGCAGCGGGCAAGGCTGGCGGCATCGTCCACCGGAAAAACCAGGGCATTTTCCCCATGGATTGCCCCGACGCGGGGCGCGACAGCGTTGGAGAGGATCAAAGGCCGCCGCTGCGCCCAAGCCACCAGGGGCATCAGGGCAAACGGCTCATGCCGGGATGGTACCACCACCACATCACAGGCGGCCAGAAGGCTGGCTTTTTCATCCGCCCAAGGCAACCACCGCACCCGATCGGCTACGCCGTTCTTTACGGCCAGATCGTGCAGCAGGGGTTTTGCCTCTCCCTCTCCCGAAACCCATAAATAATGTTGAGGCAGAAAGGCTAATGCCTTTAACATTACATCAAAGGCATTATCATCATGCAACATCCCGGCACAGAAAATCAGGGGCGCATCGTCCGGTGTTTCTAAACTCGCCCGCGGCAATGGTGCCGCTGTATCGGATCGGGTAAACCCCCGAAGCAGGTGAATGCGATCCGCTGGCCAGCCCTGTTCGATAACCGACTGCACCACGCCCTTGGTGATACCAATAAGGTGATCGCACGGACGGTAATAACGCAGGTTCTGATACCCGCGCAGCCACCCCACGTGAAGGTATTTGCCCTTTGGCAGATGCTCCGTTGCCTGCGCCATCCATGTTTGAACAATATTAGGGCGAAAATCCGCCACGGCTTTGGCAATAACCCGCCGCACGGCACGATGGGTGTAATCGCCTTCTAAAACCTCTGTGGTGATGACCCCGGCGTTTTTGAGGCGTTCGCGCTGGCTATCGTGGTGGAGGAGGACGACCTCCTGCGCAACACCGGCTTCTTGCAGGGCAATGCACAGGTTAGCAAAGTAACTCTCTACCCCGCCGTGCACAGGGGTGGCTAAAATATGCAGGACGCGAGGCATCACAAGCCCCCATGGTGATGGTTCATAATGACGATACTATGAGAAAAATCGGCATAAGGTAAAGTGGGGATCAACGCTGCTGACCGTCGTTGTGTTGGGTAAGCCGTGCCAGTAAGGCCGATATTCCAGATGCTGCAAGACACGCTGTACCGACAGCAGCAAACCCTTCAATGTTAGATACCATAGATAGAAGCATAAGACCTGAGCCTACACCAAATGTTGCGGTAGTAATAAGATGGGTTTCTTGCTTCTCGCGGGCTTCTTCGTACCGTTGCGCCGCATATAGTATTAGCCACGGGGAGGCAGAAACAACAGCTCCTATGCCACCAGCTACTTTCCCAGCCCCAGAATCTTGGAGTAACGCATACGCAACCCACGGCAGTGCAGCAGCAACACACGTACCAACAACTATAGGTAAACGATCAGGATTTCCCGGTGGCGGCATAACAAATAATATCAATTTTATTATTAAATTGCAATAATTTTTTATTCCCGCAATGGGCGGGTTTTTAATACAAGGGCACCTTATAATAACCTTATTTATAGGGATGAGTAGCTAGAAAGGGCTAGGCGAGCAAACGCAAGCGTACTCAAACGTACGTGCGGATTGCGAGCATAGACCTGACGACGCCAATCGCCTTAGAAATAAGGTTATTAGAGGTGCCCATAAAAACACCCTTTCTCATAGCGCGCAAGTACGCTACACACCCCCCATGATCGCTGTGCACACCCTTGCCCCTGGCACTGAAAAACCCTCCGCGCAACCAACCACTACCATTAACTTTGGCCCCCAGCACCCCGCCGCCCATGGCGTGCTGCGCCTGATTCTTGAAATGGATGGTGAAGTGATTGAGCGCGCCGATCCCCATGTTGGTTTGCTCCACCGGGGTACGGAAAAACTTATTGAGCATAAGACCTATCTTCAGGCCGTGCCGTACTTCGATCGCCTCGACTACGTTGCCCCGATGAACCAGGAGCACGCCTTTGCCTTGGCCGTGGAAAAACTGCTGGGCATTACCCCGCCGCCACGGGGTCAGTATATCAGGGTGCTTTTTTGCGAAATTGGCCGTATTCTCAACCATATCCTCAACATATCCACCTTTGCCCTTGATGTGGGTGCCATGACCCCGTTTTTGTGGGGCTTTGAGGAACGGGAAACCCTCATGGGTTTTTATGAGCAGGTCTCCGGCGCGCGCCTGCACGCCGCCTATTTCCGCCCCGGCGGTGTGCATCAGGACTTGCCCGAAGGCCTCACGGATAAAATCACCGCCTTTTGCGATCGCTTCCCTAAAGTTATTGACGATATGGAAGGGTTACTCACCGAAAACCGTATTTTCAAACAACGCACCGTGGACATCGGTATTGCCAGCAAGGAACAGGCCTTGGCATGGGGGCTTACCGGGCCAATGTTGCGCGCCAGTGGTATTGCGTGGGACTTACGCAAGAGCCAGCCTTACGATGTGTATGCCGAGATGGATTTTGGCGTGCCTATTGGTAAGAATGGCGATTGCTATGATCGCTACCTCGTGCGGATTGCCGAGATGCGGGAATCTCTCAAGATTATCCGCCAGTGCCTGCACAAAATGCCCAACGGTGCCGTCAAGGTGCAGGATCACAAAATTGCCCCACCACCCCGCGCCGAGATGAAGCGCAGCATGGAAGCCCTCATCCACCACTTTAAGCTCTACACCGAAGGCTACCACGTCCCCGCCGGGGAAACCTACACCGCCGTTGAGGCACCCAAGGGCGAGTTCGGCGTGTACCTCGTCAGCGACGGCAGCAACAAGGCCTATCGCTGCAAAATCCGTGCCCCGGGGTTTGCGTTTTTGCAAGCACTGGATGTACTCTCTAGGGGTCATATGCTGGCCGATGTAGTGGCGATTATTGGCTCCATGGATATTGTATTTGGAGAAGTGGATCGGTAGGGGTTAGTGCTGGTGCTGGTGCTGGTGCTGGTTTAGGCGCGCATAGAATGCCGTTGTACCTAGTTCCCCTAGTTCCCCTAGTTCCCGTCGTGCCGCTTGATTAAGCCCTTGTATTAACGCCGGACCGATGTCTGGACGGGCTACATAGCCAATAAAGTCGTTGACTGATTGGAGGAACTGAGTTTCAGCAGCAAGTCGAATCCCTGTATTCTTGCTTTGACGATTATCAAGGAACGTTTGCACGGCTGGAGCTACAAGGAGAAGTTCGCCCTTTTTACCCAGAGCAATAGTATTCAGTGCTGTTTCTAATGCGCCCAAGGCTACAAGATCGGCGTGGAAAAGGCCAAGAACAGGGTACCATTCTTTAGCGGTGCGAAAGTCAGTGTTAATATCTTTTTGTTTAATGTCGGTGGCAAGGATGGTGCCTGCAAGGACTTCTGCAGCCAGTGGTCCGATCTCAGGAGGTATGATGCCTGCATTCAGCATTTTAAGCCCCAGAGATGGGGAGCATTGAAAGTCTTGAGTAACTGGCGCAATATGATTGTCCAGCACATCTTGAGCAATAATCGCAGAGATATTTTCCCCAGGGGATTCTCCTGACAGTGCTTGTACAGCACGATCTATAGTTTGCTTAGGAAGGTTAAGTATATTTTCGTAATAGCTTCGCACAGTATTTTGCGTTTCATTTTCATTTTTTTCCATATTACTAGCAACAAGCGTATTTTCACCAAGATACCCCACGTCGTGAGCAGCCGCAGCATAAAGAGCAAGAAGTTCCATGGAAATATTCCGCGCCTCAGCCGGGGCCATCATGGATTGCAGCACGGTCATGAACATCACCTTGATGATGTGCTCGGCACTGGCACGGAATGCGCCGTTTTCTTGTATCTGTGGCCCAACGTGGTAGAGCAGCTCAATTTCAGGGTTGATGGGAGATTGAGTCTGTTGTTTTGCAACAATGCCGCACATCTCGATAATGGACTTGACCATACCATCGTCCATCGCGGACGTGGTATTTCCACCGATAATAGATTGGGCAAGGAAGTAGGCAATATCTGTGAGTGGTTGAGTGCTGGCTTCTTTAATCCATTGATTGCAAGCGACGGCAAAGTTACTGAATGTATCGAGTTCTGCCTCGGTAAAGGGAAAAGTTCCTGAAACTTCAGCGCAACGGTACTTGGCACATAGCTCAGATACCGCCTCATACCCTTCAATGCCCGCAATATTTTTTAGAAACATGCCTAATATTAAATTAAAATATATAAAAAGTAAACTATAAAATAGGCGGTTTCCAAAACGAAGTGCAATACTTCGTAATATAGCGGGTTGCAAAATTACTTTTAATTATGAAACCAGCGGGCACCTCTATTAACCCATTTATAGGGATGAGTGGCTAGAAAGGGCTAGGCGAGCAAACGTAAGCGTACTCAAACGTACGTGCGGATTGCGAGCATAGACCTGACGACGCCAATCGCCCTAGAAATGAGGTTAATAGAGG
>JBKCUA010000035.1:0-16971 GCA_046318675.1 Holosporales bacterium
CCTCTATTAACCTCATTTCTAGGGCGATTGGCGTCGTCAGGTCTATGCTCGCAATCCGCACGTACGTTTGAGTACGCTTACGTTTGCTCGCATATACCTTCCTAGCCACTCATCCCTATAAATGGGTTAATAGAGGTGCCCCTCTATTATAGCTGGTTGCACAATTAAAAGTATAGTTGCAACCAGCTATAATCGCCAGGCATCACGCTTGGGCATGAACCGAAGCGGGTTTCTGACCGAGGCTAGTCGGCGGTTTCTGAGTGAGAACAGTGGTAATGGTGCGTCTTTATAGTGGGATTTGGGCAACCCTCACCCACCCCCAAACCCCGTCATCGCTAACAACGGCGCATCGGCTTCTTTTAATAAGAATAACGCTAACCGCTCACCCATTTCTTTAGCTTTTGTAAGATCATCGGTGGTGTGGGTTTTAAAGGAATGCCTGCCGTCGGGGGTTCCTAAAAATACCGATAGAGTGAGGGAATCTTTGGTTGCCACGGCATACGATCCCGCCGGGGTGCGACAGGTACCGGCAATGCCTGATAGAAACGCCCGTTCTGCTGTTGCGGCGGCGGTAGTATGGGGATCGCTGATAGCGGCAAGGGCGTCTATCAACGCTGTTGGCGCGCCCGGCGCGTGGGCAATGGTAATAATCCCCTGACCCCCGGCGGGCAGCATGACTTCAGGCGAAAAAATCTCGGTGGCGAGGTGCAGCAACTCCAACCGCTCCAGCCCCGCGCAGGCAATAATAATGGCATCGAGATCGCCCCGGCGGACTTTTTCCAACCGCGTCGGAACATTACCCCGCAGCGGCACAATGTTGAGATCAGGCCGCAGGCGCAGCAACTGTGCCTGACGGCGCAGGGAACAGGTGCCAATACGGCTGCCTGCCGGTAATGCTGCTAACGATAAATTGTCCCGACTTACCAACGCATCCCGGCAATCTGCCCGGGGCAAAAACGCACCGAGAATCGTATGCTCATCCAGTAGGGCAGGCACATCTTTAAGAGAATGTACCGCCACGTCCACCGTGCCGCTGGCCACAGCCGCGTCCAACTCTTTGCAGAACAACGCTTTGCCGCCAATATCGTACAGGGGTTCGGTGTCGAGAATATCGCCGCTGGTTTTGATAGGCACCAAGGCAAAGGCATCCGCCGCGCTATAACGCGGGTGCCGGGCGGCAAAAGCCTGGCAGAATGCCTTTGTTTGTGTTAGGGCCAAGGTGCTTCCACGGGTGCCAACACGAAGAGGATAAGGAATGTCCATGTTTTGTAAGCGCACTGTTATGGGGGCAGCGAGGGGCAGCGTCAAGGAAAAGGCCATAAAGAAATGCGGGTGTTAGGAATTGAGAGCAGTTGCGACGATACTGGGCTGGCACTGGTAACGGATAAACGGGAGATTCTGGCGGAAGTGCGCGCTGGTCAGGCGGGGGTTCATGCGCGGTACGGCGGCGTGGTGCCGGAACTGGCGGCGCGGGAACATATCCTGGCCTTGCCGCGTCTGGCGGTAGAAGTTGAGGCTCAAAGCGGCCTCAGCTTGCGCCGTGATGTAGATGCCGTTGCTGTTACTTCTGGGCCTGGGTTGGTGGGTGGGCTGCTCACCGGGGTGCAGTTTGCCAGCGGGCTGGCCATTGCTCTGAATAAGCCGCTGCTGGGCATCAATCACCTTGCTGCCCATGCCTTGACCCCGCGCCTGACCCATGAGATAGACTATCCCTATTTGTTGTTGCTGGCCTCTGGCGGGCATTGTGTCTGGGTAAAGGTGGAGGGGCCACGACATTTTTGGGAGCTGGGCGGGACAATGGACGATGCCGCCGGGGAGGCTTTTGATAAAACAGCGGTGTTGCTGGGGCTTGGCTTTCCGGGTGGTCCAGCGGTGGAGCAGGCGGCAAAAATGGGTGATGCGTCTCGTTATTCCCTACCCCTGCCTCTGGCCGGGAAAGCCGGGGCGCAAATGTCGTTTTCGGGACTGAAAAATGCGGTGCGTTTATTGGTACAGAAGGAACAACCCCTAGACAGTGTCAAGCAGGCCGATATTGCCGCGGTATTTCAGGCAACGGTCTGTGCCCATCTGATGGAACGGGCGGCGTGGGTGTGTGCACAGCATCCTGATGTTCCTCTGCTGGCCATCGCCGGGGGGGTAGCATCCAATGAGATGCTGCGGGGCGCATTGAGTGCTGTTGCAGAACGCTTTGGTAAAACTTGCGTGGTGCCGCCACCGGGACTGTGCACCGATAACGGGGCGATGATTGCCTGGTGCGGTGTGGAGTGGTTGGCCACCGGCGTGCGGAATAGTATACCGCTAAAGGTGCGGCCGCGCTGGCCTTTGGGACAAATGATTGCAGCGTTTCCTATATAGCTGGTTGCACAATTAATACCATTTTGCCATCAAATGATTGCAAAATGATTCGCTCAAACGCCGCGCGGGCTTGCCGCTTTGCGCAGATAATTTCTACATATTGAACGCAAAGCGGTATAAAAGTATATTTGCAACCAGCGCACGGCACAAAGTGCCGCGGCCGAATGGCCGAACAAAAATAACTTATAGCGCGCTGAAGACTTTATCAATATCTACAGCCAATTACGCAACGCGCTATAGATTGAGCGCAAAGAACTGGGCACATCTATTAGAGGTGCCCAACTGTTATTCCCCACTGCTTATTTTTATTGCCACAAACAACCGCTCGCCCCCCGGGGCGACGAGGCGCAGGAGGATGCTTTTGCGGCCTTCTTCTCGGGTGCGGTCAAGGGCTTCGATAAATTGATGCGGGCTGGTGATGGGAATGCCTCCTGCCGCAACAATCACGTGCCCTGCTCTAATGCCTTTTTCGGCGGCATCTGAATCTTTAGCCACCGCAACAATCAATGCCCCATTAACACTATCGTCAAGCTTGAGGCGTTGCCGAGCCTGATTGTCGAGCACCCCAAGACGCAATCCAAGAACATTGTCGTCTTTATTATTATTGCTTTTCTTGTTTGCGGGAGCTGGATCGGGTTCGTCCTGAAGCTCCCCTATTATTACGCTGGTGGAACGGCGTTCATTATCGCGCCATATAATAAGAGGTACTTTCTTGCCGATGGGTGTTTCCGCTACAAGACGAGGTAAGGTACGGGTTTCATTAAGATCGATGCCATTAAAGCTGAGGATAACGTCTCCAGCCTGAAGGCCGGCCTTGGCCGCCGGGCTATTGGGAGTAGGCTCAGCAATCAGTGCCCCTATGGGTTGTTGTAACCCCAGGCCTTCGGCAATGTCTTCAGTTATGGGCTGAATTTTGACGCCCAGCCATCCACGGCGCACCTTGCCTTGGCTGAGGATTTGTTCCGCCACCTTTTGGGTATGATTGGATGGAGAGGCAAAGCCGATACCGACGCTTGCCCCTGTTGGGGAATAAATGGCTGTGGTTATGCCGATCACTTCTCCGTTAATATTAAGCAAAGGGCCACCCGAATTTCCGCGGTTGATGGCCGCATCCACTTGAATAAAATCATCGTATGGGCCGGCATTAATGTCCCGTGCCCGGGCTGAGATTATCCCTTGGGTTACGGTGCCGCCAAGGCCAAAGGGATTGCCGATAGCCAACACCCAATCCCCCACCCGCGCTTTATCAGAATTACCCCAACGCAAGGCCGTCAATTTTTCTTTCGCCTTGATCCGCAGCAAGGCCACATCGGTACGTTCATCCCTTCCTATTAATTCAGCTTTGTATTCATTTTTATTAGCCACAATCACCGTGATTTCATCGGCACCATCAATAACGTGGTTGTTCGTCACAATGATACCATCGGGATCAATGATAAAACCCGATCCTAATGAGGTGGCCTTGCGTGGGGCAGCATTTTCCATGCCTTCAAAATACTGGCGAAAGAACTCTTCAAAAGGCGAACCGGGGGGAAACTGGGGCAAATCCTGAGGCCGCAGGCGCGGTGTCTGGCGCACTGTCTGGGTGGTGGAAATATTAACAACTGAGGGCAGAACACCCTCAACAATATCGGCAAAGCCAGTGCTGGGCGGCAGAGCCTCCGCACGATAGGTAAGCATCAGAAAAAAAATAAAAAGTATTCTCTTTAGCATACAAAACACGCTAGCACGGGATGGCGAAAAAAACAACAGCGAGGTGAGCACCTGTCGCGCTATTTATTATATAGCTGGTTGCACAATTATAAACTATATTTGCAACCAGCCCACGGCACAAAGTGCCGCGGCCTAATGGCCGAACAAAAATAACTTATAGCGCGCTGAAGACTTTATCAACATCTACCGCCAATTATGCAACGCGCTATATATCATCGCCTTTTCCACACCGCTATCCCTCCGCCGAGGGCAATTGCTAAAACCCCCACCCATACCCATGCTTGTAACGGATTGTACGTTACCTGGACGCCCCAACCGCCGCCGGGCAAGGCGTCGCCTAGGGCGATATAAATATCGCCGCCCAAGCGGACTTTGAGGCCAATTTCACTGGTGAGCATACTATTGGCCTGGGTATAGGCGCGCTGTTCGGCGTGGTGCAGGCTGGTGGTATTGCCTGCTTGGATGAGAAAGGAGGCTCTCCGGGCAGTGTAGGCCGGGGTTTGCACCGGCTCTACTTTCAATAAGGTGATGTGATTTTCCGCTACGGTTATGCGTTGGCCGGGGTGCATGGCGGCGGTTTTTTGCACCTGCCACAGACTTGCCGCCACAATCCCGATCATCAAAATCCCTACGCCTATATGAGCCACCGCCATACCCCAGCGACGGTGTAATGGTATTGTTGTTCCAAGGTGCAGCAGCGATGCCGAAATCGGCAGCAGGGCAATGAACAATAACATGGCACTGCCCCATTCAATCTTTGGCACGCCAAGGATAAAACCGATGAGCAGGCCAAGACTGATGAGCACCACCTGCTCCCCTCGATGTTGCAACATACGGCGGTCTAGAGTATCATGACCAAGAAATGGCGCAGCCCCCATTATCGCCACCAACCCCACCAGCCACGGCACCACGGCGCGGTTATAGTATGGCGCTCCCACCGATACAGGCGGCAAGCCTATCGCCGTACACACAATGGGGTACAGTGTTCCCACACACACAATGGCGCAGGCCGCAGTTAGCCCGTAATTATTGGCGCCTAACACGATGGTGTAGAGAGTCGGCCGCCTTGGCAACGGCTTTGGCAAATGACCTCCGCCACGATGAAAAGCCCACACCGCCGCGCTGAGCACCCCGGCAAGAATCGCCAGAATCGCTATTCCCCTTTCCGGATCAACGGCAAATGCGTGAACTGAAGTAATCACCCCGGATCGCACCAAAAATAACCCTAGCACCGACAGGCAAAAAGCACTCAACCCAAGCGCAAGACTCCACGTTGCAAAATGGCCGTTTTTTTGCGTTGCTAATAAACTGTGCAACAGTGCCGTACCAACAAACCACGGCAATAAAGAGGCATTTTCCACCGGATCCCAAAACCAGAACCCGCCCCAGCCCAGCTCATAATATGCCCAAAAACTGCCCAGCCCAATCCCAATGGTAAGGAGTGCCCAAGGCACCAAAACAAATCGGCGTAAACCCTTGGCAAACGCCTGCACGCTAAGACCTCCAGGCACAAGGCACCAGCCAAGACAAAGAGCGTACACCGCCGCAAAACCAACATAACCGCCGTACAAAAATGGCGGGTGCGCGGCCAAGGCCGGATCTTGCAGCAGGGGGTTCAGCCCCACCCCCTCATACGCCGGGGGGGTCAATCGCTCAAATGGTGAGGATAACACAAGAAGGTATAGACTAAACACACTGATAATAGCGGACAGTACCCGCCCGCCGGCACGGCTGACGGTCTCGGGAAAAACTTGGCTGAACGCTAACCAACCGCGATAAATCCACAGCACCAGCATCCACAGCAGCAGCGAGCCCTCGTGATTGCCCCATAGGCCGGTGAGACGATAGAGCAGCGGGGCATCGCTATGGCTGTGCCCTGCTACCAACGCGTAGGAAAAATCCGATGTCACAAAAGCGTAAAGCATAAGGACAAAGCTCATCCCAATACACACAAGGCCTATCAGGATGAAGCGTCGTCGTGTTATCCCGACCACGTCCACAATGGCCATGAGGGTAGCGGCAAGAAAAGAAAGAAAAGGTAGCATGGCGTTAGCTTTTTAATATCCTGAAGCTACTGTATGTGCATTAAGATTTTTAGGGGCACATCTATTAACCACATTTATAGGGCGATTGGCGTCGTCAGTATGCCCGCAATCCGCATGTACATTTGAGTATGCTTACGTTTGCTCGCCTAGCCCTCACCCGCCAAAGACAGCGGGTTAAGGGTGTTGCTCATAAAAAATTAACTCATTCCCCTCACTATACCCTCTTGTATGAGCATCCATCGCGCCCTGATGATACTGGTATTGGGTATTGCCCTGACAGGGTGTGAGACCATCGTGCCCCCCGGCTATGGTACGGCGCCAAGCCTTGCTACTCGGGGCATTAACTTTTTGTATGGTCGTGACGGATACCCTCAGAATGTAGGGTATGCGAATTACTGGCTCAAACAGGCGGCGGAAAAGGGCGATATGCTGGCGCAATACCACTGGGCTGTGAATAATGAGCTGGGTATCGGTGTGCCGCAAGATTTTCGCGCTGCCGCCAAATGGTATGAGCACGCGGCGGTGGCCGGCCACCCGTTGGCGCAAAATAATCTTGCGATGCTTTACTACCACGGCCTTGGGGTGGTGCGGAATCTGGAGATAAGTGTGTACTGGTTCGGCCGTGCTGCTTTGCAAGGACAGTTAGATTCAGCCGAAAATGTTGATTTTATCGATCGGGAACTCACCACGCGTCTTCAGTCAATAGTAGACGCAAATGCACCAATGCAGTTGATGAATACTGTCTATGGTAACAATACAATTCAGCCATCTGCGGCGGTCAGTGCCCTTAACGATCCTCTAAAAATTAAACCAGAAACAAAAAAGAAGAAAGCCAAAAAGAAGAAAAAAACTGTCGCCAAAAAAGCCCCACAACCCTGATAGACAACATAGTTTATTCCCCCTACATTTTATCCATGCGCTTGCTTGGCCTTGATCCGGGGTTGCACCGCACGGGATGGGGCGTTGTTGATGCCCACGCCGGGCGGTTGTCCGGTGTTGCCTGCGGGGTGGTGAAGACCAACCCGGATGAGGGGTTGGCCAGCCGCCTTGTGACCCTGCACCGGGGGTTGATGGCGATAATGGAACACTGGAACCCTGACGTTGCGGCGGTGGAGGAAACCTATGTTAATACCAACGCCCGCTCTGCCTTGATATTGGGGCAGGCGCGGGGTGTGGTGCTGTTGGCTCCGGCTTTGGCCGGGCTAAAGGTGCATCATTATCCCGCCGCAACAGTGAAAAAAACCGTGACCGGTAGCGGCCGGGCGGAAAAAGATCAGGTGGCGGCGTTGGTGGGGATGCTGCTGCCCACCCTGGCCGGGGCAAGGGCGGATGCCGCCGATGCCCTCGCTGTGGCCATTTGCCATGCCCAGCACAGCGCGATATCTCATTATCAAAGGAGCACCGGATGATTGCTTTTCTTCAAGGCACCGTTGCGGATAGCGGTGTGGATAGTGTTGTTCTGGACGTCCACGGTGTAGGCTACCGCGTGTTGTGTTCGGCTAAAACCTTGGCCAGCCTTCCGCCTCAGGGGCAGGCCTGCCGCCTGTGGACAGAAATGCACATCCGCGAGGATGCTCATGTTTTATATGGCTTTACGGGCAGTGCCGAACAGCATTGGTTCCGCTTGCTCAACAGCGTGCAAGGGGTAGGGGGCAAGGCCGCGCTGGCGGTGCTCTCCCACCTGACAGCGGAGCAGGTGGAACGCGCCCTCGCCGCTCAGGATACCGCCGCCTTCCGCGCCGCCGATGGTGTGGGGCCGAAACTTGCCCAGCGGATTGTGGCGGAACTCAAGGACAAGGCCGCCCTGCGCCTCGTCTCGCCGGGGGCAAAAGGCGCGGCAGCGGGAAGCAGTGGTGTCACGCCCCAGGCCGACCCCGCCGCCGATGCCGTGGCCGCACTGGTCAATCTTGGCTACGCACGGCTGCAAGCCTTCACGGCGGTGCAACAAGCTCTAGATAATGGCGCAGCCAATGACGATGCGGGGGTGCTGATCACCGCGGCCCTGCGCCGACTGGCGGCGGGGTGAGGGCAGGGCAAAAAAAGCCCCCCGGGGGGTCGGGGAGTTTACGGCATGAATGTGCTCTGCGGCTGCGATAGCGATCACTTTTTTTAAAAAACAAGCAAAATTTTTTCTGCCCGCGACGGATCGTGCACCGCTCGGTTTAGCTCCCTCTCCCGCTTGCGGGGGAGGGTGGGGCGGGGGATTTTAAAGTCTAATGTTAATTCCGCAACGCGCTATAGCATTTTTTCAATGAATCTCCCCCATCCTCACCTTCCCCCGCTGCGCAGGGGAAGGGGTCAACAGGCAGCGGCGTTGGTACGCACTGATGTTGGAAAAGAGCCAATGTTAGGATTTGTATGCATAGGGGTAGGTGTTTTGAGGTGGATTTTACCGGACATTATGATACAATGCGCGTCGGAAAACATTGATGATTCACCTTGAATTGCCCATGCCAGTGACCGAAGCTCTCCGCCATCACGCGGAGCTGGCCGGGAAACCCTTGGACGAATACCTGTCCATGATTGTGGAACAACATCTTGAAGAGATGCAAGATTTGGCGGTTGCTAAGGAACGCCTGCAATCCCTTGGTCAGACGTTTTCCAGCGAAGACGTCCGGAGGCAGCTTGGCCTGGACGGTTAGGTACGAAGCCCGTGCCCTGAAAGAATTACGCCATATTCACCATTCTGATCAAAAGCGTATTCTCGATTATCTTGATGAACATGTTGTGGCAAGGCAACACCCGCGTGGCACGGGCAAGCCGCTGTCTGGTACGTTGTCGGGATTGTGGTCGTACCGGGTAGGCGTGTATCGGGCGATTACCCGGCTGGACGATGCGGCGGCCGTGGCACTGGTGCTGCATCTTGCCCATCGGCGGGAGGTTTATGAACGGTGATGGGGTAAGGGGTTAAGGCAAAAAAAGGCCCCCGGAGGGGGGCTATGAGATTTATGTACGCTTTACTAGCGTACATAAATCTATAATCAGCCAACATAACAGCCATAGGGATAGGCTGTTATGTTGGCTATTTACTAGTAGTAGCGGTACGATTGATACCGCTACTACCAAAAATCTTCTGAAATTATTCATCCTCTTCCTCCAGAAGAGAATCCCATACCTTCGCCATCGACCAATCTTTCGATAAAAACTGAGACAGTCTTTTTCAAAAGACCGTGCGAAGGGTCAAAAAAAAGTTTTTGACGCTGGGTGAACGTCATGAGTATGCCCTGCGGCTGCGGCTGCGGCTGCGATAGCGATCACTTTTTTTAAAAAACAAGTAAATTTTTTTTGTCGCTACCGCTGCTGCTTCTGCAAAGCCCGCTGACCGAAATAAAAACTGATAATCCCGGCGAACAGGGCGGAATCTTCCTCAGACCACAGCAGTGCCGGATCGGGCTGGATCATTTTGAGCGCGGCGTACAGCGCGAAAAACGCATAGGCAATCACTGGTCGCACCGTGCCGTTGAGGGCATCCACCCAGGCGATCCCGGTGGCATAGGTTTTATACAGGGCAACGGCTTCAACGGCGGCATTGCCGATGCGGATTTCCTCCAGGCGATTGTTGCTCGCCAGCTGCTGTTGTTCCAGTTGCAGCTTGAGGATTTCCAGTTCATGCGCGCGGTCGCGGCTTGTTTGCAGGAGTTTGAGAATTTCAGGCACCAGAGAGCCAAAAAACCCCAATAACGATCCCAATAATGTCAGCATAAGATTACCTCTTCACGAATAAAAAAACTAGTTCAACAATAATGCCGCCAAGTGCCATGATCAGGCTGGTGACCATCCACCACAGGGCGCGCTCGATTTTCTCGAGGCGGTGGTTGATACCAGTATAGCGTTCGGCGCACACGGCAACGTGGACGGCAAGGCTTTCGTCCTCCGTTGCCGGAGCGCGGGAACGCGGGGGTATGCAGGGACGATCCGACGATTCGTCGTGGTGTTCGTGGTACATGATGTTCTCCTTCATCAAAAAAGCCGACTGATGACAGTCGGAGGGTGGAATGTGGGTGGGTGAGACGTAGTGCTTGGTGCCCAATGATAATAATTATCATTGACATCAATGCCCCCACTCTTTATGCAATTGCGAATTGGTTGCATTTGCATAAAGAGAAAGGGTCATCGTGAATAAAAAAACACTTTTTTCTCTGGCTGTTGCTGCAATAGTGCTGTCCACCCATGCCATGGCGGATACCACAGGGCACGCTGATGCTAGGGTAAAAGTCATGGAACGGGTGACGGTCATTGGTACCCAGGATCGGCGTGACACTATCCCTGGTGCTGCTGCTGTTGTTTCTAAAGAAACCCTCGATCGCTATCAGTACACCGACGTGCACCGCGCTTTGCAAGGGGTTGGCGGTGTTACTGTACAAGAGGAGGACGGCCACGGCCTGCGTCCTAATATTGCTATCCGTGGTGGGCGTTCGAACCGCAGTGCTGATATTACCTTGATGGAAGATAGTATTCTTGCATCACCTGCACCGTATGCCGCACCCGAAGCCTATTATTTTCCCCAGATGGATCGGATGGAATCACTGGAAATCATCAAGGGCACCGGGGCCGTCAAATACGGTCCACGCACCACCAACGGTGTTCTCAACATGGTAACAAAACCTATTCCCGCAAAAAAACAGGCTGATTTTCTTGGGGAGGCTGGTTCGTTTAACACCTACCGCACCGGTATCACTACTGGAACCAGCAGTGATCATGCCGGTATTCTCCTCAATGCCTTTCATAAAGAGACTGAGGGATTCAAGGATATTGACTTTGTAGGCGGTAACAGCGGCTATAATGTCCAGGACGTTCTTACCAAAATACGCCTTAACACCGGGCCTACGGCAGAACGCTACCAAGAGGTGGAATTTAAAGTCGGCTATTATGATGAACTTTCCAATGAGACTTACCTCGGTCTAACTGATGCTGATTTTGATGCGAAGTCTCATCGGCGTTACGGTTCCAGCCAGCTTGATGAAATGAACGTCAAGGCATGGCAATTAGCGGCAACGCATTTTATTGACCTTGCCCCGCACCTTGATCTGACGACCACCGTTTATCACAACGTGATAAACCGATCCTGGTATCGCCTCAACGGTGTACGTGTCGGTGGTGTACGCCGGGATATCGGGACTATTTTTAACGATCAAGTGGCTAATGCATCGTATATTGATGCTCTCAAATCCGCGAACACCAATGGCGGCACGTTTATTCAACGCAACAACGCCCGTACCTATGAGGCTCAGGGGGTACAATCAGTGCTTGGGGTTGATTATAACCTTGGCGATACAACGAATAAACTGGAAGTTGGTGCTCGGTTCCATCGTGACGAAGAAGATCGTTTTCAGCGCGAAGACACCTTCGACATGATGAATGGCCATGCCGTAGTTACCAGCACCGGTGTTCCCGGTGCCGCCGGCAACCGTATTCAATCCGCCCGCGCTGTGAGCAGTTTTGTCCAAAACGAATTAAGCTGGAAGCAATGGAAAGTCACGCCCGGCCTTCGGTTTGAGCACATCACCCTCAAACGCGAAGATTACGGCAACGCCGATCCTGGGCGCACGGGTTCATCCTTGGCGGCATTTGAAAACGATCTCAGCGTTTGGATTCCCGGTATCGGGGTATCGTACGCGCTGAGCGATACATGGAAAGTTCTTGGCGGGGTGCATAAGGGCTTTGCACCCCCGGGTGTGCCCGGCAATGCTAGCGAGGCGGCCTTCACCCAAGAGGAAAAAAGCATCAATTATGAGCTTGGTACCCGTTATGGCCATGGCAATTGGGCAGGGGAGCTTTTTGGTTTTCTTACCGATTACGATAACCTTCTTGGGCGGGATACATTTGCCTCTGGCGGCGGTGGTACCGGGGATGCGTTTAACGGCGGTCAGGCGGAAGTAAAAGGGATTGAAGCAACGGCTCAATACAATGCCGCTGAACGTCTTGCTCTTAAACAAAAATACCGTGTTCCCTTGACATTAACCTATACCATGATTCGCAGTGAGTTTAAAAACAGCTTTGTCAGCAGCTTTGAAGAGTGGGGCACCGTCACCGCCGGTGATGAGCTGCCTTACCTGCCGCGCAATCAACTATATATGGCGGCGGGGCTTGAAACAGATGAATGGGGAATATCGGTGGCGGGTAAGTTTGTGGATGAGATGCGAACCCGTGCCGGACGTGGAAGCATTCCCGCCGATCGCCTTATTGATGCTCACTGGACAGTGGACATAGCGGGGGAATACAGCATTACCAATACCGTCCGTGCCTTTACCACCGTGGAAAACCTTCTTGATGAAGAATACATTGCTGCCCGTCGTCCGGCGGGTGCCCGCCCTGGGCTTCCCCTGACCGCCATGATAGGGATTAAGGTTGCGTTGTGGCAGGATTGAGCGTCACCGCGCTGCTGCCAACACCCGGGGCAGGGCACGCCAAAGCCCTTGCCGTGTCCCTTGCCCTGCACGCGATTGTCGGGGTATGGGTATTTTTTAGTCTAACACCGCTGCGCGTCATGCCGAAGCCGCCATTGACGATAGCACTTGTCCCCTTCAGCGCGGCGGCGATTAAATCAGCAACATCTCCCATCCCGCACGCTATCTCATCCAAGCCCGCCGTTACAGATATTCCCTTGCCTTCATCCAAGCCTCGCAAATCTTTGCCTGTGGCACGAACCACGACCCCGCCATCCGCTCCATCGGTTGACCAGCACACAGCCAGTACCGCTACCAACAATGGATCAGCCGCAGAAACAGCAACGGAAACTACGCCGGTTTTTGATGCTGTCTACCTGAACAACCCCGCACCTGTGTATCCCGAACAGGCTAGGCGGCGCGGGATAGAGGGTAGTGTCCTTCTCTCGGTCATGGTGGCGGCGGACGGCACACCGCAATCAGTAACCGTGGCACAAAGCAGCGGCTTTGCCATGCTGGATAATGCCGCAAAAGAAGCCGTTGCCCGCTGGACGTTTGTTTCTGCCAAGCGAGGCTCTGTTGCTGTTGATGCCCGAGTGATGGTGCCGGTGGACTTTCGCCTGCGCTAAGGGTAATAAACACAAAGCCAAGAAAGAATAGGGTAGGGAGATAATCATGAAAACAATTTTTTGGTTGGTGGTGACGATAATGGTGAACATGGGGACAGCCCACGCCGCGCCCTTTATCGTGACCAGCACCACGGTGCAGGACGGTAAAAACCTGCCAAAAAGCATGGAGTTTTCCGGTTTTGGGTGCGATGGCGGGAATATCTCCCCGGCACTCAGTTGGAATGATCCCCCGGCGGGAACCAAGAGTTTTGCCGTGACGATGTACGATCCTGATGCGCCAACCTCGGTGGGGTGGTGGCATTGGCTGGTGTATAATATTCCGGCGCAGACTAGGGTCATTGCCGCTGGCGCCGTGCCGCCGGGGAGCAGCCAGGGCTACACCGATTTTGGCAGCACCGGCTTTGGCGGAGCTTGCCCACCCCAAGGCGACAAGCCGCATCGGTATATTATTACCGTGTATGCTCTTTCTGTTGATAAATTTGACGTGCCCCCGGCAGCTATGACTGGAGCAAAGCTGCGCTACCTGATGCGGGAGGTGACGCTAGGCCAAGCGGTGATTATGGGATTGTACGGTCGGCGGTAAACGATACAGTAGGCGAAGCAGGAATAATGCTTTCTATAGTGCGTTGCGTAATTAGCGGTAGAAATTGATAAAGTCTTTAGCGCGCTATAAGTTATTTTTGTTCGGCCATTCGGCCGCGGCACTTTGTGCCGTGCGCTGGTTGTAACTATACTTTTAATTGTGCAACCAGCTATATCCCAAGTTGTTTCAGCAATAATTGAACAATACGCAGACTGGATTCCCTAGTTTCCGCAACCACATAGTTTGCGCCATTATTATAGAGTGCATTGGTGTCAATCGTATCCTTGGCACGGACAATGACGGGCAACAGGGGGAACTGTCTGCGCAAGGATTTGAGAATGTGCCGGGTTGCTTCATGATCATCAATGGCGATGACGGCTACTTGAATATTCTCATGCATCAAATGCTGCCACAATTCCTTGCGGCGGGCATCACCATACAGCACGATTCCCCCTGTCTTTTGTGCCTGTTCAATCCGTAGGGCATTATTATCAAAGGCAACATAAGGGATGCGCTGTGCCTCAAGGGCATTGGCGATCAGTTGTCCAACGCGCCCGAAACCAGCAATAACAACATTATGTGCGGTGGAGGCGGGCGGTGTTGTTACCGTCTCCCCGGCTTGCAGCAGCCGATGTCCCCAGTTGCCGGCAATCGGGGCAAGGTTACACAGCACCGGCGTGAACGCCATCGCCACTATAGTGACCAGAAGAAAAAACTGCGCGTGATGGGCAGGTATCAGACCGGATGTCAGGGATACCCCTAAAATCAGCAAGGCGAATTCCCCGGGCTGGGCAAGGTAAACAGCGGCCTGTGCCGCCTGTTGCCCAGGCACACGAAAGGCAAGGCATAAAGGTATAATAATAAATGCTTTAAGAGCATAAATCCCCAATACGGACAGCAGCAATATTGCAGGATAGCGCAACACCTCGCCCAAATTAATCATCATACCGATAGAGAGAAAAAAGATACCCAGCAGCATCCCTTTCAGCGGGTTGAAGATTACCTCCACTTCATGACGAAAGGCTGTCTCTCCCAGCAATAGACCAGCCATAAACGCCCCAAGCGCAAGAGAAAGTCCTGCCATGCTGGTCAGCATCGCACAGCCCAACACCATAAACACCACGAACGCCGCCAGCCATTCCGGACTACCAGCCTTGCTGATCAAACGTAGAACGGGTGTCAACACTTTGTGACCCAAAAAGTACATACCAATAATCGTTGCCCCACCCAGAGCCAGTGAAGATGCCATTGCCAGTGGGATATTGAGTGGGATGTTGCCTGTTTGCTCCCCACTGAAGGAGGCAGCAAGCACTAAGATGGGTATCACGGCCAAGTCCTGCATCAACAGTACGGAAAAACACAAAATTCCCACTGGACGGCTGGAGAGTTTACGTTCTTCAAGAATTCTCATAACAATGGCGGTGGAAGACAAAGCAAACGAAGCACCCAATAAAACTGCAGCCTGTACGCTGTTATCAAACATTCTGGCAATAATATAAATAACAATAGCGGTTAACAGAATCTGGAGGCTTCCCAGACCAAAAATGTAATGCTTTAGTTGCTTTAACCGTTCCAGTGATAACTCCAGACCCATTCTGAACATCAGGGTGATAATTCCAAGTTCACCCAATATTTCAACAGTATATCTATCTTTAATACTAAGGTGGGCGAGCAATGGTATGGTATCGGCAAACAAAACCAGTCCATAAGGACCAACGGCAAGACCACAGAAAAGATACCCTAGCATCGGCGGAATCTTGAGCCGTTGCAACAAAGGCACCAAAAGACCAGCAATGCCAAAAAACAACAGGAATGTTGGAATCAATTCGCTCAATATGTTGTTATGAGACAAGCCATTCATCAGAGGGAAATTGTCCTGAAAATGATTTTAATAGAGGCACCCTAAGCAATAATATGAAACCCGTGATCGACATAATGTGTTGCACCAGTGATGGCCTTTGCCCCGTTGCTGCACAAAAAGGCGACCAGCGCGCCAACATCGGCTATATCCACCAGACGGTGACTTGGTACACGCTCGGCTACCTCGTTTAATAACTCATCGAAACGGTCGATGCCACTGGCAGCTCGGGTTTTAATGGGGCCGGGGGAGACGGCATGAACGCGAATGGCTTTTTCCGCCAATTCATAGGCGATGGCGCGGGTGCTTGCTTCCAGTGCGGCTTTTACCGGCCCCATAAGATTGTAGTGGGGGACAACCCGCTGGCTTCCAAAAAATGTTAGTGTTATGAGCGCGCCGCCTTGGTTCATCAAGGGTTCCGCCAGCTTCGCGCAGCGAATAAAAGAATGACAGCTGATCCCCATGGCTTCCAAAAACCCGGCTTCGGAACAATCGGTCACCCGGGCATGAAGATCATCACGCGGGGCATAAGCAATAGAGTGCAGGAGGAAATCCAGCCGCCCCCATTTTTCCTTGATGGCCGCAAATACCGCCTCAAGCTGACCCGGCACGCGCACATCACAAGGCAATAGCCAAGGGCAATCAAGCCGTGCGGCCACACTAGTCACATGGGGTTTTGCCTTGTCGTTGAGATAGGTCAGGGCAAGCTCCGCACCGGCCTCGTGCAGGGAAGAAGCACACCCAGCGGCAATGCTCTGATCGTTGGCAATCCCAAGGATCAGGCCGCGCTTGTTTTTAAGATCGAACATATGAGTATGCTACCATGGTGCTGGTTTATCATGCTACAAGAAAAGGGTACTACCGGTTAACCCATTTATAGCGCGTACCAACGCCGTTGCCTTGAAGAACGACCACCGCTGCCTATTGCCTCCTTCTCCCGCGCAGAGGGGGAAGGTGAGGAAGGGGGTTTTTAAAATTTTTAAAATCAATGAGTTGTTTTCATGCTTTTCCCCCCCGCCCCGTAAGGCCATCGGCCTTCCAGGGTGAGGGCGATTCAGGATTAAGCATTCTATTAATTTTGCAACCCGCTATAATAGAGGTGCCAATATTTCCAATTCTATGGTGGAGCCAAGGGGGGTCGAACCCCTGCGCGCGTTGCGCGCAAAAAATAAGCCAAGGGGTTCGGCGCACTCCTTCTTAATTCTATGTTGGAGCAAAGGGGGGGCTAACCCCTTAGATTATTTATTGGCATAAACGCGAGCAGGTCTTCGACCCACCTTGTATCCAACATTAATTAAGATAGGGTGCGCCGAACCCCTTATCGTATTATTTGCGCGAAACGCGCGCAGGGGTTCGACCCCCCTTGGCTCCACCATGAATTAAGAAAGGGTGCGCCGAACCC
>JBKCUA010000036.1:0-8396 GCA_046318675.1 Holosporales bacterium
CTCCAGCAACGCCCGCGCGCCCAGCGGCAAAGTGGGGGAGAAATCCCCCCCCACCGCTACGCGCACATCGTACAGATACCCTACCATCAACAAGATGGCTGTCTTAATGGCCTGGGGCACATCGGCGGCGCTGGCGTACCCGGCGCTGTAATCAATGGTGATGCCGCCCGCCGCAATGCCGGGCAGGGCAAGGGCCGAGGTGTTGGAGAACAACACCTTGGCGTGCCCATCGCCGGGCAGGAACCGCCACGCCGTGGGCATGACGGCAACACTGCTGCCGTTGCTGAGCAGTACATTGACGGCATTGATGCTGGTCACTGGGGGTTTGGGCAGGACCACTACCGTTTCCCATGCGTCCAGCACCAGGCGAAAGCTGCGGGGCATAAAGGTGCGGCGGGTATAGGACTCCGCCACGTTGCGTGCTGATTTAATATAGGATTCAATAAGAGCTTGCTGCGCCGTTCCGTCCAGGCGCAGGTGCGCCGCCGCCTCACTGTAGGTTACAGGTTCGGCCGTCGGCTGGGTCAATTCGATGAGCTGCATACCCTTACACCACCGGGGCAAAGCTGGCAAAACCTAACGTGGCAAGTACCGCAATGGGTGTGCCCACAGTGTGCGTTCCCGTATAGGTCGCCACAACCCGGACATAGCGTCTTGAGCCACGATACCCAATGCCGTACACTCTGGAGGCTTTCGTGTTGGCATCAATGCGGGCAAAAATTCCGGCATTGGCCACGGGTAGTGCGGTGCTGTACATATCGGCATCGGCAACGGTGGTGAAGGTGGTATTGTTGTCAGACTCCTGTAAAACAAAATCAATCAGGATTGAGGCACTCAACGTTACGCCGGGTGTGCCGATATAGGCGATGAATTCTGAAGCACGAAAAAGCTGCAGATCAACGCTGGCACTGGTGGTGGTCACGTTCACCACGGCTGGATTAATCATTGCGCGCAGCGCATAATTGTTGGCAATATCAGGCATAGTTGCTATCTTTCAAAAATAGAAGAGAAATGATGAATGAAAAAATTACTTAAAACAAATAATTATAAAATTTTTAAATTTAATTTAAAAATTAATATTGTTAATGTATAAAATTTATTTTATATTAAAAAAAATGGGACAACTCATGACACACAACGACGATATTACGCTATGGACAACCCTTTACGACAAAGCCATGACCAGCATGCTCGGGGTTCTTGGTACCATTAAAGAACCGATATCGAAAAAACACCTCTGCGTTATGCTCATTGACGCTGTAAAAGAGACTATCATCAACGATAAATCTTTTGCTGAAGCTATGGGCAAAGCCATGGTGCAGCTTGACCAAGGGACACATAAAAAAAAACAACGCAGCATCTCTTCCAGTATGATCGAGTGCTATATTGTCATGTCTATGGTGTCGCTCCAACATAAAATGGTCGCCCATTCCATTGACGATTCCGAGAAACTCGATACTGCATTTTTGCAGCGTGAGATTGATACTATGGTGTTGAATTTGAAAAAGAATGTGGAGTAAAGTAATGTTAATATGTACATATTTAAGAACATGTTCTATCATGCGTACATAGTCCTAAAGGAATACCCACATGGATACCGTCACCTACACAGCTTTTCGGCAAAATCTTGCCACTTTAATGAATAAAGTCAGCGATGATCATATACCGTTGCTCATTACCCGCCAAAACGCCGCACCAGCGGTATTGCTGTCCTTAGAAGACTTCAAGGCCTTTGGGGAAACAGCATATTTGATGGCCAGCCCCCGCAACGCACAACGCCTTGACGCCGCCATTAACGAACTGCGTCAAGGCAAAGGCACAGCCCACGGGATCATCGAACCGTGATTCTCCAATGGTCCCAACAGGCTTGGGAAGATTATTTGTACTGGCAGTCAACCGACAAGACCCTCTTAAAAAGAATTAATCTTCTCATTAAGGAAATTCAGCGTCACCCGTTTGAAGGAATGGGCGATCCAGAGCCTTTGAAGCACCAATGGACAGGTTTTTGGTCCCGGCGCATTAACCGTGAACATCGGTTAATACACGCCGTTGAAAAAAATAGCATTAATATCGCCCAGTGTCGGTATCACTATTAATATCTTTCACTTTCATCACCGCAAACTACACACTAAACTCCAGCAACTTAATCGCATCGGTATTGGTGACATCGCCGCCGACACGCTTGGTGGTGTAGAATTTGACGTATGGCTTGGCGGTAAACGGATCGCGCAGAACGCGGGTGCCAATACGATCAACAACGGTGTAGCCAAGACGAAAGTTGCCAAAGGCCACGCTAACACTGCTTGCGGACTTATTCGGCATATCCTCGGCAATATACACGGGATAGCCAAGCAACAGGGCAGGGTGGCCGGCCTGATAGGACGGCTGCCAGATATACTGACCGTCGCTGCCTTTAAATTTGCGCACGTCGCTCATCAGGCTGCGGTTGAGTAAAAACGCCGCGCCGTTCGCGTAGCTGATTTTGAGCAATTGCGTCAAATCCAGCAGCACATCCGCCGGGTTAGCAGCAGGCCAGTTTCCGGAAACACCTGTTTTCACTCGCTCAATCGTGGTGCCAAAGGTCGTACCCGCCGGATAGGTTGTAATCCCTCGTGGCTGCGTCACCCCTGTGCCACTGATAAACGCGGTATTCTCGACACGGGCAAAGCGATCCGCGACCTTGTTAGCCAACCATGTTTCCACGTCAAACTTGGCATCATCAATCAATTTTTGGGTAATGCGCGGCTCGGCGTACAATTCAAAAGTGGGGATACGAATTTTACCCAAGTCGGCGGTGCTGGTCTCATTCCGCGCACCAGTTTCCGTGGTCCAGGCACTGCCCACATCGTTGGGATCGGCGAGCATTTCAAACGCCTCGCTGCTCACTTCCACTACCGTAGCCAATTGCCGGATGGGCGAGGAATCGCGCAGCACCTGACACATAGTTGCCGATAGCTCATTCACCACGGCATAGCCGCCCTCAACATCGGTGGTGGCGCTCATGGCTTTGAGTTCCGCTGGCACCACGCCCTTGCGGAGGTAGAGATTAAAGGCTTCGCGCTCACGGCTGCGCTTTATAGTTAGCGGATCAGCGGGGGCAGCAGCCGGCGTGCGCTGTTGCGCGATGGTCATCTGCTGCATCTGCTCTTGCATTTTGTCCATTTTGTCGTTCATGCGGTTCAGCTTGTCCTCCAACAGGGGATCGCTGTTTTTTTCCGCCTGTTGATGGGTGGCTTTGTATTCTTCAAAGACATTGGCCATCTCGTTGGTCAATGCCTTGGTCTCATACGATGGTGTTGTGGTCACAGGGGTTTCCTTGTGTTGAAGGGTTAAACAAAGGGAAGTGTTGTGTTGGTTAAAAAACAACACCCCCACCGCAGTTTTTACTTTATTGATTTTTGAGTAAATTAAGCATTTGCGCCCATTCCGTCCTCGGTCGTCATGGCGAAGCGCGAAGCGCTGTGGCCATCCAGAGAATATTATCTCGCTGGATCGCCACGCGCCTTGCGGCGCTCGCGATGACGACGTTTTTTCTTGCAGGCAAAGGGTGTTGCCCTACTGACCAGCAAACAAGCGGCCAACAGGACGACATTGCACTCAAAGTCAAAAATCCTTTTTTAATAGGAGGTAAAAAACTGGGGTGGGGGTGATATGAATCATATATATATATATATTCGTGCTAAATTTTTATTATTAGCGCAACATTTTTAAGGGAATATTTTTATGGATATTACAAAAATGATTATTGCAGGGATAGCAGCAACATCTGTCAATGCTACTATCTGTGCTACTCCTGCCGCGCGGAGTACTGAAGGTTTTTTTGAAGCCAAAAAATTAATAGAAACCACTCAGAAAGCGTGTAAAGCTGAAGAAGCAGACAATATTGTAAAAACAGGACTATCTCTTTCGATTATCGCGGAACTAAATAATGCTTTGCGACGTTCTGACACCTCTGCCATTAAGGACGTAAAAGCAAATGTTGATCCAACAACAGGGGAAGGCGCATTTTTAGCGGGGTGCAAGGAACCAGTCAAACTCCCCCCGGGAACAAATTTTAGTCAATTATTTCAGGGTCTTACTCAAGGCCGCGGGTAAACAGCACCAGCGTAAACCCGATAAGGCAACAACCCGCTCTAAAACACCCTCCCAAACACCGTCTCCACCTGCCCGAAAAATCTTTTCAGATCAAAAATACCAGCCAACTCCTCCGGCGTCATCCATCGGGTCACGCCGGGGTCTTGGCGCAGTAAGTCCAAAAACGCCCCTTCCCCGGCCCACACCTTCATGGCGTTGGCTTGAACGAGGGAATAGGCATCCTCACGGGAACACCCCGCCTGGGTTAAAGCCAGCAGGACAGATTGCGAGAAGACAAGGCCGCGCAGCCGCTCCACATTCGCCTGCATCGCCTCGGGGTAAATCAGCATCTTTTCCGTCACCCCGGCCAGACGGCGCAGGGCAAAGTCCAAGGCAATCGTTGCATCGGGGCCAAAGACGCGCTCCACCGCCGAATGGCTGATGTCGCGTTCGTGCCATAAGGCGACGTTCTCTAAGGCCGGCACCACGGCGGCCCGGACAATGCGCGCCAAGCCGGTGAGGTTTTCGGTAAGCACCGGGTTGCGCTTGTGCGGCATGGCCGAAGAACCCTTTTGCCCCGGGGCGAAATACTCCTCCACTTCCCGCACTTCGGTGCGTTGCAGATGGCGGATTTCCGTGGCTAGCCGCTCGACGCTGGCCGCCACCACGCCCAAAGCGGCAAAATACGCCGCGTGGCGATCCCGGGGGATGACCTGGGTGGAGACAGGTTCCACCACTAGGCCCAAGGCCTTGGCCACGGCCGCTTCTACATCCGGGTGAATCGTGGCGAAGGTGCCCACCGCGCCGGAAATCGCGCAGGTGGCAACCTCTTCTATCGCTGTTTGCAGGCGTTTTTTCGCCCGGGTAAACTCGGCGTAAAACCCGGCGAGCTTGAGGCCGAAGGTAGTGGGCTCGGCATGAATCCCGTGGCTGCGGCCGATGGTGGGGGTGAACTTGTGCTCAAGTGCCCGCTTTTTCAGAGCCGCCAGCACCGCGTCCACGTCCTCAAGTAAAATCTCCCCAGCCTGTTTCAGCTGCAACGCCAGGCAGGTGTCCAGCACGTCGCTAGAGGTCATGCCTTGGTGCAAAAACCGCGCAGGCTCCCCCACTTGTTCGGAAATATGGGTCAGGAAGGCGATGACGTCGTGCTTGGTGGTTTCCTCAATGGCGTTGATCCGGGCGGGATCAAGGCGCACGGCCCCGGCGCGAATGGCGGCGGCGGTACCGTGCGGCACCACGCCCCGCGCCTCCTGCGCCGTTGTGGCGGCCAATTCAATCTCCAGCCAAAGCTGATAGCGGTTTTCATCCGCCCAGACGGCGGCCATGCGGGGGTGTGTGTAACGCGGGATCATGGCGGTGGTTGTATACCTCTTGTACCTGAAGATTTCTGGCTGGCTACGCCACGCCTCACGGTGCTCATTGGCTTTTAGCCAACTGCGCTGCCGTTCGGCTCGCTCGCCTACCCATAACTCTTCATCTACAAGAGGTATAGCGGGGTTGGCGGGGGTTTTCTAGGGGGAAAGGGCGGTTGAGGGTTGGGGGGTGTTGAGGGGCGGAGAAAAAAGTGCCTTGGAGATGAATAAAATACTTGACGTATATATATATATATTAGGCTAAAGTTAGTAAGTTTAATGCACAATCATTTTTGCGCATTTGTAGAACTTTAGATTACCTTGAAAAACCAAATCATTCGAGGTTGATTATCATGAAATGTACTGTTTTGAATCAAAAAATTACGACATTGTGGTTAGACATCTTGGCTGAAACGCAGCCCGAGATTTTTATTGATAATGTCCGTGGATGGCCTCACACACACGCACGCGAGCTAAATAAAAATGCCATCGTGCCCTACGTGGTACAAAGCATTTTACTTGGAAAATCTCTACAGGAGATAATTGAATCAACAAATTCAATCTTGTTGGTATCTTCTTGTAAAGGCTATGTATCAGAATGGCCTACCCGTACTATCCCTATAGGAGAGCCATTAAAAGCGTTTGTCACATTTCTCTACTTGAATCTTCAAGAAGAAGACTATGACAAATCTAACATTAAGCCCCTATTACATAACCGATACGAGCTCTACTTAAATCGGCATGTACTGCCCGGGCGTGACCCCCAATCTCCAAAGGCAGCCAAGGCTTTCTCAGAAGAGATTGTAAACTATATTTTTGGCGACAAAAATTGTGTAGCGTTAGCCTTACTACAACATATGCGACACAATGACGTAGCCATCGAAATTCAAGAATTAAGAAATTCAATTGGACAATAATTAAGTCCCTTTGTATCCGTAGAAAGAGTCCTTGCCACAAGCGAGGGCTCTTTTCTTTTTCTGGATCGCCACGCGCCTAGCGGCGCTCGCGAAGACGACCGAGGGTGTAGCTTCGGGGATGTTGGAATCCACGCCACACAAAGCATTGCATTCTTCATACGCCGTTAGAATATTGCACTGCCTCTATATTTTCAGCAATAGCCCGCGCCAAATCACGAACATTCTCCATATCCAACGCCGTGAAATCTTCATCAATTCTGTAATCGGCCTTAGTGCGCAGGGTTAACAACATGCGCCCGTTTCGGGACAATAATTTGTGCTGGGCGTCCCCAGTCGCCAACGCCAGCCAGAAATCACGGTGCCGCCGTTCCGGCGTCACTACCGTACTGACGGCACGGGCGTGATGAAAGGCCGCGTAATAAAGGCGGCTGGTCTTGCAGCGACGCTCCACTTCGGCGGCATCCGGCAACGCAATAGCAAACCCCCACGCCTCCGCAGGCTTCAACACAACGTCAACCCCACGTTCAGCCGAGCGTTAATCGCAGCCCCCCAGTGCAGGGTGGTACGGGGAAAGATTTTCTCATCAAACACCCGGCGGTAGTGCTGGAAATCGGCCTGGGTGCTGCCCACCCCCTCAAGGCGCAGCAAGGCCTCCAGAAAATCACCCTCAACGCCGTCGGGATCGCTCACCACGCGCAGGGCAATATCTTTGTAGCCCGGAAAGGTTTCCTCGGCCAAGGGCGCGAAGGCATTGAGGGCCGCGCTGAGGCCCTGATATTTTCGCAAAAAACGCAGAATTTCCTGATCCTCATGAAAGGAGAAACGCCCCTTTAACGCCGCAAGAGACCCCGCAGCCCGGCGCGAGGGGGACAACGCTGTTCGCGCTTTCTTTTTCGCCATACCGTCACCCTATACACAAAAGCTTAAAAACTCAAGAACGCTATCCCCCCGCCCTTCTTGCCGCCCATCCCTGTAACGCATTGACTATCAACAAAATCATAAACGAGGCCAGCAGCATCACCACCGCCACGGCCGTGGCGCCGGCGTAGTCGTATTGCTCCAACCGGCTGATGATAATCACCGGCACAATCTCTGAAACCATGGGCAGGTTCCCGGCAATAAAAATGACCGAGCCATACTCCCCCAAGGCGCGCGCCAGGCCCATGGCTACCCCCGCCAGCCAGGCCGGAACAACATGGGGGAGAAGGACGCGCCAGAACGTCTGCCACCGATTGGCGCCAAGGCTGATGGCGGCCTCCTCAATGTCTTTGTCCAAATCCTGAAGCACTGGCTGCACCGTTCGCACCACAAAGGGCAGGCTAATAAAAGCCAGCACCACCACAATCCCATAAGGGTTAAAGGCAATCTGAATCCCCAGCGGGGCAAGATACCGCCCCACCCAACCATCGGGGGTATACAGCGCCGCCATGGCAATACCCGCCACCGCCGTAGGCAGAGCAAAGGGCAGGTCAATCAAGGTGTCAAAAAACCGCTTGCCCCAAAACCGATACCGCACCAACACCCACGCCAGCAAAAACCCAAACACCGCGTTAATCGCCGCCGCCGTCAACGCCGCTACCAGCGTCACCCGGTAGGAGGCCATGACCCTAGGCGTCGTTACCGAATGGGCAAACTGCTCCCATGTCATCGTCGCGGTCTTGAAAAACAAGCCGCTCAGCGGGATCAGCACAATCACGGCCAGATACACCAGCGTAAACCCCATGGTCAGGCGAAAACCGGGGATTACTGACGGCAGTTTGGAGCGACGCAACATCACCCCAGAATGTGCCAAGAAAATTCATGGTAGGCTAGGGGGATTTTTAATGGGATTTTTAATGCGGGCAAGGGTAGCTTCTGGTAAACATGAGACAACTAAGGAAAGAACAGGCAGCATGAAGCCTCATCTTTATATGGGCACCTCTATTAACCTCATTTCTAGGGCGATTGGCGTTGTCAGGTCTATGCTCGCAATCCGCACGTACGTTTGAGTACGCTTACGTTTGCTCGCCTAGCCCTTTCTAGCCACTCATCCCTATAAATGGGTTAATAGAGG
>JBKCUA010000037.1:0-24935 GCA_046318675.1 Holosporales bacterium
TCAAGGCGACGTAATAAAATACACCGACAAAGATATTGTTGGTGCCACTATCTCTGAAATTGTCCAACCTGGTGGCAAAAAGTTGAGCAAGGTTGATGGCCTTGATGCGAACGGTAAGGTTGTGGTCAGCACTCTTGTTAATGCCTCAATGGATGACGTTAAAAGCCAAATTAGAGACAGCAATAATGGTGTAATTACTGTTGGCGGCACACCAGGAACCCCCGGCACCACTTTCGGCACCGATCTTGCTGAAACCGTTGATGGCACTGATAAAAACGATGTCTTCGACGGCAAAGGTGGCGCGGATATTATCTTCGGCAACAAAGGCAAAGACGTTTTCCTTGAGGGCAAAGACGCCGCCAGCGGCAAAGATTATATCCTTGATTTCAGCAAAGCCGATGGGGACATTATCCAATTTACCGACCCAAGCGTTAAAGATGTCAAAGTTTCTGATGTCATGCAACTCGGCCTTTCCATGCGTCAAATTGATGCACTGGATAAAGATGGTAAAGTTGTTACCACCACCTACACCCTTGCTAAAAAATCGGAACTTTTTGGGCAAATTCAAGATAGCAAAGGGGAAAGTCTATTTGACGCATCTACCACGAATATCAAAGAGATTGATCCAAACGCCACCGTAACCCTAACCTTCACGGTCAGCGGCGACCAGTTTAATGGCTCCCCAACTGGGGTCATTACCTTGGGCGACAAAACCCTGACCAGCTTTACCGCCACCGCCGACGGCAGAGCCGGAAAAACACAGGATATTTCCGTTCAGGTAAAGGCCAGCGATTTGCTGACCACCGACGCACTAAGAGTAACTTTTACCAACGACGCCGCTTCAGGCCGAGCTACCCCTGATTTTAGAGAGACTGACAGTTACGTCACCGATCGTAACCTGCGGGTTTATGATCTGAAAATCACTCTCCCCGACAACACGGTAGTTGATTACGATTTGGGCAAAGCCACTTTGGTTCAAAATCAGGCTGGTTCTGTTGTCACTGCCACTGCTAAGGAGAATAATCCTAGAGGCAATATCCTTTACGAAACAGGTAGCAACATCACCATCAGCACCTCTACTCTGCCCGTTACACTCACCAGTAAAAGCCAGACCAGCAACGCACTCGTCGGTACTAACGCAGCAGACACCTTTGCGGTATCATCAACCGATGCTCTCACCGTTATCAAAGATTTTGATAAAAAGGCGGATAAACTCAAAGTTTCCGGCATCACCACCGATCAAATAAAAACAGCCAAGGCTGAGATTGCCCTCAACGGTGCCCTCATTGACTTTGGCGCAAATAAGGTCTTCCTCAGCGGAACCTTCAGTCAAGCTGAAGCTGATAGCATTGCCAATGCAACGCTGGTGGGATAATCAAACGAAAAGGGTTAAGCGGCCTTTGCTTTACCCTTTTCCAGTCCTTTCAGGATGATGGCCTTTGCCGCCGCCGCGTTTTCCCACGCACCGAGCTTAACCCATTTCCCAGGTTCAAGGTCTTTGTAGTGCTTGAAAAAATGCTCAATCTGCTGGCGCACTAGGGCGGGCACATCGTTTACATCCTTAATAGCATCGTATAAGGGCGAGAGCTTGGCCACCGGAACCGCCAGCACTTTGTGATCCACGCCGCCGTCGTCTTCCATACCCAAAACAGCCACAGGACGCGCCCGCACCACCGCGCCGGGGTGAATCGGCACATGGGACAACACTAAGACATCCACCGGATCACCATCATCGGCCAACGTGTGAGGAATAAAACCATAATTTGCCGGATACACCATCGCCGTACCTAAAAAGCGATCGACCAACAGCGCACCGCTATCCTTATCAACTTCATATTTAATCCCGCCACTATTCTGCGAAATTTCAATTACCACATTCATATCTTCCGGGGGATTTTTACCAGGGGTAAGCACATCTAAATTCATGGTATCCTCATATAATTTACAGCCATCAAGGCCGAGTGGTTGTAGGAAAATGCCCAGTGGTTGTAAATAAGAAAACTATTGGGCACCTCTATTAACCCATTTATAGGGATGAGTGGCTAGAAAGGGCTAGGCGAGCAAACGTAAGCGTACTCAAACGTACGTGCGGATTGCGAGCATAGACCTGACGACTCCAATCGCCCTAGAAATAAGGTTAATAGAAGTGCCCTATTGCCAAATTCCAATTTCAAATCACCATTCTCCACAACGCTCTCAAGGGCACTACATGATGGCTCACCGTTTTGCCCACTTGTGCCGCCCGCAGCCAAGGCTCGCCCGTCCCCAGCCACCCCTTCGGTGGGCTGTCCACTGCCTGTGCCACTAAACGAACCACCTCCGGATCACGGCTCAGCAACGGCACGCACTGCAACGCTGCGCCAAAAACGGCTGCTGCGTCTTCATCGCCCGGTTTAGCCAGCGTCCGAAACGTCGCCCCCAACAGGCTATGCCCCGCCGCCGTCGGGGAAAGTTGTTGTTCTACTAAAGCTTCCACCGCATCAGACAACACTTTAAAAAAATTTGTATCTATCGCCGCCAGCACCGGATTGTTCGCCCGCTGGCTCAAGGGCAAAGCCACCTGATCCCGCCACCACGTCAGACGAATGTGAGCCAGCAGCGGCTCACTTACCTTGGCCGGGATCGCCGCCAATTCACCGTATAAAGCGAACGCCGCCGCCGCCCGCAACCGTTCCTCTGGCGGTGCCTTTAATACGGTGATATATAGAACGCGACTGTGCCCGCGCAGCAGGTGCAGCAACGCCTCAAAAAGTTTTGTGTCCATGCGCCCACAGACTACCTCGTTGCCCTCCCAAATCAACGTCTTTGCAAGGCTTGATCCTGCCTTGCTACATTTTGCCATTGCACCATTGCGGACTGATGATGAGAAAAAAATTTTTCTCAATGCCATCGGTGATGTCTGTCAAACCTTATGGGATGACGCTGGTCATACCGACAGCATGAATGCCCTCAACGCCTTGCGTTCCCTTTGCATTAACACTGCCACCCCGCGAGACTGGGCGCAGCTAGAGCAAGCAGCGAAATCCCCGCGCCAGTTTTCCAGCTGGTCGGCTCTCATGGTGTTTTTACAATTTGGAGCCGCGCCGCTGGGTCGCATCATACAAAAAGCCTACAATGTTCCCGAACCCTTTCGCCCTGCTATGGAGGCCTTGGCCATGACCGCCGCTGTTATCTGGCGACTTGAAAAAGGCTCACTATATCAACCGATGAGCAAAGGCTTGGAAAAATTATTACTGCAAACTACCAGCTTGCATGGTCGCAATACCATTGCTGATCCCCATTTGCGGGCTTTTGTTCGCCGTTTACGAGCTATTAGCCATATTTTGTGCCGCACGCCAAACCTTCGCAACCGTTGGTCGCGCTGGCAAAACCTGCGTGTATTCCTGAGCGAGGTATTTTATGGATGATATCAGTACCCTGCGACAATTTTACGCTAGCCCTCTTGGCTTGCATACCGTTAAATTGCTTGAACAATCAGTGCTTTCCTTATGCCCGCCTCAATCTAACTTACGGGTTTATGGTTATGGCTATGCTGTGCCGTTACTCAACGCTTACCGAAAACAAAGTAACGTACTTGCTATTATGCCTGGCACACAAGGAGCGGTGCGCTGGCCGGAAGATACGCTGCCTCGCGTCACCCTAATCACTGAAAATCGTTGGCCTTTAGCCGATGCCTCGGCAGATATAGTTATAATGCTACACGCACTGGAACAGGCCGGGCACGAACGCGCTATATTGCGGGAAGCTTGGCGAGTACTCAGTCCTCAAGGAAAACTGCTTGTCATTGCGGCTAATCGCCATAGTATCTGGACACGGCTAGAACGCACGCCATTTGGGCATGGCCGTTCCTACACCAAAAGGCAGTTACGCCGCCTGCTCAAAGACTGCCAGTTCAACCCAAGACAAAGCGGTGGCGCTCTAGTCTTACCCCCCTTTAGTGCCCAGGGTTTACAACGCGTTGCCGCTCAATGCGATGCTGCTTTGACGGGAATTTTTTGCGGCATAGCCGGAGCCATAATAATGGAAGCGAACAAAGATATTTATGCGATTACCCCAGTGGGGGGGAAAACCGTACCAACAGTGATGCGGCCAGTGGTGAACACTGTACCAGTAGTAGGAAGGTCTTATTCTATAGCTGGTTGCACAATTATAAAGTATACTTGCAACCAGCGCACGGCACAACGTACCGCGGCCGAATGGCCGAACAAAAATAACTTATAGCGCGCTGAAGACTTTATCAATGTCTACAGCTAATTACGCAATGCGCTATAAACCTAACACGCCTTTATTGCCTGCAAAAACTCCGAAACTTCACCGCTTAGCTTTTCTGCTTCTCGGCTAAGAGTTTGGCTGGCCTGCAAAACTTCCTTGGTGGAATTATCGGCACTACTGGTAGAGGTCGTGATTTCTCCAATATTTGTGTGTATCTTCTCTACACCTTGAGCAGCAGCGTGCATATTCACAGCAATCTCATTAGTAACTGCCGATTGCTCTTCTACTGCTGAGGCAATACCGCTGGAATACTGGCTCACATGAGCAATGGCATCCTTGATAGAAATAAGAACTTCCGAAACATCCTTGGACGCATTCTGTACTGCCTCAATTTGTTTGGCTATATCTTTGGTAGCTGTGGTTGTTTGATGGGCAAGATTTTTAACCTCTGATGCGACAACAGCAAACCCTTTGCCAGCTTCCCCAGCCCTAGCCGACTCAATAGTTGCGTTAAGAGCAAGCAAACTTATCTGACTGGCGATTTCTTGGATCAACTTGATAATATCATTAATTGACTGTGACACAATAGAAAGACTTTGGGCTGCTTCATCAGCCTTAGCAGCACGACGAACTGCTTCGGCCACCACTTCATTGGAACGACTAACCTGATTGGCAATCTCTCGCACCGAGGAACTCATTTCCTCCGCAGCAGAAGCAACTGTCTGCAAATTTGTATTAGTCTCATTGCTAGCAATAGCCACCAACTGGGTTCGTGTCGCCGTCTCGCCCACCACACCACCAAGACTTTCGGCGGTGTGAGACAGCTGAGTCGCCGCACTGGCCACCGTGCCAACGGCCACGCTGCACTGTTGCTCGAAACCACGCAATAAAGCCTCGATTTTTTGTTGCCGTTCTTCTTTATATTGTTGTTCCTTCTTAGCAGAGGCAGCAAGCTTTTGTTGTTCCAATGCCGTATTACGAAAAGCTTCCAGTGCTCTGGCCATATCACCAATCTCATCAGGGCGATCACTGCCATGAATGACAATCTTAGTATCGCCCTGTCGTAATGTATCCATACCTTGAACAATATAAATAATAGGCTTGGTAATTGACCGAGCCACGTTAATACCAACAAACGTCAATAAAACAACAACCCCCATAGACACAAGCGCACCAATCATCAACCCATGATGCAACCTTAAAAGTATCTGGGCACGTTGAGCATCAAACGCAAGCAATAGTTTTTGACCACCAAATAATACAGGCATAATTACCTCAGCAACATCTTTGCCCTCGTGATTAGTACCTTGAACAACTTTGACTGTATTTTGGATATCGGCAAAATGCTGATATAACCGATTACCATTGGCAAATACTTGCACAGGATTATCTTTTTTTTCCAAATCTCCGTGCACCATATACCCCTTACCGTGCAAGGATATTTCAAGGCCTTCACCTAAGCCCGCTTGATCTGAAACAACTTTATGAAAAAGCGTCGTCGGCATTTGCACAATAACAGCACCTAAAAAAGCACCATTTTGATACACAGGAACCCCAATAAAGGCCGCAGGAATATTATTACTTGGTGCATACTCTTGATACGCTGTCATCCGTACACCTTCAAGACCTGTTATTGACGAAGGAATACTACGCAGCTGCTTAAAAAGATCAGCAAGATTACTGTCCCGCCATGATCCAGTGTTTAGATTAGTTGCAAAATCAGGCTCTTTAACAACGCTGTATACCACGTTACCCATCGCATCAATTAAAAACAAATCATAATATCCCCAAACCGTAATAAATTCTTGCAAAGCAGAATTATATCGTTGGTGTGCAATATAATAACGATTGTCTTCAACTAAACCATGTGGCCTCTTAGAATTATAGGATTTTTGTAAAATACCTTGGGCATCCCCGCCAAGACTATGATAGGCCGCGCTCAAGGTGACCAAGGCCTCTTGTGTTGCTTCATCATTAGCTAATACAATAAGATTATTGCCCATACCCTCCAATTTATCTTTCAGTCGATCCAAGCGATTGGCAAGAATGCCTTCCATATCATTAAGGCGCTCCTGAATTGTACTGTTGTATGTCATTAGAAATTTGATGCCGTCGCTGATAATCGCAGTAAATAATGCTGCCAAAACAATTGTTAATGGAATTTTCTTTGCAAGCGATAATGTGCTAAAAAAAGAAAAAAATCTCATGGAAAAAGGGCTCCTTAGAATTGCTTATATTTGTATGTCACTCGACCTTAAAAAATCGTAAACTAATTAAATTATTGAAATACAATGCTATCTTTTTTTCTTGTCGCGGTTCAAAGAGTCGCTTATAAGAATCAAATTGTTGGTAAGGATTTTGTCATGGCTGTTCCTAAGCGTAAAACTACACCATCCCGTCGCAACATGCGTCGGGCTCATGATGCCCTCAAAGTGAGCGCGTACGGTGAATGTTCGAATTGTGGGGAACAAAAGCGTCCTCACCATGTATGTGGGCACTGCGGCCATTATGATGGCCGTCAGACTGGCCTTATCAGTGCCGCTGCCTAATTGACTTTTCGGTGGCGAAGGCTTTCACTATCGCCCTTGACGCCATGGGCGGCGACCGGGCACCCGAATCTGTGCTGCGTGGTGCCAATATGGCGCGAGAACGTCATCCCAGTATTCATTTTATTTTTTTTGGTGACAAAACCCGTCTTCAACCCATTTTAAATAGCCTCCCTCGTCTTGGCCAAGTCTCAGAAATTGCTCATTGCAGTATTGCTATTCCCGATGACATGAAAGCAGCTCAGGCATTACGAATGGGGCGAGAATCAAGTATGGGTCAGGCTCTTGAGGCTGTTCGCTCAAACCGAGCTGATGGTTTTGTTTCAGCCGGCAACACGGGAGCCATGATGGCTCTATCGAAATTATTGCTAGGCATGATTCCCGGCATTCACCGCCCAGCTATTGCAGCGTTCTTTCCCACCGAACATGGGGAATGCGTGATGCTTGACCTAGGAGCAAATGTAGTTTGTGACGCTGAAAATCTCATCCAGTTCGCCCAGATGGGGCATATTTTCGGTGAAGCCGCCCTAGGATGGAAACGCCCACGAGTGGCCTTGCTGAATGTTGGGGTAGAACATCAAAAAGGCCGGGAAGAACTCCGCGAGGCCGCAGCACACCTGACCACCCTGACGGAAATAAATTATACTGGCTTTGTCGAAGCTAACCACATCCCCAAAGGCGAAGCCGACATCATTGTCACGGATGGTTTTACCGGTAACGTTGCCTTGAAAATGGCTGAAGGGACAGCGGCACTGGTTTCTAATTATGTTCGCCATGCATTCCGTTATTCGTGGCTGGTAAAATTAGGGTATGTATTTATTCGCCCGGCGTTGACTCGCCTGCGCCTACGTCTTGATCCGCGTCGGTATAACGGGGCGGTATTTTTGGGATTAAACCATGTTGCCGTCAAAAGCCATGGCAGTTCCGATGCCATCGGCTTTGCGGCCGCCATTGATGTTGCTGTGGAAATGCTTGAACATCAGGCTATTGAAAAAATAGGGGCTGTATTTTCTGCACAAAAAGCTGCAGTAACAGCATGAGACTCAAAGCACGCTTGATAGGACAGGGCAGTGCGCTACCTACCCAGCGTGTCACCAACACCGATCTTGAACAACGCCTCAACACCACCAACGAATGGATTTTCCAACGTACTGGCATAAAAGCACGCCACATAGCCAGCGAGTGTCAGATGACCTCAGACCTGGCGATTGCTGCCGCTGAGGAAGCCCTGCAAACCGCTGGTATTGCGGCAACGGCTCTTGATACCATCATTCTGGCCACCACCACCCCGGATCGCACCTTTCCGGCCACAGCCACAAAGGTGCAGGCTTACCTTGGGGCGCATCAAGCCACCGCTTTTGATCTTCAAGCGGTATGCAGCGGTTTTATCTTTGGCCTCTCTCTGGTGGATAGCTTAATCCGCAGCGGCAGTGCCAATAATATCCTTGTTATTGGTGCCGAAACCATGTCGCGCCTTCTCGACTGGAACGATCGCAGCACCGCTGTTCTGTTCGGTGATGGGGCAGGGGCTTTTGTATTTACTGCTGATAAGGGAGAGCACGGCATTCTTAGCGTTAAAACCCGGAGTGATGGCCGCCACACCGGGCTACTATGCGTCAATGGCGGTGTGCCCCAAGGCACCATCGGCACCATTACCATGAACGGTCGAGAAGTGTTCCGCCACGCCGTCACCAATATGCATACCATTGCCTTAGAAACCCTAGCCGCGGCAGGGCATAACGTCGCCGATCTCGATTGGCTTGTCCCTCATCAGGCCAATGCCCGAATCATTGAAAATGTTGGTGAACAACTAGGCATCGCCCCGGAAAAAGTCATCTTAACAGTGGCAGAGCATGGTAATACATCCGCCGCCTCAGTACCCTTAGCTTTTTATGCCGGGCGTACTGATGGCCGAATTCAACCGGGCAATCTAGTGCTATTAGAAGCCATGGGGGCGGGGTTTACTTGGGGCGCGTGCTTAATAAAAGTATAAAGCAGCACAACCATATTACCGAACAAAAATAACCTATGACGCACCCAGCATCTTATGAATTATAGCTGGTTGCACAATTATAAAGTATACTTGCAACCAGCGCACGGCACAAAGTGCCGCGGCCTAATGGCCGAACAAAAATAACTTATAGCGCGCTGAAGACTTTATCAATATCTACCGCTAATTACGCAACGCGCTATAGTCCTGTTTACAACAGGAGAAGATTCCTACTTTGCGCTAATAAAAACAGGGCTTCTTGATCCCCATAACAAACGATGGTAGCAAAAGGGTATGTTAAAATCCGCTGATCGTATTTTTACCAACCTTTATGGCCAAGCTGATTGGCATCTGACTGGCGCGAAACAGCGCGGCGTGTGGAACGGCACCAAAAAGCTGCTGGAGCTTGGTCGGGATGGTATCATCCAAACCGTTAAAGACAGTGGCTTGCGAGGTCGCGGTGGTGCTGGCTTTGGCACCGGTATGAAATGGTCGTTTATGCCCAAGGACGTTGGCGAACGTCCACACTATCTTATTGTCAACGCGGATGAATCTGAACCTGGCACCTGCAAAGATCGCGATATCCTCCGCCATGATCCCCATCGCCTGCTGGAGGGCTGTTTGGTGGCAGCTTTTGCCATGCAGGCTAAAGCTGTGTATATCTACATCCGGGGTGAATTTTACAATGAAGCCAGTAATGTAACCACCGCTATTGAAGAAGCTTATGAAGCCGGATTACTAGGAAAAAATGCCTGCGGTTCCGGGTGGGATTGCGATGTATATCTGCACCGGGGCGCGGGGGCTTATATTTGTGGCGAGGAAACCGCCCTGATGGAAAGCCTTGAAGGTCGTAAGGGTCAGCCTCGGCTTAAACCTCCCTTTCCTGCTGGTGTTGGTCTGTATGGCTGCCCCACGACGATTAACAATGTCGAGACTATTGCCGTGGTACCGGAAATCCTGCGCCGGGGTGCGGCCTGGTTTGCCGGGATTGGTCGCCCTAATAACACAGGCACAAAGATTTTTTGTATTTCCGGTCATGTGAATACCCCGTGTAATGTAGAGGAAGAAATGGGCATCCCCCTGCGAGAGCTTATTGAAAAGCACGCTGGCGGGGTGCGGGGTGGTTGGGATAACTTGCTTGCCGTCATTCCGGGGGGAAGTTCCGTGCCACTGTTGCCTAAAGATATTTGTGACAGCGTGCTAATGGATTTCGATAGTCTGCGTGCGGTGCAGTCCGGCCTTGGCACCGCCGGGGTGATTGTCATGGACAAAAGCACCGATATTGTCGCGGCCATTGCCCGATTATCGCATTTTTACAAACATGAATCCTGCGGCCAGTGCACCCCCTGCCGCGAGGGTACCGGCTGGCTCTGGCGAATGCTGGAGCGGATGGTGTTGGGCGATGCCAAAACCAATGAGATCGATACTCTTTACGATGTCACCAAACAAATTGAGGGGCACACGATTTGCGCCTTAGGTGATGCGGCAGCATGGCCAGTGCAGGGACTTATCCGCCACTTCCGGCCAGAACTTGAGCGACGTATTGCGGAGCGTGCTCGTAGGGCGGCGTGATGCTCGTTGAACACCGCCTCCGCGCCCTTGCCGACGCTGGGCGGTTGCACCACGGCGTACTGCTGTCCGGAATGCGGGGATCGGGTAAGCGGGCGTTGGCTCTACGGCTGGCGGAATATTTATTGACCACGGGAGTTGAGGCGGGGGTGCCGCCGGGGTATCCCGCGCAGCTTCTGTCCAGCGGCGCGCACCCGGATTTTCTAATGCTGGAGAGCGAAGATGACGCAATCAAAATTGATGCCGTGCGCCCCCTCATGGGATTCTTGAGTAAGAAGCCCGCTCTTACCAAGTATAAAGTTGTCATCATTGATTGCCTTGATGCCATGACCCACCAGGCGGCTAATGCGCTGCTCAAAGTTCTGGAAGAGCCCCCGGGGGCGTGTCACTTTTTCCTGTTGGCCCACCGCTTGGCAAGTGTCTTGCCGACGGTGCGTTCCCGCTGCTTTGTCGCGGCCGTCCCTAGGCCGGACATGGCTCAGTGTGCCGCAAGCCTTGAGGCCACGCTGCTGGAAGAGGATCACCGGGAGATAAAAGAGGCGGTAGAGGCGTTGCTGCGCACAATGCCCAATGCTGCCCCTAGCCAAGTTTTGGCCGTGAGTCAAAAACTGGTGAAGGCTCCCCCCGCATTGTTTACAGCAGTGCTGGAACGGCTGGCCGGGGCGCATCATCATGCTCTGCGCCGAGCAGCTTTAGCAGGTGCAGCTTTGCCCGTTGAACTTCTTGAGAAAGCCGCTAAACGCTGGAACTTCTACCGCCGGGACGGCCTGCGGCTACACTACGATCGCCAGCAACTATGGTGTGACGCCGTGGCAGTGACAGCGGCGGCTTGGCCTAAATGAAGCTACCTGCTATCACCACTAGGTACTTACAATATTCAAAAAATACGGTTGCGTACCACACATCTTGGGGCATTTCCGTGCTGGGTACAGCATAGCCCTGCCAGATGACATCGGGTACACTGCGTTCTATCTCTGCCAGTGCGCGGGGCAGGTGGTAATCGTTGGTGACTAATACTGCCCGTTGGATATGGCGATCGTGGAGCCATTTGGCCACCTCTTCACCATTCTCCCGGGTGGTGCGGGCGCGATAGCCAAGAAAAACATGACGTTCAGCGATGTCTGGATCCATTTTAAGGAGAGCAATAAGTTCACTGCGCTTAACATCAGGGTTGACTCCGGAAATAAAGACCAACGAGGCAACATTTTTGCGCCATAAATTCGCCCCTGCCTCCAGACGACCAGTGCCCCCTGTAACAATAACAATTGTTTCTGACGACAAGGGTAACGCTTTTGGGACTGCTGGAATTCTTGTGATAAAAACAAAAAATCCAATACAAAATAAGAGCGCAAGCCAAATAATAAGTCGAATCATGGCGCGCTCTCCTTCAGGTATGCTTCTACAAAACTGGGCAAATCAGAATAGATAGCAACCTCACTATAAACTGGGGTTTGTTTTAGAAGGTCAAGACTCTCTTGCCCTTTGCCTGTTTGTAAAAGTACTGGCAAGCAACCTGCGGCGATGGCGGCTTCTATATCGCGTACCGCGTCGCCGACAAAGGGCGTGTTTACAGCATTAGCACCAAAATCCGCCAGTGCCTCTAGCAACATACCCGGTGCTGGCTTGCGCCGCGGACTAGGGGTTGCATCAGGGCAATAGTAAATTTTATCAAGATACGCCCCCTCCTTAGCCAGCTCTTTGTGCATCAGGGCATGAATAGCATCAAGGCCAGCAAGGGAAAGCTCCCCCCGACCAACACAGGCTTGGTTGGTGGCGACAGCTACTAAGATGCCAGCAGTATTGAGCGCGGCAATAGCCGAAGCAACCCCCGGAATGATTTTAAAATCTTCGATCCTAGTAATCCCATGTCCTTGATCAATATTAATGACACCATCGCGATCCAGTAAGACAAGACGAGGCATGATTAGCCTTGCTCTTCATTTATTAAGTGCCGACGTACGGTTTGCCGGCAGGTGAGCAGTGAGGCAGCAACAATAACCATGAATAGAGCTGGCAACCCAACGTAGCCCAGCCAGTTGATGGTCATGCCAGTGGCTAAGGGAACGTGACTATAACTAGAAATAAATAAGACCGCCACGCCGACGGCTAGCATAAACCCGATGAGGCTTGCTGGCGCAACCAAACGTGCGGCAATAATCTGAAATCGCCCAAGAATATATTTGTCTGTTGCACCCATAAGATGGAGCAAATTGAGGACGGGTAAATTATGTTGCAGAGTAATTTTAGTGACAAGGTACACCAATCCTAACAAGACTAACACTAGCATGGCTAAAGCAATTACCAGCGTTTTCTGTAGTTTTTCTAAAAACACACCTGCGCCATTCTTCCATGCTTCCCCGGCATCTAAAACTGCAGCCCCGTCAATGGCTCTTAGGTTTTCCGCAATGGCGGTTTCTTTAGGCGGAGCAATCGGATCAATCCCAATTTCCAGGACGAAGGGCAGGCTATCTTCGTTGGTTGTATCTGCATTAATGGTGAGCCATTTACCAAGAAGGTCTTTTTTTTCATGAAGGTCAAGGACGCGAACATTTCGCACGCCTCGAGCGGTGATAAGTAAATCCCTTACAGCATTGTTACGGCTTGAATCCAGAGGAGCCAGGACAACCCATGTTTCTTTTGCTGCTTGAGTAGCGGCCATACCGGAAGTGTAAACCGCCGTGGTGGCGAGTAGTACTAATGTCACTAAAAAAACAAGCACACCCACTAGAAACCCAAGGGTTCTATTAGCGGCCGCGTCAGACAGCAACAGGGAGCGGGCGGGAACCATCGCTGTTTTTCTCCTCATCAAAACGTGTCAGTCCATCATATAGCCACAATTGCCGGTGGGGAAATTCCCGCACCAAAGCATCAGAGTGGGTAGCGAATAAAATTGTTGTACCCGCTTTACTTAGCTCTTCAAAAAGATACATGATGCGTCGAGCCATTTTGTCGTCAACGTTACCGGTAGGTTCATCAGCGATCAATAGTTTAGGACGGCAAATAACAGCCCTAGCAATGGCAACCCGTTGTTGTTCACCCCCGGACAGAGTGCTGGGCAATGCATCCATCTTATGAGTTAGACCCACCCATTCCAATAGTTCTAGAACCCTTTTTTCGGTGGTTTTACCGTATTGATCGGTCATTAGCAGCGGCAAGGCTATATTTTGTTGAATGGTAAGATGGGGCAGTAGGCGAAAATCCTGAAAGATAAGCCCCACATGGCGGCGCAAAGCTACCATTTGCGGCCTAGTACAGTAAGCTACGTTCTTGCCGAAGACAAAAATGCGTCCTTCATTGGGACGTATACCGACGTAGGCTAACCGTAATAATGTCGATTTTCCAGCACCACTTTCCCCGCGCACATAGGTAAAACTTCCTGCTGGAAGACTGAAGTTCACCCCTCGCAAAACATCACCACCATTAGCATAACGGTAATGAATACCACTGAATTCAAGCGCAATGGGCGAACGCCCATGTGTATGACGCAATGCTTCAGTACTCTTTTCTGTCATAAGTACAGCTTAGCGAAACCTCATCATAAGGGCAAGTTCGAACCAATCGAACCAGAATGTTTCGGTGTCATTCTAGTGTTAAAGACATATATAAGCCTTGCCTCTTCTTTCCTGTCCTGCCTATAAAGCCGCGATACGAGGATACATATTATATGACCACCGCTGTTTTCAAGAAACACACCCCCAGCAGCTTGGCTCAGATGGATCGCAATCTAGCGTTGGAGGCAGTGCGGGTGACGGAATGGGCTGCGTTGGCTGCGGCACGATGGATGGGTCGGGGGGATGAAAAGGCTGCTGATCAAGCCGCCGTGGACGGTATGCGCAAAGCATTGTCCAGCTTGGCTATCAACGGCACCGTGGTTATTGGTGAAGGCGAACGTGATGAAGCCCCAATGCTTTACATCGGCGAGAAAGTTGGTGCGGGAGGACCAGAAGTGGACATTGCTTTGGATCCGCTGGAAGGTACTACTATTACAGCACGGGGACTACCCAACGCTATGACGGTGATTGCCATGGCGCAAAAAGGGGGGTTTCTCAACGCGCCTGATGTTTATATGGAAAAAATTGGGGTTGGATCAGGACTTCCCGCCGATGTTGTGGATTTGGATGAAACTCCCGGCGTGAATGTCCGCAATTTAGCAAAAGCCAAAGGCGTGAGCGTTGATGACCTCGTAGTATGCGTTCTTGATCGCCCCCGGCATCAAGAATTAATCCGCAAAGTACGGGAAACCGGGGCGCGGGTATTGCTCATTCAAGATGGCGATGTCAGTGCGGTAATTGCCACTGCCGAGCCGTTGTCCGGGGTGGATTTGTATTTAGGCTCTGGCGGTGCTCCGGAAGGTGTACTAGCTGCGGCGGCATTGCGCTGTATTGGCGGCTTTTTACAAGGCAGGTTATTATTCCGCAACGATGATGAAAAAGCTCGAGCAGCAGCAGTGGGCATTACCGATTTAAACCGCAAGTACAGTCTACTAGATTTAGCAAAAGGTGATGTGATGTTTGCGGCTACAGGCGTGACCGACGGAACGCTACTACGTGGGGTGCGGGTATTCCCCGGCGGTGCAAAAACCCATTCGGTGGTCATGCGCTCACACACAGGAACCGTACGGCGCGTGGAGGCCACCCACAACTTTACCCGCAAAGCCTTTGAAGGTTAAGCTGCAATTCGGCCTGTAATGGAAAGAATTTCCCTTGGGATAAGTAGCTTAAAATTACTTTGATCCTCTTGAAGAACTTTTTTTCCTTGCAAGGAACCAGTACGCAAGTGATGCTGTACAAGTAAATCCCGTAATATCAACCGATCTTCCTCATTTATGTCCACCACGGCAACACTACCAGGATTGAGGAACAATGATAATTTATTGTTCGGATCGTAAATATAAGCACGCCCGCCTGTCATTCCAGCGGCAAGATTATGGCTAAAGGCACCCAGAATAACTGCCACACCACCCGTCATGTATTCCAGAGCATTGGCACCAACACCTTCCACCACCACACTGGCACCGGAATTGCGAACAGCAAACCGCTCCCCTGCCTGGCCAGCAATATATACCGCACCGCTGGTGGCACCATAAAGGCAGGTATTCCCCGCCAGCACAGGCTCGGCAACGTGACTATCAGCAGAAGGTTGAATAGTAATAATGCCACCACACAATCCCTTGCCCACATAATCATTGGCCACCCCACATAAGGCCAGTGTAATTCCCTTGGTCGTAAATGCTCCAAAAGATTGTCCTGCGATACCGTTAAGATCAAGACGCAGGTGATCATCGCTGAGATTTTTCTGACCAAATTTCTCGTATATAAATGCCGACAACCGTGCACCTACGGCACGATTTTTAGTAGAAATAGTATCATTCAAGCTAAGGCGTCCCCCAGCAGCAATAGCATCGCCGTGAGTTTCAAGAATGCGACTATCCAACGTATCGGGCACTGTAACACGGTTATTTTTTTTGATACGCCACGTTGAACCTTGTCGCTCCTGCGCTTCTGGTAACTGCATGAGTAATGGATTCACATCCAATCCGTGCAAACCAGCAGGTACCCCAGTACGCCAACGAATAAATTCTGCTTTACCGATAATGGCATCAAGACTTGATGATCCTAAAATAGCCAGATGCCGGCGCACATCTTCGGCAAGAAAGGTCATCAAATTAATAACTTTTTCTGCACTGCCGCCAAATTTTTCCCGCAATTTTGGATCCTGAGTACATACCCCGACAGGGCAGGTATTAGCATGGCATTGTCGAACAATAAGGCATCCCATCGCCACTAATGCCGCCGTGCCAATACCGTATTCTTCTGCACCAAGTAACGCAGCCAAAACAATATCCCGGCCACTACGCAACCCGCCATCGGTACGTAATATAATGTTACGGCGCAAATCATTGAGAATAAGCGTCTGGTGCACTTCGGCTAAGCCGATCTCCCACGGGATTCCGGCAAATTTAATGCTGGATTGCGGACTGGCTCCCGTACCGCCATTGTGCCCTGACACAAGAATAACGTCCGCCCCCGCTTTAGCCACCCCGGCGGCAATCGCGCCAATACCACTCCGAGCCACAAGTTTCACGCCAACCCTTGCTCTTGGAGCGGCCTGTTTGAGATCATAAATAAGCTGAGCCAAATCCTCGATGGAATAAATGTCGTGATGAGGCGGCGGAGAAATTAGACTCACACCCGGCGTTGCATGGCGCAATCGCGCGATGAGTTCAGTAACCTTAAAGCCCGGCAGCTGACCGCCTTCACCTGGCTTTGCGCCTTGAGCAACCTTGATTTCCAGCTCTTCAGCTTGATTGAGATATTCAATAGTAACGCCAAAACGACCACTGGCAACTTGCTTAATGCTGGAGTTGGCGGAATCACTGCTAGGCAACCGGTGATAGCGTTCCGGTATTTCACCACCTTCACCGGAATCAGATTTTGCGCCAATACGATTCATGGCAATATTAAGCACACCGTGAGCTTCAGGGCTAAGGGCACCCAATGACATACCCGGCGTTACAAAGCGTTGTCGAATGCTAGTCACAGGTTCAACATCAGCAAGGGATAGTGGGGTTGCTGCAGGTAAAGGCTCGAGAAGATCGCGTATCTGTAATGGTGGCCGAGCGTGCAGTTTGTGCAGGTATTTCTCAAACAGTTTCGGATCATTCTCCGTCACGGCGGTTTGCAGCAGATGCACACCTTCGCCTTCCCAAGCGTGGGCACCTTGATTACGACGAGCACGGTAAAACCCGCCCACAGGAAGACGAGTAATGCCCTCATGAGGATGCCAAGCTTGATTATGAAGTGCCGTGATACCAGCGGCAATTGTTGTTAAGTCAATCCCGGAAAGACGGCTGGGCACACCGGGAAAATAATGTTCAGCAACAGCCCTAGCCAAGCCAATCGCTTCAATATTATAACCGCCACGATAGGAGGCAACAACAGAAATACCCAACTTAGCCATTATTTTAAGCAAACTATCGCCAAGAGCCTTTTGGTAATTTCGTATCGCATCAGAAGAGCATAGACCGCGATGAATACGATCGTTTAAACTGGCCTCGGCCAGATAGGGTGTCACGGTGGTCGCGCCGCAAGCAATAAGAAGTGCAACATGATGCCCGTCCAGACACGCACCAGCCTCGACCAATAGGGCGACTTTAGCTCGCTGTCTGGTGCGGATAAGATGGCTGTGTACCGCACTTACTGCCAATATCGGCGGGATAGCCATGCGCGTCGGGTTTTGGCTTTTATCACTTAGAAACAACGCCGATGCCCCGGCAGCAATAGCAGCATCAGCAGTGCGGCATAACCTTATCAAGGCATCTTCAAGGCGTTCTCCAACAGAGAATAGCGATTCAATCAGCACGGGATGAATAGTTGTCACTAATGCCTGTAAATCCGACGATAAGACGATGGGGCTGTCCAGCTCGATTACGCTTTGTGGTGTTGGCTCCAGTGCCAGCAGATTTTGTAAGTTGCCAATACGTGTTTTCAGGCTCATGACCCTAGCCTCGCGCAGGCTGTCCAGCGGTGGGTTCGTTACTTGGGCAAAATTCTGGCGAAAGAAATACTGCATCCCACGATAATGTTCAGCCAACACCGCAAGAGGACTATCATCCCCCATGGAACCAATGGCCTCCTTGGCTTCTGCACCCATGGGATGCAAAATGAGCTCAAGGTCTTCTAGACTCCACCCGGCTGCGATCTGCCTAGGTATGAGATTATCAATAGAGTTTGCCAATGGCGGTTGCTGTGGAAGTTTTTTCGTAGTAAGCGTGGCTTTCCACTGTTGTGTTAACCATTTCTTGAGTGCACTGTCATCGTAAATACGCCGTTCCGGCAAATGCACCGCCAGCATTCCGCCGGGACCAAGGCGTCCTTGAGCAATAATTTCGCCATCGGGTAACGGCACTATCCCTGCCTCAGAGCCAATGACAAGGGTATCATGTGTGTGGGCATAACGGCAAGGCCGCAGTCCGCTACGATCCATCCCGGCAACAAGCCACTCCCCATCACAACCTATCACAGCGGCAGGGCCATCCCACGGCTCCACCACACTATTATTATAAGAATACAAAGATTTTAATGCTTCCGGCATAGTTTTATCCTGCTCATCCCATGCTTCGGGAATAAGCAGAGCCTTTGCCAAAGGCAGGGGTCTGCCGCCATGTACCAAAAGCTCCAAAACATTATCAAGACTTGCCGAATCAGAATTGCCAGGCTGCACAATAGGCAGCAAATCAGAAAGTAAATCACCGTAAAGAGAACTTGCTAAGCGTTCTTCATGCGCCTGCATCCATGCAACATTACCCTTAAGCGTGTTAATCTCCCCATTATGGGCAACAACCCGGAACGGGTGCGCCAACCGCCAAGTAGGAAAAGTGTTCGTGGAATAACGCTGATGAAAAATAACCCACCGCGCCATACAAGCAGGATTAGCCAAATCAGGATAGAACGCGGCTATCTGATTAGCCAACATCATGCCTTTATAAACAATAGAATCTGAAGAAAGAGAGCAGATATAAAACTCTCTGTTACCCGCTGCCAGCAGGCGTTTTTCTATCCGTCGCCGGGCAGCATACAGTACTCGCTCAGCCTGAGTTGGTGTTACCTCAATAGGAACGGTAAGAAAAAATTGTTCTATTTCAGGACGATTTTCCGCTGCCTTCTCACCAAGCACCTCAGTGTTAATAGGAACCTGCCGCCAACCTAAAGCGTGCAAACCTGCGGCAGCAATTTCCGATTCCATGACGGTGCGACAAAATTCCTGTTCTTCCAGATTCTTGCGCGGCAAGAATACCATAGCAATAGCCAACCGATGCAGCACCGGATCAAAGCCGCCAAATCGGCTGGCAAGACCATGAAAGAATGTTGGGTTCAGTTCCAAACGCAGGCCAGCCCCATCCCCAGTCTTGCCATCAGCACCCACCGCACCACGATGCATGAGGTTGCCCAGAGCCTGCAACCCTTTGTCTACAATATCACGGCGCGCTGCCTGAGATAACGTAACCACAGCCCCCACACCACAAGCATCATGTTCAGTTTGGTGATAGAGAGCGTGGCGCATAGGATCTCCGTAGCGGAAGATTTTTAACAGAGATTTAAGAATGGAAAAGAACTATAGCAGCTTACCACCCTACGAATTTCAGAGAAGGAAGGGGATCAAGGCGTTGGGCGGCGTGTCTGAGAGCAGTTAAGCTTTTTTTGAAAGCTGATTTCAATGGCGGCATAAAATCGAGATAATACAAGCCTTACGCCTGAATTCGCACCACCCCGAAGTGGTACGCAATAAGACGTTGTGACAGTCGCGTTTGAGAAAAGATCTGGGTCAACAAATGCGGGGGAAGGTTCGTGTAAAGGGTATGGCAGTGATGATGTGACGCGAAAGCGCAATCGCGACAAAAATAGCGTTATTGCGTCGCGAAAAACGAAAAAGTGACGCGCAATGACCTGCTTCACCCCTTCCCCTCAATTTGCCTCCGATGCGTCACCATCCCGATTTCATGCCGTTATTGTACGAATAAAATGCGTTTAAGCCAATTGATAACGTAAGGAATGCGGGGCGTTCGTGCGTGAGCTTTAATAAGCCATGGCGTTATTAACACTTAAGGTTTTGTCTTTTAATAATAAGTAATTACGCAGATGCTTTGTGCGAAGGGTATGCTGGCATCACCCGTCCGGATTATGAAATTTTAAGTTATTATCTGTGGTTCAGGCGGCGGTTCCGACTTGATAAAAGCGGTGTGCCTGAGTACAGATTCCGCGTGTCTTCTGTTGCCGTGCCGCCGCTCATCACTGTCTGCATCGCCACCTACAACGGGGCGGCGTACTTGGCGGCGCAGCTGGATTCGGTGCTGAACCAGACGCACCGTCATTGTGAGATTCTCATCGGCGATGATACCTCCAGCGATGGGACACGGGAAATTCTGGAAGCTTACGCCCAGCGCGATGGCCGCGTTCGCCTGATTTTCAACCCGGAAAACTTGGGGTATAACCGAAATTTTGAAGCCCTCGCCCGCCAGGCGGCGGGGGAGTATATCGCCTTTTGCGATCAGGATGATGTCTGGGCACTGGACAAGCTGGAACGCCTGTTAGCCGCGATTGGCGAAAACGATGTGGCCTACGGGGCCAGCGTTTTGATTGACGCCGCCGGGCAGCCTTTAGGCGGGACGCTGCTGGATAAATTAGGACTAACGCCGGTGCAGGGCACGGGTCAGCATGCCCTCCTGCGGGCCAACACTGTTTCCGGTCACGCCATGTTGTGCCAGGGGAATTTTGTTCGCCGCTGTTTGCCCTTTGAAACCCGCAGCCCGCTTCGGCTGTATGATTACTACCTCGCCCTGTGCGCGACGTTGCAGCAGGGCCTTGTCTACTGCCCGGAGGCAGTGACGTACCATCGCCTACACAATACCAACAGCCATAATACAAAAATAAAGCAACAGCGTAAAAAAGGCTGGTTCTGGCAACGCTGGTGGCAACGGCAACGCAACGCCAGGCAGCAACGCGCCATCATACGCCAAGTGTTTGAGCAGGCCCGCCAGCGGCTGCACCCCGTAAAACGCGCGGCGGTGTTTGCCCACTACGATCGCGATAATATTGTGGATGCTTATGTGATTGAATATCTGCGGGCATTGCAGGCCGTGGCCGAAACGATTGTGTTTGTTTCTGACAGCGATCTGCCGCCCGATGCGCTGGCCAAAGTTGCTCCCTTTTGCGCCCACACCATCGCGGGGCGGCATGGGGAGTATGATTTTGGCTCTTACAAGCGCGGCCTGGCCTTCCTACAGCCCACCGCCGGGCAGTATGACGAGATTATCCTTGCCAACGATTCGTGCTATTGCATCGCCTCCTTCGTGCCCGTGTTTGCCAAGATGCGGGAGAGGGCAGCGAATTTTTGGGGGATGACCCAGGCGCGGTGCGGCTATCCCGTGCATGTGCAGAGTTATTTTCTGGTGTTTCGCCAGCGGTTGTTGGCCGATGCACGGTTCTGGGCATTTTTTGCGGGGGTGTGCCAACAGGAGAACAAGGATCACGTCATTGCCCAGTATGAGATTGGGTTGACGCAGATGGTGGTGAAGGCGGGGTATACTCTGCGAAGCCTTATCCCATCGCCGCGTGCTGACGATCCGATGTTAAGCCCTGTTGCGCTACGCAATCTTCAGCAAGGAATGCCGCTGCTGAAAGTCGGCCTGCTGCGAGACAACTCCGCCGGGGTGTGCGGTCTGCGGCGGTGGCAAGCCCTCATCCCCGCCGCTACGGTGTCTATCATTAAAGCCCACCTGCGCCGGGTGTTGCTTGGCAAGCCGTTTGTGTGGGAGCAACCTTATTATTTACAAAACAACCTATTGCATAAAAAGGTTTTTAAAATTGAAATGCGGAAACTTGAAGATGGCAAAAAGCTATGGCGTGTCAAAATTTTTAGTGTACGTATCATGAAGATTATACTTTAACAAAGAGGCACGTAGGAGCAGCGCAATGAGTTTACAGTCGTCATTACCTATAAAAGAAAATCACTTAATATATCAAAATTTTATAAGATCTATTGACTGGCAGCAATATGGGACTATTTTCAAACGAGGTGAACCCTTTAATCATGTTGTGATTGATGATTTTTTTCTGCCTGAGATTGCCGAGCGTCTAGCGGAAGAGTTTCCTGCTTTTGATGCGTCATGCTGGAGCTACTATAGTAATCCTATAGAAGAAAAAAAGACTTGTAATGCATACGATCGCTTTCCAGAAATTACATATCAGACTGTTGATGCTCTAAATAGCATTGATTTTATTGAAAATATAATACATTTGACTGGCATTCAAGGTTTGCGTGCCGATTATGGATTAAACGGCGGTGGTTGGCATATTCATTCATCTGGTGGTAAACTGAACTCTCATCTTGACTATAGTATTCACCCAAAATTGAATCTAGAACGTCGCCTAAATCTTATTGTTTATTTATCTAAAGATTGGCATTCTGAGTGGGGTGGCGGCTTGGGTTTATGGTCGCACGATGAAAAGAATTTTGCCCCTAATAAGCTTATTAAAACCATTGATGTAAAATTTAATCGTGCCGTTCTTTTTGATACAACACAGAATAGTTGGCATGGGTTACCAGATCCGATTACTTGCCCACAAGCAGTTTATCGTAAGTCTTTAGCCTTATATTATTTGGCTATACCAAGAGAAGATGTATCTCCGCGAGGAAAAGCACTTTTTGCACCACATGAAGAACAGAAAGATGATACTGCTGTGATCGAGCTAATTCGCAGAAGAGCAGAAGTTAAAACAGCCAGCAGTGTATATCGAACCTGACGGCCGGGTTCCAAAACGAAGTGCAATATTTCGTTTTGGAAACTGCTTAGGTAAAAACACCTACTTTTTTAAAAAATTCTGTTATTCGTATCAAAGATTTCCCGCGCGAAAAATAAATGCTGTGGGTTATTTTTGTTGAGCATTTTGAAAGATAATTTTTCTCCTGCATAAGAGAAAAAAATCTTCTAAAGGAGAAAAAGTCTGTATCAAGTGTTTGTATTTTATTGCTGGTCATTATGAAATAACTTTTTTCAAAAACTAAGTTAGCAATAGAATATTTTGTCGATATTTTGGAATATATATTATTTTTTATTACTTTTATTCCTTTTAGAGGATTGTTTGTAAGATTACTTTGATGCATCCGATGAAAAGTAATAGCATTCTCAACGTACTTAAAACCATTTTGAAAATTTGCACAAAGAGCAAAGTAATAATCGTATGGGATAACATCATCTCCGGGTAGACGGAAAGTATGAATTGGCAAATTGCGGAGAATAAAATCAGACTTACACAACATAGCGTGGCCTGAAACTCTATTATGCTCAAGCATTTTAAAAATAAACTGACCACTTAAGGGTTCAATGTTATTTCTATATAGAAGTGTTTTTTGTAAACTATTGCCATATTCATCTACTAAAATACTGGGGCCGTAAACAAGATCACAATTATCGATATGGCATAACAATCTCGCAATTTTTTCCTTATGCCATATGTCATCTTGATCTGAAAAAGCTATATACTTTCCTGTGGCTTTAGAACATAAAAACTCAAAATTTTTATCGCATCCTAAATTCTTATCATGCTGGAATAATAAGATACGGCTATCTTCAAGCATATATTTTTTAATTATATTAACTGTTGTGTCTTTTGAACCGTCATCGCCGATAATAATTTCAATATCTTGATAAGACTGACCGCGTATGGAATCAAGTTGTTCGGCAATATAAGATGCACCATTATAAGTTGTTAATAAAATAGAAACTTTGCCTTTTTCAAGAAAAGGGAGAGGCGATAAAAAATTTTTTTTTATACCAGCCGACAATGATACTTCCTTTAAAGAAGATTCAATTCTCTTATTTGTTTTGCGGCCCACAATTAATTTTAATAGGAACTTTCTAAATGTATTTTTATGTAATTTTTTTAGAATAATGTGTAATTTTTCATCAGGTAAATTTGGCTGATGGATGGCTTTTGCAATGTCGTTAGCTTCAGAAACTTTACTTTCTAACGAATTTGAATAAGTTGAATAATTTGAAAAATTATCACTGCCACACATTAAGCTGTTAGTGTAATTGTCAAATCTAGTCTGAATACGATCGTGATACTTATATACAAAAGCCCCATCTTTTATGAACACAGCAACAAAATCATTCCAGCCATCTTTTTCTTGGTTGCCTATAAAAGACTCTAGTAGCGTAGTGGAGTAGCCACTCCGGCGTCCCCAATTTTGTAATGCAATACCGCTGTCCGGATAAAAGCGCCAGCAATCAACCGGGTAGCGGTGAAACATTCCATTGGACGGCACATTGAGATAGAATAGCCCGTCTGGTTTAAGAATCCGCTGTATTTCATTAAACAGAACCCAGAAAAACTCCGAGTGTTCAAAGCAAGATGAACAGACAACAACATCGGCACTATTGTCTTCAAAAGGCAAGGCATAAGGATCAGTGATAATTATATCAACGCCTTTACCCTCCACAAAATCAACACCAATATATTTATTATTTAATGGAGCAACAGAGCGAAGTGAGCCATTAACATCTTGCGACCCAATATCAACAATAGTTAACCCTTTGGCATCCTTGAGGTATGTGTCAAAAAACGCTTTTCCAATTTTCATAGCTGTATCATGCATGCCGTGTTCATAGGTAAGCAGAATTAAAAAAGCAAATATAAAAATCCCATGATCGCCTATTTGACAACGATGCGCTGCGCGATGATTTCCTGCGGCGGTTTCCCCAGTGTATCCTGTATCGTGATACAAAAACCAACCACCCCAGCCAGTATCTTGTTCCCCTCATAGACGGGGTGATTACCACTAGTTCCACCGTGGGGCTGCAGGCGTTATTCTGGCAAAAGCCGTTGTTTGTTGCCTCAACCACATCGTACCTAGCCCCGTTTGCCGATGTGTGCGGCAATGTGGCAGCTATAGCCGATTTTTTTGTATACCGCTCGCACATCAAAACTTCCCCTCTAAGCATGCGAGCGGTAAAGCACGCGCTGCGCCTGAGCGAAGCCCTTGCACATTCTTCATGTGCAAGGAGTACATACTGATACCATTTTGCAATCAAGTGATTGCAAAATTCTTCGCTCAAA
>JBKCUA010000038.1:0-29948 GCA_046318675.1 Holosporales bacterium
GCCGCTGTTCTCGACTTTTCTTCCTTGGGTGTCTTGGTAGACAGATGAAAAGGAGAAGAGCGGTAGAGCCCTCGGTGCCTGGCCAGGTCTTTGAGTGCCTATTGTCAACATATCAAAGCCCTTGACAGAAGTCAAGGTGACGGCTGCAATTTTTTATGGGGTTATGTCAAGTGATTTTTCATTCAGATTTTTTCAGTCGGTGTTTTTCATTCGGGCACCTCTATTATAGCTGGTTGCAAATATACTTTTAATTGTGCAACCAGCTATAATAGAGGTGCCCATTCGTTTTCTATAGCCTGATACTTTCATCCCCCTCCCACCCCGGGGCGACTTTAACGTGCAAGAACAGGTGTACTGGCCGGCCAGTAAGTTCGGCAATGGAGGTGCGGGCGGCGATGGAAATGGTTTTGAGCATCTGGCCGCCCTTGCCAATCACCATGGCCTTATGGGAATCGCGCTGGACAAGGATTTGCTGGCGAATTGTGGCGGCGTGTTTACCCTCTTCCCATGTTTCCGGGATCACCGTGAGGCTGTAGGGAATCTCTTGATGCAGGCGACGAAAGACCTCTTCTCGCGTCATTTCGGCGGCGAGGAGTTGCATCGGCAGGGTGCTGGTCTGCTCAGGATCATACGCCCACGGCCCTTCGGGTATCAGACCCGCCAGAGTCTTGCCCAGATCGGCAACCCCGTGGCCGCGCACGGCGGCGGTGGCGTAGTAACTATGTGCCTGTGGACACGCGGCTGCCGCCCATTGCAATACCTCCATGGCGTCTTTTTTAGCAATGGTGTCCACCTTGCTGAGCACCAGCAACAGCGGCAGTTTTTTAGCTGCCCCGCCGGCTTCACTAAGGACGTTTTCCAACCGCCGCAGGCTGGTCATCCGCTTGCTAGTAGGAGATGAGGCATCCAGTACCAATACCACGGCATCAATGGCACTCAAGGATTCAAGGATGCTCAGGTGCATGGCTTTGCCGAGTGCGCCCACGGGTTTGTCAAAAATGCCAGGGGTATCCAGCAACACCATCTGGGTGCCTGCAACATGGGCAATGCCGGTAATGCGCGAGCGGGTGGTTTGGGGCTTGGCTGAGACGATGCTGACCTTGGATCCCACTAGGGCATTGACGAGTGTGGACTTGCCGGCGTTGGGAAGGCCGACGATGGCCACTTGGCCGAAACGCTGCATCGTGTTCATGCTGTCCAAATTCCTAAGTGTTGCAAGGCTGCCGTGGCGGCGGCTTGCTCTGCCGCCTTGCGGGTAGTGCCGCTGCCAGTGTAGGCGGGGTTCCGGCCTACCTTGACCGTAACGGTAAATTGCGGCGCGTGGGCGGGGCCTTGATGGCTTTCAAGGGTATAATCAGGCAAGGCAAGCCCGTGGCCTTGTGCCCATTCCTGGAGGGCCGACTTGGCATCAATGGGCGGGGCGTTGACGGCGGTTAGGGCCTCATCCCAAAAGCGCAGCACTATCTCTTTTGCCGGGGCAAAACCGCCGTCCCAGTACACCGCACCCAAAATTGCTTCCATCACATCAGCTTGCACTGATGCCTTGGCCGCTGCGTTGGTGGTGCGATCGTTGGGGGAAGTGGTAATGTATTCCACCAGGTGCAGGCGTTCGGCCACTGCCACCAGTGCTTCTTGGCGTACCAAGGCGGCGTGGCGTTTGGCAATCGCCCCTTCTTTCTCGTCTGGGTATTGGCGCAGTAACGCTTCAGCAAGGACTAAGCCTAATACCCGGTCGCCGAGAAACTCCAGCCGTTCATAGCCAAAGGGCACTCCGGTGCGCTGGGCACTGCGGTGGGTGAGGGCTTGATGCAACAGGCTGGTGTTGTTGAAAGTATAACCAATGAGAGCCTGTAACCGTGCGGTATCACCGGACATGCTGCAACAACCGCTCATAGCGTATCTGCGACGGCCACTCCCACGGTGCAAACAGGGAGGCTTCTGGCTTTACAGAGAAAAATAATACCTCCGCCCGGCCAATAAGGTTGCCTTGAGGCACCATGCCAACGCTGGCCCGGCTGTCGTCAGAGCGATCGCGGTTATCCCCCATGAAAAAGTAATGCCCTTCGGGAACGGTAAACTCACGCGTATTATCGAGATCGCCTTGGTTTCCGTCCATTTCGACAATGGTGTAGTTTACCCCGTTTGGCAGCGTTTCAATAAAAGTAGGCAATTCCTCGGCAGGCCCTCCGGGGCGCCGCGGGTGAATATAGGGCGTCACGGCGGTGCGGGATACCAGTTGGCCGTTGAGGTACAGTGCGCCGCCCAAAACCTGCACCTTATCCCCCGGCAGGCCGATGAGTCGCTTGATAAAGGCTACATCGGGCATATGCGGCGGACGAAATACCACTACATCACCGCGCTGAGGCGGGGTGAACCACAGGCGATCCTTGAGTGCAGGAATAGGTAGCGGTGCCGAATACATTCCATACCCATAGGAAGGTTTGGAGACAAAAAGGTAATCGCCAACAACCATTCCCGGTAGCATGGACTCCGAAGGAATATTAAACGGCTCAAAAGCAATGGTTCGAAACGTCAAGGCTAATACTCCAGCATAGACAATGGTCTTTACCGTCTCAATGATCGTCCCCCGCACGCGGTGCCGCGACGGATGCCCAATCAGCAGGTACACTCCTAGGGCAATCCCGACGTACAATAAAATATCAGCGGTGGTCATGGGCGGCGCGTCCTTTTCCCTTTAGTCCGCAAGGTTGTAGAGTGAGTAGGGGGGAAAGGCTAGTGGAAAGCAGTCTTAAATATCCGCATAGCAGCGTAATTCTTTTGCCCCGCCTGGATGCGTTACCGCCCCGAACCGGGCATTGCCGACAGACTGAGCATATTTCCATAGCGCGCCGCTAGCAAAATGGGCGGCTCTGGGTTTCCAGGCGGCGCGGCGCTGGGCAAGTTCAGCCTCAGGCAGCACCACATCAATGGTGCCTTTATCGCCGTCGAGAATAATTTTATCGCCGTCTTTGAGCAAGGCAATCACCCCGCCCTCGGCGGCTTCCGGCCCGACGTGACCGACGCAAAAGCCTCTAGTGGCTCCGCTGAACCGCCCATCGGTAATCAGGGCCACGTCCGCGCCCATGCCCTGGCCATAAATGGCCGCCGTGGTGGCTAGCATTTCCCGCATCCCGGGACCGCCCTTGGGACCTTCATAGCGAATGACCAGCACGTCGCCTTTTTTATAGTCGCGGCGTTCAACGGCTTTAAACGCGTCTTCCTCGCAATCAAAGCATCGAGCTGTACCCTCAAAGCGCAGGTTCTTCATCCCCGCCACTTTGACAATCGCGCCATCCGGGGCAAGGTTCCCGCGCAGCACCACCACACCCCCGGTGGGGGAAAGCGGGTTGCTGGTGGGGCGAATGACCTCTTGATCGACGGGGAATTTTATATCTTTTAGGTTCTCCGCCAAGGTCTTGCCCGTGACGGTGAGGCAATCCCCGTGGAGATACCCTCCGTCAAGCAACGCCTTGAGCAGCACCGGCACTCCGCCCACCTCAAACATATCTTTCATGACAAACCGCCCGGCGGGCTTCAGATCGGCAATATACGGCGTGCGGCGGAACACCTCGGCAACATCAAAAATATCAAAGGTTATCCCCGCCTCATGGGCTATCGCGGGCAGGTGCAAGGCCGCGTTGGTGGAACCGCCACTGGCCGCTACCACGGCGGCGGCGTTCTCCAACGCCTTGCGGGTGACAATCTGGCGCGGGCGAATGTTGCGGGTAAGGAGGTCCATCACCGCCCGGCCGCTGGCCTCAGCGTATTCGTCCCGCGTCTCATAGGGGGCTGGCGCGCCCGCCGAACCGGGCAAGGCAAGGCCAATGGCCTCCGATACACAGGCCATGGTGTTGGCGGTAAACTGTCCGCCGCAAGAGCCAGCGGAAGGACAGGCCACGCATTCCAATTCATGCAAATCTTTATCCGACATTCCCCCGGCGGCGTGTTTACCGACGGCCTCAAAAACATCCTGCACCGTTACGTCTTTGCCGCGAAACTGCCCCGGCAGGATAGACCCGCCGTACATAAACACCGACGGTATATTCAGGCGCAGCATGGCCATCATCAGCCCCGGCAACGATTTATCGCACCCGGCCAGACCCACCAGCGCGTCATAGCTATGGCCGCGAACGGTGAGTTCCACCGAATCGGCAATAACATCCCGGCTTACCAGGGAGGATTTCATCCCCTCATGACCCATGGCAATGCCGTCGGTAACGGTGATGGTGCAAAATTCCCTCGGCGTGCCATTGTTGCTGATAACGCCGTTTTTGGCGGCCTTAGCCTGGCGCATCAGGGCGATGTTGCACGGTGCCCCCTCGTTCCAGGTGGTGACAACGCCGACAAACGGTTTGGCAATGTCTTCTTCGGTCATGCCCATGGCATGATAATAACTGCGGTGGGGGGCGCGTTCTGGACCCACGCTGACATGGCGGCTGGGGAGGCGAGATTTGTCAATGGTGCTCATGGCTTGCATATTTGGAGAGAAGAAAGGAATTTGGCAAGAAATGTATTGATTGTTTGCGGCAGAAAATTTTGGTGCCTCTTTTAGGTTGCTATTGCGTGCAAAGGTGATAACCCCTGCATAGGTTAAGGTTACTATAGCATGAAAACATATATATCTGTTACACAAGCAGCTTTTGAGCTACAGCTTTCTGCTGATACCATCAGACGATGGGAGAAAAAAGGGCTGATCAAAGCCGCACGCGATAAAAATAACCATCGTTTGTTTGATAAAGATGAACTGCACAAAGCCTATGACAAATATATTAGCGGTGGTGATTCTCACCCCTATCAAATACTTAAGTCCAAACAATCTCATGATGTAAAGTGCATTGAGTTATTTGCAGGGGCTGGGGGGTTGGCACTGGGGTTAAAAAACGCTGGCATTAAAAGTGAGCTGCTGGTTGAAATAGATAAAGATGCCGCCGCAACCCTGCGGCGTAACTTCCCTGAAGGGAATATTGTTTGTGATGATGCGCGAAATATAAATTATTCAAGCATAAAGGCGGATATTATTTCTGGTGGTTTTCCATGCCAGGCATTTAGCTATGCGGGATCAAAGCTGGGGTTTGAGGATGCGCGGGGTACGTTATTTTTTGAACTTCTGAGGTGTGTAAAGGAAGTTAAGCCCAAAATTGTCCTTGGTGAGAATGTGCGCGGATTATTGCGTCATGACAATGGCCGCACCTTATCAACGATGGTCTCACTGCTTGAAGAGCAAGGCTACAGGGTTTATTACAATGTTGCCAGAGCGCAATATTTGGATGTTCCACAAAAGCGGGAACGTCTGATTATATGGGGCATTCGCAACGATTTAGATTATGATTTTTTCTTTCCAAAAGAGCGGAATTATACAATCTCCATACGCGAAGCCTTAAAAGATATCCCCCCATCATCGGGGCAAAAATATCCAAAAAGAAAAGCGGAAATCATGGAGTTGGTGCCGCCCGGTGGGTATTGGCGTGACCTGCCGATAGAAGTACAAAAAGAATACATGAAGGCCAGTTTTTATATGGGCGGCGGTAAAACCGGCATGGCCCGACGCTTGGCATGGGATGAACCATCGCTGACGCTGACCTGTGCCCCTGCGCAAAAGCAAACAGAGCGATGCCATCCGGGGGAAACCAGACCCCTGAACATCAGGGAATATGCAAGAATACAAACCTTTCCCGATACTTGGGAGTTTTGCGGGACAATAACATCGCAGTATAAACAAATTGGCAATGCCGTTCCTGTCAATCTTGGCTATTATCTTGGAAAGTGTATTCTCAAGATGATGAGGCTGGAAAGCACGCCGCAAGAGTAAGTAAGGAAATAAATTTTTTATGACCCGAATTGCCAAAAAAATTTTCGTCGCCCTGGACAACAGCGATGCCGCAGCAACGTTGGCGTTGGCGCAGTGCTTAGCCCCTCATGTTGGCGGCTTGAAACTGGGGTTGGAGTTTTTCAGTCGTCATGGTCTGGCCGGGTTGAAGCCTTTTACCAAGCTTACCGTGCCGTTGTTCCTTGACTTGAAGTTTCACGATATTCCCAACACCGTGGCCGCTGCCGTTCGTAATGTGGCGGACAGTGGGGCGCGGTTTCTCACTGTTCATGCCGGTGGTGGGGAACACATGTTACGCGCAGCGGTAGAAGCGGCAGGCAATAAGCTTGGCATTCTTGCGGTGACAATACTCACCAGTCTTGAGGCTAATCCCGATGAGGTGTTGCGCCTTGCTCGCCTTGCCCAGCAGGCTGGGTGCGCTGGGGTGATTTGTTCGCCTTGGGAGGTCGCCGCTATCAAAGCCGCTTGCGGTGCGGCTTTTATTTGCATCACCCCCGGCATTCGCCCGGCGGGGAGCTCTGTCGGGGATCAACGGCGCACGGCCACACCAGAGGAGGCCTTAGCACAAGGCGCGGATTACCTTGTGGTAGGGCGACCCATTACCGGGGCGGCGGATCCCTTGGCGATATTGCAGCAGGTTGGATAATCTTGCAACCTGCTATCAAAAGGCCTTACCCAGTGCCTTCTCATCTGCATCAAGGTTTGAAAATACCTGTTGCACATCATCAAGATCATCGAGAGCGTCCAACATCTTGAGAACCGGCACCGCCGCGTCGTCCGCCAATGCAACCATAGTTTGTGGCACCCAGACAAAAGATGCAGAAGCTGGTGCCCCAAATGTGGCCTCTAAGCCGTCGCGTATGGTATGGAGAGCTTCTGGCGTTGTGGTGATAACGTGGTGTTCATCAGTGCTCTCTACATTGTCTGCGCCAACGTCAAGGGCAGCATCGAACACCGCCTCAGCACTGGCGATATTGACGGGATAGACAATTTGTCCAGTGCGCTGAAATAAAAAAGAAACACTTCCACTTTCACCTAAAGAGCCGCCGTATTTATTAAATAGGGAGCGAATCTCGCTGGCCGTACGATTGCGATTATCGGTTAACGCCTCGACAATGACCGCTACGCCACTGGCACCGTAACCCTCATAGCGAATGTCCTCATAGTTGGCACCATCAACGCCTTCGGTGGCCTTTTTTATTGCCCGTTCCACGTTGTCTTTTGGCATATTTTCTTGTCGCGCCAAGAGTAAAGCCGCTCGCAGTCGGGGATTGGCGGAGGGATCGGGTGTCCCGTTTTTAATAGAGACGGTAATCTCCCTAATAATTTTGGTAAAAAGGCGGGCGCGTTTGGCATCTTGGGCACCCTTGCGGTACATGATGTTTTTAAACTGGGAATGGCCTGCCATAGTTATTTCTTTCCGGTCTTACTTTTATTGAATCGTCCGACGTTGCCCACCAACTGTTCTAAAATACTCATTTTTTTACCCGCTGTAGGGGTTGCTTTTTTGATTGTCTCGATCTCTTTGTATCGATCAAAACCAGTGGCGTAAAAAGCATCGAGCTTTTCTGTCTCATCAAAACTGATAGCCAAAATGTATTGATCCGTTACCTTGGGATGCAAGAAGGCTTGGCGTTCTGTTCGTTGGCTGATGTAGTACCAGATATTAGGGTCAAAGGTGCTGACCGACGAGGGGCTGCCAAAGGTCAATAGCACATCGCTTTTGTTGCTAATTCCTGGCTTGAGACTTGCAACCACTTCAGGGTCGATGGCATTGCCGCGCTGATCAATCCGTCCGGCGCAAGCCGTTAACAGAAAAACAATTGCCAATAAGCGCCAACATGGCATAGGTCATCTTCTCATGAGGTATAACGTGTTTACGCTCTTAGCGCGCCTTGGGTTTGGAAACAAGAGGGCAGCCACACAGGTATTTTATAACCGGGTTGTTGCTGCTGCCCGGGATCCCCGGCTTTATAAACTGCCTTTTTCGGTGCCCGATACCCCAGAAGGACGGTTTGAAGCCCTGAATATTCATTTGTGGTTAGTCTTGCGTGGGCTTAAAGGGGATGCACGGGCAAATGTTCTTATGGGTCTTTTTGCAAGAGATTTGGATGCAAGTGCTAGAGAACTAGGGGTTGGCGATCTGTCGGTGGGAAAAAAAGTCAAGGATTTGGTGGCCATTTTTTATGGTCGCATTATTCTTTACGATCGTGCTTTAAAACAAGATGATAGCAGGATGGCTTTACAAGAAGCTTTTGGCACGCCTGTTCCGGCTCTTGCCGATTTGTTGCCTGCGTATGCTCAACGTATCGAGCATTGGCTCAATACGAACAGCAGTAATGATTTTCCCTTGTGGGTGGATGCGCAAGATAGCCGGTTGAATAATTAACGGTGCCCACAAAGTTAACGAACAGAGGTGGTGGTGTTCTGGGCTATATCGGGGGCTGCTTCCCGGCGGTATAAATCTAATTTGTTGTTCATTTCTTCTATGTTGGCGCGGAATGCCTTCAAGTCAGCCCCGGAGAGCTGGATACCCGTTGGCAGGTTGACTTTTGCGGGGTTAATTTGTGTGCCGCCGCGCAGAATTTCATAGTGTAGGTGCGGGCCGGTTGAACGACCAGTGCTGCCTACATAACCTATGATATCTCCCTGTTTGACCTTGGTACCTGGCTTGATGCCACTACGGTATCGACTCAAGTGAGCGTAGGCAGTGCTAAATTCTTTATTGTGGCGAATGCGGACATAATTACCATAAGCACCAAAGACACTTGCCTTTTCGATTTCCCCCGAACCTGCGGCTCTGATAGGCGTTCCGGTAGGGGCAGCAAAGTCAATCCCTTTATGAAACGTCGAATATCCAAGTACCGGGTGTTGACGCATTCCGAACCCTGAACTCATGCGTGCTCCATCAATGGGCGTACGTAACAAAGCACGCTTGATGCTTTGTCCCGTGGCATCGAAAAACTCACTGACTCGTGATTTAGGATCGCTGTAATGGTATATTTTTTGCCATTTTCCGGACAGATTCATTCCAGCATATAATATCTTGCCGGTGCGCGCCACGTTACCGTTTGGCTCACTAAATTTTTCGTAAACAAGCTCAAAGTGATCGCCCTGTTGCAAATCACGTTGAAAGTCAACAGAATAGCTGAAGGCTTGAATCATTTCAATCAAAATACCCACAGGAACGCGAGCCGCTGTCCCAGCATCAAAAAGGCTGCTCTGGATAACACTGGCACCAAAGGCTAAGCTTCTGGTCAGTGGCCGCTCTAGTACTTCTCCAGCAAATGAGTCTTGAGAATCTCTGTATAAAACAACATCTTTATCATAGTCTGGCCTAAAATATAATCCCACAAAGCGACGGTTATCACCGGCATGATCGCCGTTGCGGTACACTACGCCCACTTCCAGACCAGGCTGTAAGTCGCGGGGGTTCCAGACACGGGATAAAGCTTTGATCGCTAGATGAGCCTCAAGCCTGTCTACGCCGCCCTGTTGCAATACAGACAATAAAGTATCCCCTGACCTTGCCCGTACCGGGACTTCCATCAAAATATCAACATTACCGCCAAAAAAACGAGTCAAGTCTATTAACGCAGCCGATTGTCGTTTTGGCAGACTGGATGGGGGAATAGGAATAGCTCTAGCAGTTTTGAGGGGTTCGGCATCAGAATCCTGCCCTTCTTCGGTGGCTACAAGTTCTTCAAATCGTTGATTTTGATTTATTATCCACCCACCAAGAAATGTTAGTGTAGACAACACCAGTAATACCAATAAGCTCGCAGGATTGGTTCCCGCTGGAACCGCAAGTCCCAGGGCAGGTTTCAAAGGATGTTTTTTTGAACCAGCCATTTTCACCTTCCCATGTTGAGGTGGGTTTGTACCCTTATAATTGATTTACGGTAAAGAAAAAATTAACAAGACCTTAAAAGGAATGAATATTTTTTGATTTTCCCCAAAATTTGCGCGTAAACTTTTTATAGAGCAACCAAAGGTTGTTCATGAGCATCTTTATTGACTGGAATTTCTATTATAGCTGGTTGCACAATTAAAAGTATACTTGCAACCAGCGCACGGCACAAAGTGCTGCGGCCGAATGGCCGAACAAAAATAACTTATAGCGCGCTGAAGACTTTATCAATGTCTACCGCTAATTACGCAACGCGCTATAACTTCATTTCTCAGGCATTTTAATGCACAGGGTGAGTTGATAACGATTTTCTAATTTTATGCTGTAAAAATCACAACCTAACGGTTGATTGAAAGGTAATGTATGGCCTGTATTCCATATATTTATACCAAAGGCTTTGGCGATGGACTCTCGCTTTGTCCAGAGAAGAAAAAAAAGCCCACGTTTTTCGGGTGCAGTATTCAGCAATGCCTGTTCATCGGGGGTAAACAGTCGCCGGGCAACAGCAGCGATGCGTACCGAGCGGTGTGTGTCTTCAATATCAATACCTATAAACGGTGTGGTGGCGACGGCGCAGACGGCTCGATGTTTGCAGTGGCTAAGGCTGAAAAACAATGGTTCTTGCAGTGTCGGGGCAAGGATAGCGGGGCGACCATTTCCCGGCGGGGTGATGTTCCACGCGCTTGGGGGTATAGCGGCATGACGGGAAAGACTTGCGCGCACCAGCCATCGTCCCCAAGCAAAACTTTGTTGTCGTGGAGGGGCAGAGAGTGTTTGCAGGAACCCCTGTTCTGTTATGGATAATATTTCCAATGGGGGCATACCTGTCGTCCAAGTTATGCTATACGCACCAAGGAGAGCGGGATGTTCGGGTAGGGAGATGGAGGTAAGCACACGATATTTTTACAAAGATTATAGGCTTCTTGCCACTTCTATTCTATTGACACCATCGAGATAAATAAAGGATTAACAGGACATGAGAAAGCGTGTTTGTATCGGAATGCTTCTTGGTCTGCTCATCGGATTGCCAGCCTTTGCACAGCAAGCCCCAGGTTTGTTGGAGCGTCAGGACGGTTTGGAGCGCGAACAGCGCGCCTTGACCGATACCACAGAGCAGCTCCGCTTTCGGTTAGAACAAATGGAGCGCCGCCTTCAAGCCCTTGAAGGTGCGAAGGCCAATACGCCGCCTGTTAGTGCTCCCCCCTCTTCCCCGCCCCCTGCGCCTGCCACAACGGGGGCAACGCCTACCGTGCCGGCAACGGACGTAGTCGCCGATCCTTCCGGGACACTGACATTATCAGCAACGGAGTTATATAATGAGGCTTTTACCAGTTTGCGCCAACAGGATTATCCGGCCGCAGAACGTGGTTTTACCCAGTTTTTGACGAAGTTCCCCAAGGATACTTTGGCATCTAATGCCCGCTATTGGTTGGCCGAAACCTTTTATGTTCGTGGTGACTATACGCGTTCGGCTGAGGAATTTTTGACCGCGTATCGCACGTTTCCAAAATCCGGAAAAGCCGCTGAAAGTTTGGCAAAACTTGGTCTTTCTCTGGCGGCCTTAGGCAATAAGCCTGATGCTTGCCGTGCTTATGGTCGCTTTGCCAAGGAATACCCCGATGCCCCGGAAGCATTACGACAAAGAGTGTTGAATGAGCGTAAAAATCTTGCCTGCCCCTAAGCCGATAACAGAAAAAGAATTTGCTGCATTACTGCCTGTTGCCTTGGCTGAAAAAATTGCTGTCGGGGTATCGGGTGGGGCGGACAGCATGGCACTTGCCCTGTTACTGCACCAAGCAAAACCCGGCGCGGTGCAGGCGGTTATTGTTGATCATCGGTTGCGTTCCCAAGGTGGTAAAGAAGCTGCTTTAGCTGAGCAATGGCTTACTCAGCGGGGCATAGCTGCAGTGATTATTCCCGTGTCGGTAAAAAAACAGGGCAATAAATTGGAGCAGGCGCGCGTTGCTCGCGGGGAGGCTTTGCGGACGTATTGTTTGAACGCTGGCATTGACCAGTGTTTTCTTGCCCATCATCAAGATGATCAGGCGGAAACCGTTTGGTTGCGGCTGTGCAGGGGTACGGGAGTATCCGGTCTTGCGGCCATGCGCCCCCGAATTATGCAGGATGATATTGCGGTGGTGCGGCCATTGTTGGGGGTGGAAAAAGCACGGCTAGAGGCTACCTGCACGGCATTTGGCCAGGCATGGCTTTCTGATCCCAGTAATTTTGGTGATACCCAGCGGGCGGCCATGCGGGCGTTACCGCCTAGCCTCTTGCCTTCATCGGCACGCCTTGCCAGCACAGCGCACAGTGCCGCAGAAATAGAGGATGTTTTAGAATGCGTGGTGGCGGAGGCTAAGGCAGGCATTGATGCGGGGACGGTGCAGTTTGACTCCCTGCATTTGGAAATACAGCGGCGGTTGTTGCTAGAAGTTATTCATAATTCTATGCCGGGCTATCGCCCCAGAGCCAGGGGGGTTGCCGAGATGCAGCGACGCTTACAACAAGGCAAAAGCGGCGAATTGGCCGGTGTTCGGTTTACCCCTGAGGGCTAGTTTCGTAAATTTTAAGGAGGGTATCCGGGTTTATCATTCCTAAAATTATCTCAAAATCGTTTTTCGTGACCGCCACGCACCCTTCCGTTGTCCAGCGATCGGGGGTGGCTAGGTGAAAGAAAATCGCGCTGCCCGCCCCTGCAATAATGGGATCATCATTATAACTAAGGGGAATAATGTAATCATAGCGTGTATCTTCACGCCATAATACTTCATGACCAAACGCGTGGGGCAGGGGGACAAGGGTATTGTAGGCCGGATCGGTTGCATCATCGCTCCACCCCATTTTTGGGTTTATTGCTATGTTTTTAAATGATGTTTTCGGGATTGGCACCCTGTCGGGGCGGTAGAACAGTTGGCGTAAGCTAAAGGTGCCCACCGGAGTTTTGCCGTCGCCTTCGCGCTTGTGCGAAGTTACGCCATTTTTTCCAAGGGCGCAGGAAAAGCGGATGCCATTGATTATTAGGATTCCTTGTGGAAAAACCTGAATAACATTGGATGAATCTGAAACGAATAATGATTGCATGATGTCTTCTTTAGTAGTGCATGGTTGACGATTTTTTTGCAACCTGCTTGATAGAATAGGACATCCTTAAGGAGAGCTTATCTTGTCCCAGCGTCGTCCCCGTATTGCCATTACCCTCGATGCCCAAGACCCGGGGGGGTACAGTAAGATGCCGTGGTACGCTGTTCGTCAGAATTACTGCGAGGCGGTATGGGCGGCGGGAGGGTTGCCCATTACCTTACCGCATCATCCAGAGGCGGCGGAAGAATACCTAAACCTGTTTGATGGCGTTTTGATTACCGGGGGTGATTTTGATATTCCTCCGCATTATTATGGTGAAGAGAGTATTCATTATACTGTGCATACCAAGGGTAATCGCACAGCTTTTGAGTTCTCCTTGACCCGTGCCGCCCTTGATGCCAACAAACCTATCTTGGGGATATGCGGCGGTCAGCAGCTCCTCAACGTGGTTCTAGGCGGGAGTTTAATTCAACATATTCCAGATACTATCCATAATGCCCTCGCTCATGAGCAACCCAATCCCCGCACCGAACCAGGGCATGATATCGTTGTGGCGGAGGGTACCTTGCTGGCGCAGATTGTGGGTGCGGGGCGGTTGTCCGTCAACAGTGCCCATCATCAGGCCGTTCTCAAAGAGGGTTTCGGCTGCCTTGTTAATGCCCATGCCCCGGATGGGGTTATTGAGGGTATTGAACACCCTCAATATCGTTTTTGTTTGGGCGTGCAATGGCACCCCGAATACCATGTGACGGGCGGTGATAAAAAAATTTTTGATGCTTTCGTTGCGGCTTGTCTGCCTGACTGATGGGTGAATGGCTGATTAAGGCATTGGCGGCTGCTGGTGTGGCTTCTCGTCGTCAGGTGGCGGCGATGATTGCCGAGGGGCGAGTGCAGCTGAATGGTAAGGTGGTCGTTGATCCTGCCGTCCGGTTGACAACGGACGACAATGTTTGCATTGACGGCAAGCCCATCGCCGTTGTCGCCCCACCTTTGGCTCTATACCGTTTTCATAAGCCGCGAGGCACCCTTACCACCCGCAGTGACCCCGAAGGTCGCCCCATTATTTATGATTTATTACCGAAAGATGCCCCACGCCTGATGCCTGTGGGGCGATTAGACATGAACAGTGAGGGGTTGTTATTGTTAACCCCCCATGGTGGGTTAAAGCGGCATCTGGAGCTTCCGTCCACGGGGTTGGAGCGTCATTACCGTGTTCGTGTGTTTGGCAGACCCAGCGATGCTGACCTAGCGGCATTAGGTGCCGGCATGACGGTGGACGGGGTGCGCTATGATAAAATCAAGGCGTCTATTGACAGTAGTCGAGGGGATAATACGTGGCTTTCCCTGATCTTGTGGGAGGGGAAAAATCGGGAAATTCGCCGGGTCATGGAGGCCTTGGGCTTTACTGTTAATCGGCTCATTCGTACGGGGTATGGTTCGTTTAAGTTGGGTGATCTTCCGCCCGGTGGGTTGGCGGAGGTTCCGGCGGGAAAGGTTCGGGGATTGTTTAAAGACCTTTAGGGCGCCTCTATTATAGATGGTTGCACAATTAAAAGTATATTTGCAACCAGCGCACGGCACACAGTGCCGCGGCCGAATGGCCGAACAAAAATAACTTATAGCGCGCTGAAGACTTTATCAATTTCTACTGCTAATTACGCAACGCGCTATAATCTCATTTCCAGGGCGATTGGCGTCGTCAGGTCTATGCTCGCAATCCGTGCGTACGTTCGAGTATGCTTGCGCGGGCTTGCCGCTTTGCGTAGATAATGTCTACATATGAAACGCAAAGCGGTATTAGTGTTTTTTTCTTGCTCTGTATGTGTATTAACGATAGAAACTAACTTAGTCGCGTCGGCTTTGGGTTTCTTACCACGCTGTAGATGCCCGACGTGGTTTTGACTTCCCTTTCAATGTTCATTAAATAGCTTAAAAAGTATCTTTATGCATCTTCAGGAACTGAAAAAGAAAACCATGACCGAGTTGCTGCGTCATGCGGACGAACTTGGTATTGAAAACCCCGCTGCTCAACGTAAGCAAGAATTGTTGTTCACGATTTTAAAGCAATTGGCCGAGAACGATGTCCCTATTTTTGGGCGCGGTGTTTTGGAAGTATTAAGTGATGGTTTTGGCTTTATTCGTTCGGCGGAATCGAACTATTTGCCCGGTGCTGATGATGTTTATGTTGCTCCTTCTCTTATTAAGCGTTTTGGCCTGCGTACTGGTGACACGTTGGAGGGACAGATTCGTGCCCCCCAAAATGGGGAGCGTTACTTCACCTTTGATAGATTAAACAGCGTCAACTTCGATGATCCCGAACGTACGCGAACACGGGTTAATTTTGATAACCTGACGGCTCTCTACCCAGAGAGTAGGTTGATTATGGAAGTTGAAGGATTGGATCCCGAACCCGTCAAACAACATGATCATCGCGGGGGTAAAAACAAAACCCAGCAAAAGGATTATACTCAGCGCATACTCGATTTAATCTGCCCCATCGGCAAAGGCCAGCGGGCATTGATTGTCTCGCCGCCGCGTACGGGTAAGACGGTGATGCTGCAAAATATTGCTCATGCTATTACCACGAACCATCCGGATGCTTTTTTAATTGTGCTGTTGGTGGATGAGCGCCCGGAGGAAGTGACCGACATGGCGCGATCCGTCAAAGGTGAAGTGGTCAGTTCCACCTTTGATGAACCACCCCATCGCCATGTGCAGGTGACGGAAATGGTTCTTGAAAAAGCCAAGCGCTTAGTAGAACACAAGAAAGACGTGGTGATTTTGCTCGATTCCATTACCCGCCTTGGCCGTGCTTACAACACCGTGGTGCCATCCTCGGGTAAAGTTCTGACCGGCGGGGTGGATGCAAATGCCTTACAGCGGCCAAAACGCTTTTTTGGTGCAGCCAGAAATATCGAAGAAGGCGGGTCTTTGACCATTATTGCAACCGCGTTGATTGATACGGGGAGCCGCATGGATGAGGTTATCTTTGAAGAATTCAAAGGCACAGGCAATAGTGAGATTGTTTTGGATCGTAAACTTGCCGATCGGCGTACTTTCCCGGCTTTAGATGTTACTAAGTCGGGTACACGCAAGGAGGAGCTTCTGGTTGATCGCGCGCGCCTTAGTAAAATGTGGGTTTTGCGTCGTGTGCTCATGCAAATGGGACCAAGCGAGGCATTAGATTTTCTTGTTGATAAACTACGCACATCGAAGACTAACGATGATTTCTTTGAGAACATGAACGCCTAGGCTCATGACGATGCTGTTTACACACGATGCCAGCCGTGTGCTTTCCGTGCCTGTGTTGCAGGCAGAGATTCAGGATGCCGAAAAAAATGTGCGCGGCGCGTTGCAACGATTGCAAGAAGGATTGAAGAATGGTGATTTTCCCTGCCTAGCTTTAGCAAAAAATCATGATGATTTGCCGCATATTTTGGAGGCGGCAACGTGGTTGAGCCGATTTGATACGGTATTTGTTTTAGGCACGGGAGGATCGTCCTTAGGCGGGAAAACTTTAGTGCAGGCCTGCTCAAAAGGCCATAGGCCTAACATTCATTTTTTGGAGAGTGTTGACCCCGCATCCATGGATATTGTTGTGGCGGGAATGGATTGGAATAATAGCGGTTTTTTAGTGATTTCCAAGTCTGGTGGAACCTTGGAAACCTTGGCGCAATTTTTGGCATTGCAGGTGGCGGCACCAAAAGAATTCCCTTGGACGCATCATGCCAAAGTGGTGAGTGAGCAAGGAGATGGCTCCCTGCGACAGATGGCGCAGCGGTTGGGGGTAAGTTGCCTTAATCATCCTCATCGGGTGGGCGGGCGTTACTCTGTGCTTTCAATGGTGGGTTTAGTGCCAGCAGCGTTAGCGGGTGTTGATGTAGCTGGATTGCGACGTGGCGCGGTGCGTGTGCTGGATGAGGTGCTGGAAAAGAATGATACGTTGCCCTCCCCAGCGATGGGAGCTTTGTTGAATGTTGCGGCAATGCGCGCTGGGTTTAACCAGACGATTTTGATGCCGTACTGTGATCGATTGTGGATGTTGACGTTTTGGTTTCGGCAATTATGGGCAGAAAGCCTTGGCAAAAAAGGACTTGGTACGACCCCCATTGGGGCTTTGGGCACTGTCGATCAACACAGTCAGTTGCAGCTCTATCTCGATGGCCCTGCGGATAAGCTGTTTACGCTTGTTACCTTGGAAACAGCAGGCAAGGGTACGATGCTGGGTACAACAGAGGATAAACGGCTGGACTTTTTACAGGGTAAGCGGCTTGGTGATTTGCAGGCGGCGGCGGCGGCGGCAACCTTAGCCAGTTTGGCCAGTCATCAGCGACCCGTTCGACACCTTCACGCCCAGCAGTGGGATGAAGAGGCGGTAGGTGCCCTATTGCAGCATTTTATGATAGAGACTGTTCTAACTGGGCTTGTGCTTGGTGTGGACCCCTTTGATCAACCAGCAGTAGAAGATGGCAAAAAACGCGCCATTAAAATATTGAAAAAAGATGATTAATGTCCGATTAACTGTTTGGGCGCACAATACAAGGCTATGTCAGCCCAGCCGCTTTTCAAGCATGATGTGGAGTCTTTATTAAAACTGGCAGTGGATGATAATCCCTCTAGCCATGATGAGCTTTTTGTTGATCTTTCCGATGCTTTTTTGAGTAAGCGTGCCGTTATTTCCGATACCGAGGCGGCACTGATGTCAAGTATCTTGCAAAAACTTGTTAACTCTATTGCCCTTGATGTGCGGCGGCAATTAGCGCAATCGATTGTACAGTCAAAAGCACCAGCACCAGAGTTACTGCATTTGATTTTGCATGATAAAATTGATTTTGCTGAAATTTTATTGCAGAGTAGCGTTTTTATTCCAGAAGAAATGCTGATTTCTGTGGCTCGGCATGAGAGTATTGCCCACCAGATGCGTGTTGCTGCTCGCCCGCATATCACCGCAGCAGTCAGTGATGTTTTGGTGGAAGGCGGTAATGTTGAAGTAGTAACGACCTTATTACAAAATCATACAGCAGAAATCCGTGTTGCGACAAGGGACTATTTAATTGAAAAAGCACAAAAAGTAGATGCTTGGCAAACACCATTGGCGTTGCGTCAAGATTTGACGGAAGATCAGGTTAAAAATCTTTATGCAGTGGTAACAAAAAAGATAAAACAAGAGTTGTTAAAACGGTATGGGCAGCGGTTCCCCGATATTAAACAGACGTTAGAGCATAGTGCGGTAAATGCAAAAATTCCGGCGGCGACAAATCGTCAAAGCAATGCGTGTAAATTAGCATCCACATTGTCCGCCGATGGGCAACTTAATGCGGCATTGCTTATTAAAACCTTGCAGGCGGGTCAGCTTGAACTCTTTGAAGCTTTTTATGCCCAAATGGCAGATATTTCCATTTCAAAAGTGCGACATTTATTACTTGACGATACTCTGCATTTATTTGCAATTTCAGCCAAAGCCATACGCTTGGCAACCCCTGATTTTTTAGTAATCGTGCGAACGTTGCATCAGAATACCCCCTCTGGTGGGGTGATGAGTGCTGAAGATGAGAAAAAAATTACCAAATATTATGAGAGCCTTAATAATCGTTCGGCAGTGGCTGCATTGCTTGCTTGGAAGCGTGGCGGCGAGAATAGCCAAGAGGCTTTATCCATGCCTTAGCCACTTTAATCTGTGTTGATTCTTTGCTAGCATTGTTGGGCAGAGAGGAATTTTATTCACAATGCCTATCCGGTTATTGCCCCCGGCTTTGGTCAACCGGATTGCTGCTGGGGAAGTTATCGAGCGCCCGGCGGCGGTACTTAAGGAATTATTGGAAAATGCCTTGGATGCCGGGGCTCGCCGTATTGATGTGATTTTAGAAAATGGCGGGAAAACGCTGCTGGTGGTGGAGGATGACGGCGGGGGTATTCCTACTGATGAATTATTACTGGCTGTGGAACGTCATGCGACGTCTAAATTAGAAGACGAACAGTTGGTAGCTATTCGCACGTTTGGTTTTCGGGGTGAGGCCTTGCCATCTATTGGCGCGGTGGCTCGGCTTAGTATTACATCCGCCACATTAAAGGGGGAGGCGGCGCGGATTACAGTAACCGGCGGGGTAGTGTCGCCAGTAACGCCAGCAGCGCGGGGGCAAGGCACAACAGTAGAGGTGCGGGATCTCTTTTTTGCCACCCCGGCGCGGCTGAAATTTTTGCGCAGTGATGCCTCGGAATGGGGCGCGGCGGCGGATGTTCTTGAAAAACACGCTTTAGCGCATTGCGATGTTGCGTTTACCTGTCGCCATCATGATCGTGTGCTGCGTCAATTTTCAGCCCAGGCCACCCTGCGCGAGCGAGCCGGGGCTATTCTAGGGGAGGATTTTCTGGCGGCGTGCCAGGCGGTGGATGCCACGCGCAATGATGGTACACGACTGCATGGCCTTATTGCCAGCCCAACGTGCAGTCGTTCCACCAGCACATCTATTCACCTGTATGTCAATCGTCGCCCGGTATTTGAGCGTTCCCTGACCGGGGCATTGCGGGCAGCGTATCAAGACGTTCTGGCCGGTGGGCGGTTTCCATTAGCGGTATTATTTTTTGAGATACCCGAACATCTGGTGGACGTGAACGTGCACCCGGCGAAGACAGAGGTGCGTTTTGCCGATGCCAGCGGCGTGCGCGGTTTCTTGATTGGGGCGGTGCGGGCGGTGCTGCATCAGGGGGCAGGGGTTGCGCCTCATCGAGCCTCGCTTCGGCCTGTAGCTCCAGCAGCAAGCCCCGTAGTGTCGTTGCTTCCGGTGTTACCGTTGCCGGCGGCTTCGGCTCCGGTTCCGGTGCATCTGGCCGAGCCAGTTCGGCTATATGAACCTTACCCCCGCGAGGTCGCCACTGTTTCAACGATAGCGGATCCCCCGCTGGGCATGGCGGTGGCGCAGGTTTTTGAGACCTATATTGTGGCACACCGACAGGATGAGATGGTGCTGGTGGATCAGCACGCGGCTCACGAACGTCTGGTGTATGAGCAGCTCAAGGCCGATATGATCCACGGTGCTCAAGGCCAACCGTTGCTGACTCCAGAAGTGGTGACGCTGCCTGTAAGTACGGTGGAAGCGTTGCTTCCATTGGCTCCGGCACTGGCGCGTTTGGGACTGGAGGTGGAACGCTTTGGTGATGGGGCGGTGCTGGTGCGTTCGGTGCCGACACTGCTTAAGAACATCCCATTGGCGGGGTTGCTGGCCGATGTGGCTGGGGATGGGGAGGTCTTGGCGGAAAAGTTAATGGAAAAACTCGCCGATATTGCGTGTCGTGCCAGTGTGCGCGCTGGGCGGCGGCTGAGCGTGCCCGAGATGAACGCCCTGTTGCGCCAGATGGAAGCCACCCCTGCCGCCAGCCAGTGCAACCACGGCCGACCAACGTATATCCGCCTGCAAAAAGGGGAGCTGGAGCGGTTGTTTAAGCGCAGTTAGCCTTTTGCTTGTAGTCTCTTTAACACAAACACCTCAAACGATTGCACCGCAGGATTGACGGCGTTTTGTTTTAGCAGTGATACATGGCTATCCTGTAACTTCGGCAACAGACCATAGGTCAAGGGGCGCAGGGGCGGAGTTATCATCTGACGCGGCAGAACGGTGATGCCCATCCCTGCACTGACGGCGGCTACCATGCTGGCATGGCTGGAGCTGCTGAAGGAAATACGCCAGCATTTTCCAGCTTTTTCTAGTGCATGTAATGCGGTTGCCCGGTATACACACGGTTGTGGTGCCAGCACCAAAGGCACAGGTCTGTCATTTGGTAGAAAAAACTCTTCATTAGTGACCCATTCCAGTGGCTCTGACCAGACTTCTACGCCATTAGGGAAATCTTCAGGCTGGGACATTTTTACCAATACTAAATCAAACGCCCCCTGCTTGAACCTTTCATACAGGCGTACGGTGAGATCGCACTCCACATTTAACGCTACACGGGGATGGGTGCGAGCAAAGTTCACCAGTACATCGGACAATAAGACGCTGGCAAAGCCCTCAGGCAATCCAAAGCGCACTTCGCCCACCACGTCCGGCTCCCGAAAATGATCCAATGCTTCACGGTGCAGGGTGTACAGACGCCGGGCGTAGCTCAGGAACAACTCCCCATCGGTGGTAAGCTTCAATAACTTGCCGCGTTGGAATAGGGGTTTGCCTAACAGCCGTTCCAGTTTGGCAATCTGTTGACTTACTGCGGATTGTGTGCGTCCGACGGTTTTTGCTGCGAGGGTGAAGCTGCCGCTTTCACGCACGGCCAGAAAACAATGCAAGGTAAGGGTGTCTATGCTCATAAGTTTTTCTAATTATAAAAATTAATATTATGCGTTTTTTTTATGGTAAAAAGCAGTGTATCTTTTGTCAAGATTCAACAACCCCAACAGGAAAAACCCTATGACCGTTAAAACCACCTTGCTTGCTGCTACCCTTATTGCACTGGGCGCAACCTCGGTGTTCGCTAAGCCATTGTGCAAAAATACCGCTTTTACCAAAGAGCAGATTGCGGCGGTTCAACAAGCTTGGGGTGACGGCATTGTCGCTATTGGCAAGGCCAGTGACCCAAAAGCCGCCGCCAGTGCCTTTATTGATCAAATGTATGCCTATGACCTGGGCACAGTCTTGTTCAAGCCGACCAAAGCCCGTGTTGTTCCCTTCCGGGATACCAAAGAAGAGGCTCTATCTTATTTTGTTACTGGTAAAGAAGCGGAAGACAAAGGCTTTGCCATCACCCCTTTTATCAAGGTGCGCTTTGAGAACGCAGGCACCGTTCTTGATTGCGATTCAGCCTTGGCCATGGGGCATTATTATTTCACCAAAACCGATGGTCAGGAAATTAAGGTGGAATACAGCTTTGGTTATGTTCCGGCTAAGGATGGTTCGGTGAAAATTAACCTCCAGCACTCCTCGCTGCCGTACCGTGAGTGAAGCTAACGGGTTATAAAAAAAGTTGTCGTATTCTAGGTTCCTGTGTATCGAACAGGAAGTTATGCATCTTTACCCTGTTATTTTCAGCCTGAGCGGTACTGGGATTACCCCTAGTGAGGCCGCCCTGTTTCGCCGCACCCCCCCGGCGGGGTTTATCCTGTTTCGCCGCAACGTGGAAAATCCCACCCAAGTCAAGGCGTTGACGGCAGCCTTGCGGGAATACTGTCCGCTGCCCAACGTGCCGATTTTGATTGATCAGGAGGGGGGGAGGGTGCAACGCCTGAGCCTGCCGCATTGGGAAAAATACCCGGTGCCCGTGACGCTGAAAACCGCTGCGGATGTGTACGCCAGCAATTTTAAAATGGCGGCGGAGCTTGCCGGGCTGGGGATTACGGTGAACTGCACGCCGCTGCTGGACGTGGCGTTTCCCCAGACCCATGCGGTGATTGGCGACCGGGCGTTTAGCAGCGATCCGGTGGAGGTTGCTCGCAAGGGCCAGGCGGTGGTGGATGCCCACCTAGCCGCTGGGGTAGTGCCGATTATCAAGCATATTCCCGGCCATGGCCGAGCCACGGCGGACAGCCATTTGGCTCTGCCTGTGGTGACGGCGACGCGGGAGGCTCTTGAGGCCATTGATTTTGCCCCCTTCCGGGCGGTGCAGGCTCCGTGGGCGATGACGGCGCATTTGCTGTACACTGCGCTGGATCCGGTGCAGCCTGCAACCCTGTCAAAATTTGTTATTAAGGACATTATACGGGATTATATCGGTTTTTCGGGGATTTTGGTGTCCGATGATCTGGGCATGAAGGCCTTGACCGGGAGTTGGCGTGATAAAACCCTCGGCGCGCTGGCCGCCGGGTGCGATTTAGTATTGCATTGTTCGGGGAATCTTGATGAGATGCAGGCGATTGCGGACACACTATCGCCCATGCCCCACCAAGCGGTGCAGCGGCTGGTGCACAGCATGACACGACAGTCGGCCTAGGGGGAAAACCATGCGCTTTGCGGAAATATTATTGATTTTGGTGGCCGTTGTGATTTTGTTCGGGCTGGGTCGCCTACCCAAGGCCATGGGCGATCTTGGCCGGGGGATAAAGGCATTTAAGACTGGCCTGCGGGGCGAAGAGGACGACGAGGCGGTAGTAAAAAAAGACCCGGCGCGGCTTGGCGCACCGGAGGATAAGGACGTGAAGAAGTCTTGAAGATGTGATATAGCGCGTTGCGTAATTAGCGGTAGACATTGATAAAGTCTTCAGCGCGCTATAAGTTATTTTTGTTAGGCCATTAGGCCGCGGCACTTTGTGCCGTGCGCTGGTTGCAACTATACTTTTAATTGTGCAACCAGCTATATAAAAGGGTGCACTGTGTATCTCCCCCCTCCCCCAAAAGTGGGGAAGGAAACACACAGTGGGGCACCTCTATTAACGAAAAACTCACCACCCGTTCTGCGTGAGAGACATTTCTGGGTATGCAGCCCTGTATAAATAGAGATACCCCTAGGTTAACCCCGTCAAAAAGCCCTAGCCAGCCGCTTTTAGCCCGCCAACTTCTTGGCGCAAGGTTTTTGCAGCTTTGACCATTGCGGTAAGAGCTGGCTTAACCTCTGCCCACTTGCGGGTTTTCAGGCCGCAATCGGGATTCACCCACAACTGATCGGGGTTAATCCGCCGGGTAGCCTTGCGGAGCAATGCCGCCATTTCCTCCGCCCCAGGTTGACGGGGGGAGTGAATATCGTACACGCCCGGCCCAATCTCATTGGGATACTTGTAGTTAATAAAGGCATCCAGCAATTCCATTTGTGAACGTGCCGTTTCAATGGAAATCACGTCGGCATCCATATCACCGATTGATGGCATGATGTCGTTGAATTCGGAGTAGCACATATGGGTGTGAATCTGGGTGGTATCCTTGACGCCGGAGGCACTGATACGGAAGGATTCGACGGCCCAGCGCAGGTAGTTTCCCCAATCAGCCTTGCGCAAGGGTAGCCCCTCACGAATAGCAGGCTCATCAATCTGAATAATGGTGATGCCGGCCTTTTCCAAATCTACCACTTCGTCCCGGATAGCCAGAGCAATTTGTTTGGTAGTGATTTCACGCGGCTGATCATCGCGGACAAAAGACCATTGCAGGATCGTTACCGGGCCAGTGAGCATTCCTTTCATGGGTTTTTTAGTCAGGCTCTGGGCGTATTTTGACCACCGCACAGTCATGGGTGATGGTCTTGACACATCACCGAAAATTACCGGCGGCTTGACATAGCGGGAGCCGTAACTTTGTACCCAGCCATTTTTGGTGAAGGCATAACCTTGCAGTTGTTCGCCGAAATATTCGACCATATCGTTACGCTCAAACTCGCCATGCACCAACACGTCAATGCCGATCTCTTCTTGGTAGCGCACGGTGTCCTGGGTTTGTTGTTCAAGAAACTGTTCGTACGCAGCTTCAGACAATTCGCCGCGCTTCCATGCCGCCCGGGCTTCCCGAACCTCTTTGGTTTGCGGGAAAGAGCCAATGGTGGTGGTGGGGAAAGACGGCAGCTTGAAGGCGGCTTGCTGTGCCACCCGACGCTTGGCAAAAGGGTTGATGCGCTGAGCATCCGCCGGGGTGAGTTTTGCAACCCGATCCTTAACGGCCGGGTTATGGATGCGCGGGCTGCTGGCGCGGCTGCTGGCGGCAGCATCACTGGCCTCCAAGGCAGATTTCACAGCGGCATCGCCTTTAGCCAAGGCAGTTTTAAGAATGGCAACCTCTTCCAACTTTTGGGTGGCAAAGGCCAGCCAGCTTTTTAGTTCGTTATCCAGCTTAGTCTCCTCACTCAAATCCACGGGGGTATGGAGGAGTGAGCACGACGGGGCAACAATCACCCGTTCATTGCCCAAGGTTTGAGCTGCGGTTTTCAGCTTGGCCAGAATGTTGCTCAAATCAGCGCGCCAAATGTTACGGCCATCAATAACGCCCAAAGAGGCAATTTTTCCGGCAGGAAGCTGACCAAGGGCATCCCACTGATTCGCGCCGCGCACCAAATCAAAGTGAATTGCGGTGGTGGGCAAAGATAATGCCAAGGTAAGGTTATCACGATAGCCATCAAAATAAGCGGTCAAGACAGTTTTAATCTTACCGAAATTTAATGTTTTATAGGTCTTTGTAATGGCGTCTTTTTCCCCTTGGCTCAAATCAAGAGAGAGGCATGGCTCATCAATTTGCAACCACTGCACCCCGGCGGCGTTCAAGCGATCCAGCACGTCTTGATACACTGGCAGCAGGTTGTTCAGCAATGCCAAGCGATCGACGCCTTCCTTGGCTTTGCCTTGGAAGAGGTACGACACAGGGGAGAGCAGCACCGGACGAGTTTCAATACCCAACGCCTTAGCCTCTAGGTATTCATCCACAATCTTAGTGGAGCCGAGACGGAATTTCTGCCCGGCCTCAAATTCCGGGACAATGTAGTGGTAATTGGTATCAAACCACTTGGTCATTTCCATGGCCGGCACATCAACGCCGCCGGTTTGACGGCCACGGGCGCAGGCAAAGTATGTTGTAATATCAACACGCTCACCGCTCCACCCATAGCGGCTGGGGATTGCCCCGACCATTGCTGTAGTGTCGAGCACCTGATCATAAAATGAGAAATCATTACTGGGGATAAGGTCAATGCCTTTATCTTTTTGGAGTTTCCAGTGCCGAGCGCGTAATTCCTTACCGGTGGACAGCAAATCAGCCTCGCTGGTTTCGCCGTACCAGAAAGACTCCAACGCTTTTTTCAATTCCCGCCGTAAACCGATGCGCGGAAAACCAAGACTAGCGGCTAGAACCATAAGAACTCCAAAAAAATGTTAAACAGGGGTTAAGCATTACTGATGCTTTTGCGGCGGCGCAAGCGGTTTTTGCTATTGTTCTTTTGCTACCTAGCCCCTTACAACGACCAGCGTGAGTATGTCGTTCCTAGCGTTGGAATGGGCGGCTCCGGCGGCCTTGTGGGGGCTGGCTGGGGTGCCGCTGCTATGGTGGCTCAGCAGGCACCATCCGCTGGTCGCCCGGCAGATGCGCTTTCCGGGGGCATTTTTGCTTATCCCGCCGCCGCCGGGTACACCGCCACCTAGGCGCAGCATCGTGTGGCGATTTTTGTGCCGTGCCGGGCTGATGATAATGCTCGTGCTGGCCATTGCCAACCCGCATCGCCCAGGGGGTGAGTATCCCTTCACATCATCGGGTACCACCACCGTTTTGATTGACAATACCCTTTGGGCTTCCCCGGCACGGGGGTTTATCGCCCGGCACGTTGACAATCTTCAGCGTCAGGCCGCCGCTGCGGGAAAAAACCTCCGCTTTATCGGCCTTGCCCCCCTACCCGATGGCCGGGTAGCGGAAGGTAAAGAGGCCATGACTGCCCAGCCGTGGGATGCACAGGAACCAGAAATTACTGCTTCTACAATATTTATTTCTAGCGGCTTTGTCAGCGATGCAGCGCGGGCAGTGCTCAAAAAACATGACAAACTTGCTATTCTTGCCCCGAATGAGGATCGTCTGCCCCCGGGTGGGCTATGGGATTTCAAGCCCGGCGCGGCGGTACAACCTGCCGGGATTGGCTTGATGTTACCAAGCCCCCGTCCGGCATTGCCCAATGTGCTGGAGTCTATTCCTTATCTTGAGGCTGCCATGGCTATCCTCGGGGGTATCAGCAACCCCGATCCTGATGTCCTGCGTCAGGCAGGAGTTGGGTTATTTATCTGGCCGGGAAGTGTGTCTTTATCGGCCAGTGATGAAAAAGTGTTGAAGAAGGCTCTTGAGGCGGGCGCGGTAGTACTGCGCCTTGCCGATGCAGGGATGACAGAGGCCGGATCGTCCCTGTGGCTGCCGCTGGCGTTGCGTCCGGCGGTGTATGAGGCGGGCGGGGTGTATTCCGGCCTGCCGCCGTTGGGGTTTGGCGGGTTTGCCGCGGCTTCGCCGCTGGCCGGGATCACGCCGCCGGGGGATATGCAATGCCGGCGTGCTCTGATGGCGGAAACTAGTGCCGACGCGGTGGTCTGGGCAACTTTTGATAATGCTGCTCCCCTTGTCTCGGCTCGTAAGGTGGGGATGGGGTGGCTTGTCTTATTGCATACGGCACCCACGCCTACATGGTGTTCTTTAGTGCTCAGTGATACATGGCTTGAGATTCTGGATCGTCTGCGTGGGTTGAGCCAGCAACATGGTGAAACCATCAATCCAGGCGGGCAGTACATCCTTACTGAACGGCTGGAAGCCGATGGACGATTAACCCCCGTTTCTCAACATAAACCCGGTTCGGGCAAGGTTTTGCTGGCAGAGCCACCGTCCCCATCTTTACCGTTTGGCCGCTACCGTAGTGGTGACGGTGCTGACGTTTGGCGGGCTAACCCCGCCCTGTTGCCCAGCGTCATCCCTATTCGCGCGGTCTTTGAAGATGCTATCCTGCCATCGCCAGAACAACCGCGAGAGTACCGTGGCGTATTGCTGGCACTGGCATTGGGCTTTTTGATGCTGGAGGGCGGGCTGGCGGCATGGTTTGGCCGGCGGCTGGTGGCCTGTATCCTGCTGGTTATTCTTTCTTCTACGGCTCATGCTGCCTACCGATTGTGCGCGAGGGCGGATAATCAAGGCCAAGTGGCGGTGATGCGTTCTGGTATGGAACGCCTTAGCCTCACCTTGCGCCAGCGCACCAGCCTTACTCCGGCGGAATCCCTTATCTTCAGTGGTGTTGCCCCTGTGGACAGCCTTGCCGAGTGCCTGCTGGTATACTGGCGGGCCGATAGTATTGGCATGGCGGATGCCCCGTGGCTGGCGGGGATAGCTGCCTTGGACGGCATGGTGGTGATAGACGGCGCAACCGCCGCCGGGGATATTATCCGGGCGGCGGGATTGCCGCCGCTGCGCCCTATGGTTGATGATTTTATTGCCTTACGAACATTTTACCGCCTGAGCGGCCTTTATGGCACCGGAACGGGTGAGGCGTTTGTTTCCCTGTATGGCACTGGCAAAAATCCTCAGGACACCGCCCCGGTGCTGGTGGTGAATACCGGGCTGGCCGAGGCCTGGGCAGCGGGGGATGAGGCCGCCCTGCGCGCCGGGATTAACCTTGTTATCTATGCCACAACAGGCACCTACAAAGATGACGCGGTGCACCGACAGGAGTTGTTTGATCGCTGGGAACGGCGGTTACCATGATCAATAATATTTCGTTTGATCCGTTGCTGCCGTGGTGGTTGATGGTCATTGTAGTGGTCGGGGCGGGGTTTGGGGTGTGGCGAGCGTTGCCCCGTCGTTGGCCTCGTATCTTAGTTGGCTTAGCCGTGGCCATGATGGCGGTACTTTTATTGAACCCATTGTGGATAGCCCGGGTGAGTGTACCACTCCCCGATAAATTGTTGCTGGTTGAGGATACAACCCTGAGCAACACCCTTGGCAGTCGTCCTGCTGCAACAAAGGCCAACCTTGCTGCGGCCATCGCTTGGGCAAACGATCATAATCTTGAAATCTGGCAAGCCCCAGCCACCGGGCAAAACCTGAATGCCCCGGATGTGGCCGGGGTGGTGGTGGTGGGGGACGGCAACGATCTCTCAGGGTTGGAGGCAAGCCCGGTGCCGGTATCAGTATGGCTTAGCGATGATCCCCGTCGGCCTGATGCTTCCTTAACCCTTATGGAAGCCCCAGGCTTTGGCATGGTGGGGCAGGCACCCAAGGTCATCTTGAACGCCACCGCCCCGGTGGGGACACGTCTGATGGTCTTCTCCCACGGGGAAATGCAAACCCTCACCGTTCCAGAGGGGGGGCACGTTGCCCTGACTCTTCCGGCACTGTTGCCTGGGGAAAATTCGTTTTACGCACGGCTTGAGGCATTGCCGGAGGAGGAAGTGTTCAGCAATAACGCTGTTGCCTGGACAATTAACGGGGTGCGGGAACGGTTGCGGGTGTTGCTGGTTTCTGGCCAACCTCATCCTGGCACGCGGGTGTGGCGATCGCTGCTGCTCCGCGATCCGGCGGTGGAGCTGGTGCATTTTACTATCCTGCGCCGCCCGGACAGTCTTGATGTAGCAAGGCGTGAAGATATGGCACTCATCCCCTTTCCGGTGGATGAGTTATTCGGCGATAAGTTGCAGCATTTTGATATTGTGATTTTGGATCAGTACACCCAGCGCGGTCTGTTGCCCGATAGTTATCTGGAGAACATAGCCCTATTCCACCGACGCGGTGGGGCATTACTCCTCCTTACCGGGGCGGAATACGGCGGGGCAGAGAGTTTGTACAATTCCCCCCTTGCCCCCCTGTTGCCCATGATACCGCTGGGGTCGGTTTTACCGGGAGCATTTTCCCTGACCACAACCAGGCCGCACCCGGTGACAACAGGGCTGGAGACTTTTGCAGTGGGAGAGGTAGTGCCGGTACAGGCCGAGTTATCGTTGCTCACCGCTGGAAATAACCCGGTGCTGGCACTGGCCGATGCCGTGCTGCCCGCTGGGCGGGTGGCACAGATTAATGCCGGAACTTTCTGGCAGGCGGCTCGCACCACCAGTGCGGGGGCAGCTTACCGTCAAGTCCTACAACGCTTGACCCAATGGCTTCTGCGGGTGCCGGGGTATGAGGCTGATGCGCCGCACCTAGTAACAGGAAACAATGGCGTAACCATCGAAGGCGGCACGCTGGAGACACCCAGCGGCGTCGGAACCTCAACCGGGGATGCTATCCCCGGTTGGTACGCCGCCAGAACCACTGCGGGTAATGTCCACAGTGTTCTTGCCTGGCACTGGGACGATATGGCGGAAATTGCCCATCTGGGGGTGAATGAAAAGGCCGCCCACGGGATAGCCCGGCGCACTGGGGGGCAGGTGCTGTTCCCTAATGATCCTGCCAACTTCCCGGTTTCCTTACGGAAAGCGCAACGGATACTGGGCGAACAACGCCGACCTCTGTTGCCCTTTGAGTGGGTATGCGGGGCGATTGTTGGGTTGTTAGTGGCGGGGTGGAGAAAATCACTATAAAGTTATACGGGGGCACCTCTAATTAATACTATAGCGCGTTGCGGAATTAACAGTAGAGGGCACCTCTATTAACCTCATTTCTAGGGCGATTGGCGTCGTCAGGTCTATGCTCGCAATCCGCACGTACGTTTGAGTACGCTTACGTTTGCTCGCCTAGCCCTTTCTAGCCACTCATCCCTATAAATGGGTTAATAGAGGTGCCC